>JAFTVM010000116.1 GCA_017465745.1 Oscillospiraceae bacterium
AAGTATGGCAGATGCCACCTTTGATGCAATTAAAATCGGCATTGCTTCCCCGGATATGATCCGGCAGTGGTCCTTTGGCGAAGTCAAGAAGCCTGAGACCATCAACTATCGCACCCTGAAACCCGAGCGGGACGGCCTGTACTGTGAGCGGATCTTCGGACCCACCAAGGACTGGGAGTGCCACTGCGGTAAATATAAAAAGATCAAGTACAAGGGTAAGGTCTGCGACCGCTGCGGCGTCGAGGTCACCAAGGCCAAGGTCCGCCGCGAGCGCATGGGCCACATTGAGCTGGCCGCTCCCTGCAGCCATATCTGGTACTTCAAGGGTATCCCCTCCCGGATGGGTCTGATCCTGGACATCAGCCCCAAGATCCTGGAGAAGGTCCTGTACTTTGCCGCCTATATCGTCACCGATCCCGGCGACGCACCGCTGGCCATGAACCAGGTGCTGACCGAGAAGGAATACCGCGATATGCGCGAAAAGTATGAGGACGATTTCAAGGCCGGCATGGGCGCCGAGGCTGTCAAGACGCTGCTGGAGCAGATCGATCTGGACAAGCTCTCCGAGCAGCTGCGTGCCGAGCTGAAGACCGCTTCTTCCCAGAAGAAGCTGCGTCTGGTGAAGCGTCTGGAGGTCGTCGAGGCATTCCGTGAGTCCGGCAACAAGCCCAGCTGGATGGTCATGGACGTGCTGCCCGTCATTCCGCCCGACATCCGTCCCATGATCCAGCTGGACGGCGGCCGCTTCGCCACCTCCGACCTGAACGATCTGTATCGCCGGGTCATCAACCGTAACAACCGTCTGAAGAGACTGATCCAGCTCCACGCACCTGACATCATCATCCGCAACGAAAAGCGGATGCTGCAGGAGGCTGTGGACGCCCTGATCGACAACGGCCGCCGCGGCCGTGCCGTCACCGGCGCCAACAACCGCGCCCTGAAGTCCCTGTCCGATATGCTCAAGGGCAAGCAGGGCCGCTTCCGCCAGAACCTGCTGGGTAAGCGTGTCGACTATTCCGGCCGTTCCGTTATCGTCGTCGGTCCTGAGCTGAAGCTGTACCAGTGCGGCGTGCCCAAGGAGATGGCCATCGAGCTGTTCCGCCCCTTCGTTATGAAGAAGCTGGTTGCCGACGGCCTGGCCAACAATATCAAGTCCGCCAAGAAGATGATCGACAAGGGCAAGACCGAGGTCTGGGACGCCCTGGACGAGATCATCAAGGACCGTCCCGTCATGCTGAACCGTGCACCCACCCTGCACCGTCTGGGCATCCAGGCCTTCGAGCCCATCCTGGTGGAAGGCCGCGCCCTGAAGCTGCACCCCCTGTGCTGCACCGCGTTCAACGCTGACTTCGACGGCGACCAGATGGCTATCCACGTGCCTCTGAGCCCCGAGGCGCAGGCTGAGGCCCGTATGCTGATGCTGTCCGCCAATAACCTGCTGCGTCCCCAGGACGGCAAGCCCGTCACCGTTCCCACTCAGGATATGATCCTGGGCGCCTACTACCTGACCTACACCCGTCTGGGCAAGGCTGAGAAGGGCGCTGAGAATGTGTGGGTCACCGATGCCGGCGACACCAACCTGACTGTGGACACCATCGTGGACGCTGACGAGTTCCTGGCTGCCAACAAGGCCGCCAAGGCCGAGGGCAAGCGCGGCGCCGAGTTCCGCCCCCTGCTCAACTACTCCTCCGTCGAAGAGGCCATCGCCGCCTACGCCGACGGCGCTGTGGGCCTGCACGCTCCGATCCGCGTGCGCTACGGTAAGGAGATCGACGGTGTCATGCAGTACCGCGTCATCGACGCCACTGTGGGCCGTCTGATCTACAACGAGCCCATTCCTCAGGATCTGGGCTTCGTGGACCGCTCTGTTCCCGGCCATGAGTTTGATCTGGAGATCAGCTTCCTGGTCCGTAAGAAGGAGCTGGGCAAGATCATCGACAAGTGTATCCGCAAGCACGGCTTCACCATCGCCACCGAGATGCTGGACCGCATCAAGGCTCTGGGCTACAAGTACTCCACCAAGGGTGCGATCTCCGTCTCCATTGCCGACATGGTGGTTCCCCAGATCAAGTACGATCTGGTCAAGGCCGCTGAGGGCAAGGTGGTCGAGATCGAAAACTACTACCGCATGGGCTTCATCACCAATGAGGAGCGTTACCGTCTGGTGGTTCAGCAGTGGGAGAAGACCACCGCGGAAGTCACCGACGCCCTGTCCGGCAACCTGGACGAGTTCAACTCCATCTTCATGATGGCAAACTCCGGTGCCCGAGGCTCCATGGCTCAGATCCGTCAGCTGGCCGGTATGCGAGGCCTGATGGCCGATACCGCAGGCCGTACCATCGAGATCCCCGTCAAGGCGAACTTCCGTGAAGGCCTGTCTGTTCTGGAGTACTTCATCTCCTCCAGAGGCGCACGAAAGGGCATGACCGATACCGCTCTGCGTACCGCCGACTCCGGTTACCTGACCCGCCGAATGGTCGACGTTTCTCAGGACGTCATCATCCGCCAGCACAACTGCGGCACCACCGATGGCATTTGGGTGGGTGCCGTCTACGACAAGAACGGCGACGTGGTGGATTCCTTCGGCAACCGCATCCGCGGCCGTTATCCTGTCAATGATGTCATTCATCCCGAGACCGGCGAGCTGCTGCACTCCAAGGACGTCATGATGATGCCCGAGGACGCCGCCAAGTTCGAGGCCGCCGGCATCGAGAAGATCTATATCCGCACCATCCTGGGCTGCCGCGCCCGCACCGGCGTCTGCGCCAAGTGCTACGGCATGAACCTGGCCACCTCCAAGGAGGTCGACCTGGGCGAAGCTGTCGGTATCATCGCCGCACAGTCCATCGGTGAGCCTGGTACACAGCTGACCATGCGTACCTTCCACTCCGGCGGCGTTGCAGGTGACGATATCACCCAGGGTCTGCCCCGAGTCGAAGAACTGTTCGAGGCCCGCCGTCCCAAGAAGATGGCCCAGATCTCTGAGATCACCGGTGTCGTCCACATCGACGATACCCACCGTACCGCTCTGCGTAACATCACCGTTACCGCTGACGACGGCGAGGTCAAGACCTACCAGGTGCCCTACTCCATGGGTCTGAAGGTCTCACACGGCAAGAAGGTCCTCAAGGGCGAACCCATCACCGACGGTGCCCTGTATCCCCAGGATGTCCTGCGGATCTCCGGCGTCGAGGCTGTCCAGGATTACCTGGTCCAGTCCGTCCAGGCCGTGTACCGCCAGCAGGGCGTTGAGATCAACGATAAGCATATCGAGGTCATTATCCGCCAGATGATGCGCAAGGTCCGCATCGAGGAGCCCGGCGATTCCACCCTGCTGACCGGCACTGTGGTCGACGTCTTCGAGCTGGAGGACGCCAATGCAGCCGTGGAGGCCCGCATCGCCGCCGGCGAGACCGACCTGAAGCCTGCCACCTACAGCCCCGTGCTGCTGGGTATCACCAAGGCCGCTCTGGCCACCGACTCCTTCCTGTCCGCCGCTTCCTTCCAGGAGACCACCAAGGTCCTGACCGACGCCGCCATCAAGGGCAAGGTCGACCACCTGGTTGGCCTGAAGGAGAACGTGCTGATCGGTAAGCTGATCCCCGCAGGCTCCGGCCTGATGGCATACCGGGACTACCAGCCCGGCGTGACCCCCGAGAGCCGCCTGACTGAGGATTACACGGAGAATCAGGTGTAAGCGCTGAATGATCAACAGAAGACCGTCACCCAAAAGGTGACGGTCTTTTTCTATATTATATTGTAGGGGCGGGTCTTGTGGCCGCCCCCCTGCGGAAGAAGCGGTATTTTGGGATACATAAATTGACAAATCCTGACATTTATAGTAATGTTAAAATGGATGAGGATACGCACAATAAATCAGTGGAAAACATTTGTATTTCCCTGAGAAAAGGGTGGGGAATCCCTAAAAAATATTTTTGAAATCTGAAAATTTGTGTTGACATTCGGGAAAAACTGTTTATAATAAGAGACTGTATGGACACTCAAAATGACAAGAGAAATGGGGAACGCCAGATGCTTGCTGAACTGAGCCGCCGGAAGGTGGTCGTGGGCAGCAAACAGCTGCGAAAGGCCCTGGACAGAGGAAGCGTCAGCTTCGTGGTCCTGGCCCGGAATGCGGATCCCGCCATCACCGAGCCTATTGAGGCCATCTGCCGAAGCGGTGACGTACCGGTCGCCTGGGTCAGCGATAGAATCGCGCTGGGAAGGGCCTGCGGCATCGAGGTCGGCGCAGCCGCCGCGGCGGCTGTGGAATAATCCGATTCCAAAGGGACAAGCCCTTGGAAATAAAGCCCGCCCGGAAGGGCGAGAATCAAAGAAAGGAGAAAATAGATGCCTACTTTTAATCAGCTCGTTCGTTATGGTCGTAAGCAGGCCACCTACAAGTCCAACTCTCCCGCTCTGCAGAGAGGTCTGAACACCCTGGAGAACAAGGCTACCACCCTGCCTTCCCCCCAGAAGCGTGGCGTTTGCACTGCTGTTCGTACCACCACCCCCAAGAAGCCCAACTCTGCACTGCGTAAGATCGCCCGTGTTCGCCTGACCAACGGTATGGAAGTTTCCGCTTACATCCCCGGTGTCGGCCACAACCTGCAGGAGCA
>JAFTVM010000117.1 GCA_017465745.1 Oscillospiraceae bacterium
CTGGTGTTCTGGGTCTGGCCCTCGGGGTTGGCGGCGCGGCGCTCGGCGCGGATGCGCTCCTTCTCGGCCTCGATGGCGTCCAGCTCCATGGCCTTCTGCAGGCGGATGGCGTCCTCCTCATCATAGATCTTGCGGTAGTGCTTGGTCATGATGGGGTCGGTGATCATGCGGAACACACCGCCGATGAACCAGTAAAGGGACAGGCCGGCGGACACGGTGAAGCCGATCCACAGGGACATGGCGGGCATCATCCACATCATCATCTTGTTGGTCTGGGCAGTCTGGGAGTTGGCAGCGGTCTCCTTGTCCTGGATGCCCTTCTCGTTGGTGACGACGGAATCATTGTTCTTCTGGCCGATCCACATCTGCAGCACCTGGGAAGCAGCGGACAGCACAGGGATCAGAAACAGGCCGATGTGTGCCCAGTCCCAGACCCAGTCAGAAGCGAAGATGTTGAACTGGGGGATCAGACCCAGGTTGATGCCCAGGAAGGTGAAATTGATACCCTCCAGGGTCTCAGCGGAGATGCCGGAGATGGCAGCCTTCAGCTCGGCGGCATACTGGGGGATCAGACCGGCGGCAGTGACCTGGTCATAGTAGGCATTGCCGAAGGTTCCCTCGGGAGCCAGACCCTTGATGGTCTCGATGATCTGGGTGGCAACCTCGGCGCCTTCGCCCAGGATGTAGGTGATGGGCTCACGGATAACGGTGAACAGAGGGATCAGGATCAGCAGGGGCACAAAGCTCCACAGGCAGCCGCCCATGCCCATGGAAGCGCCTTCTTCCTTCTGCAGGGCCTGGATGGCTTCGTTCTGCTTCTGCTGGTCGTTGGCGTACTTGCGCTGGATCTCCTGGATGCGGGGCTGCAGGCGGGACATCTTCATCATGCTCTTCTTGCTCTTGGCATTGATGGGCAGCATGATGGCCTGGACCAGGATGGCGAAAATGATCATGGCCACGCCGTAGTTGGAAGTCAGGTCGTACAGGACGCCCAGCAGCCAGCCAAAGGGCACGGTGATCAGATCGGAAAGCTGAAATGCGAGAAACATGTTAATGTTTACCTCCTTATTAAGGTACGGGGTCGTAAGGGTCAGAATGGTTGAAGGGATTGCAGCGCAGGATACGCCACAGGGCCATCAGGCCGCCCTTCACACAGCCATATTTCGTAATGGCTTCATAAGCGTAGGCAGAGCAGGTGGGACGGAACCGGCACTGGGCCGGGAAAGCGGGAGAAATATTGCGCTGGTAAAAGCGGATCAGGGCAAGGAAGAGTTTTTTCATGGTATCACAGAAGGATCCCGGCCTTTTTGGCCAGGGCCAGATAGCTCTCGGTAAGCTGGGCAAAGGAGGCGTCGATGGCCTTGCCCCGGACAACCACCACAATGTCCCAGCCGGGACGGAAAGCGGCTTCGTTGAGGCGGTAAACCTCCCGGACGCGGCGGCGGATGCGGTTGCGGATATGGGCCTTGCCAAGCTTCTTGCTGACGGTGACGCCCACCCGGTTGACGCCCAGACGGTTTTTCCTGGCATAGAGCACCAGAAAGCCGTTGGCCTGCCCGTACGTCCGGTACAGCCGCTGGAATATGTGGTTGTACTTCAGACTGGTTGAGAATTTCATGATTATCTCCTCGATCAAAATGCTGAATGCAGATTCCCTTCGGGAATGATTGAAATAAGCCGGTAAAACCGACACAATAATTCAGCATGCAGCATTTAGCATTATGCATTACTGGTATACGCCCCAAAAAAGGGAAGCGGGGTGAATGTCAAATTCACCCCGCTGTAGCTCCCGTTTCGCTGGTAAGAGCGTTTCTTCCGCTGTGGGTGTCACCACTAAGCCTTACACTCAGGCGGACAGAACCTTGCGGCCCTTTGCACGACGACGGGCCAGAACCTTACGGCCGTTGGAAGTAGCCATTCTCTGGCGGAAACCGTGGACCTTGGAACGGTGACGGCGGCTGGGCTGGTAGGTACGCTTCATGTGGAATACACCTCCTGTTGATAAATTTTCTATGCTCGACAGTCAGGATTGACCGCAGCAACACATAATATGGGATTATAATAATCCATACTTGATGAGTATAACCGAAAATCCATTTCAGGTCAACAACTTTTTTGCATTTTGCTGTGGAATTTTTCAGTTTTTCTCACACGTGGGGGCGATGATCCCATCGCCCCCACGGCAAATTGTGGAATTTTGATCGGCAGGCTGCCTTACTTCCCCTCTTCCTGGGCGCGCTTCTTCATCAGGGCGCGCATACGCAGGCCGTGGTCCAGCTCGCGCTTGCGGATGCGCAGGTTCTTGGGGGTGCATTCCAGCAGCTCGTCGTCAGCCAGGAACTCCAGGCACTGCTCCAGGGAGAATACTCTGGGGGTAGTCAGGCGGATGGCGTCGTCGGAGCCGGAGGCGCGCATGTTGGTCAGCTGCTTCTTCTTGCAGACGTTGACGTTCATATCCTCATTGCGGGAGCAGATGCCCACGACCATGCCGGCGTAGACGGGGGTGCCGGCGCCGATGAACAGGGAGCCGCGCTCCTGGGCAGCGCCCAGACCATAGGCGCAGGCCTCGCCGGTCTCGTGGGAGATGAGGCTGCCGTACTGGCGGCGCTCGATCTCGCCCTTCATGGGTGCGTAATCAGCCAGGACGGAGGACATGATGCCCTCGCCCCGGGTGTCGGTCAGGAACTCGCTGCGGTAGCCGAAGAGACCACGGGAAGGAACCATGAACTCCAGGCGGTAACGGCTGCCCATGGGGGTCATGGATACCAGGTCGCCCTTGCGGCGGCCGATCTTCTCGATGACGCTGCCCATGCACTCCTCAGGCACGTCAGCCACCATTCGCTCGATGGGTTCGCAGACCTTGCCGTCGATGACCTTGGTCAGGACGCGGGGCGTGGAGACAGCGAACTCGAAGCCTTCACGGCGCATGGTCTCCATCAGAATGCTAAGGTGCATCTCACCACGGCCCGCCACATTGAAGGCGTCGGTGCCCTGCTCGGTGACGTGGAGGGAGACATCCTTCAGCAGCTCCTTCTCCAGGCGGTCCCGGAGGTTGCGGGAGGTGACGTACTTGCCTTCCTTGCCGGCGAAGGGGGAATCGTTGACGGCAAAGGTCATTTCGATGGTGGGGTCGGAGATCTTCACAAAGGGCAGGGGCTCCACGGCGTCGGGGGCGCACAGGGTGCGGCCGATGGTGATGTCAGCCATGCCGGACAGGGCCACGATCTCGCCGGCCTTTGCCTCCTGGATGGGGGTCTTGCCCAGGCCGTCGAAGGCGTACAGGGCCACCACCTTGCCCTTCTGCTTCATGTCGGGGTTGTGGAAATCGCAGATGGTGACTTCCTGGTTGACGTGGATGGAGCCGCGCTCCACACGGCCCACGGCGATGCGGCCCACGTACTCGTTGTAGTCAATGGAGCTGACCAGCAGCTGCAGGGGGCCTTCCTCATCGCCCACGGGGGGATCGATGTAGTTGACGATGGTTTCAAACAGGGGAGTCAGGTCCTTGCCCACCTCATCGGGGCCGTAGGAAGCGGTGCCCTGGCGGCCGGAGCAGAAAACGGTGGGGGAGTTGAACTGCTCGTCGGTGGCGTCCAGATCCAGCAGCAGCTCCAGGACTTCGTCCATGACCTCCTCGATCCGGGCGTCGGGCTTGTCCACCTTGTTGACGGCGACGATGACCTTGTGGCCCAGCTCCAGGGCCTTCTGCAGCACGAAGCGGGTCTGGGGCATGGGACCCTCGGCGGCGTCCACCAGCAGGATGACGCCGTTGACCATCTTCAGGATGCGCTCCACCTCGCCGCCGAAGTCGGCGTGGCCCGGGGTGTCGACGATGTTGATCTTGTAGTCCTTGTAGGTGACGGAGGTGTTCTTGGCCAGGATGGTGATGCCGCGCTCCCGCTCCAGATCGCCGGAGTCCATGACCCGGTCCTGGGTGGCCTGGTTCTCGCGGTAGATGCCGCCCTGCTTCAGCAGCTCATCCACCAGAGTGGTCTTGCCGTGGTCAACGTGGGCGATGATGGCAATATTACGGATATTCTTCTGAGATGCCATAAAATGATCTCCTTTATATATAAAATGTTCTGGGGTGCTTCACATAGTTCCTCAACTTAGAAATATACCACAGTACCAAAAGAATTGCAACATATTTGGTGAAATTTACGGTGAGATTTCAAATTGTAGTTTAGGTTATCGGCTTTAGTAAGCATCGGCGCGCAAGCGCCCTTGCCTCCCTCTCTGAGGGAGGTGGGCCGCCGCAG
>JAFTVM010000118.1 GCA_017465745.1 Oscillospiraceae bacterium
CACAATATATACATAGGCTGTTGTCTAACCTGATCGGCGCGGTCATGACCGCGCCCTACAAATGGACTGTACGACATACTACAATTTGATTGCCAGTTTCGATTCAGTTTAGGTTGCAATCATATGATTATACTGCGGATTGTGGGCCTTCGCAGGGCATTGCCGGAACGGCCCCGGCGGGACATCAAAAAGCAGTCCAAAAAACGGTAAATTATTATCGGAAATATCCATTTACATTTTTTCCCCCTTGTGTTACTATGTATTTGGTGAGGAATGCCGCTTTCTATGGAAACGTTTCCGCACCGCAACCCTTGTTTTGGACCGGTGGAGATCCCATTGGTCAGAATATCAGGAAGAAACGCAGGATTTTTGTACATACGGCACAAATGGTGCAGAATCCCCTGCATTTCTTCCGCAAAAATCCATCTACGGAGGTTATTACAAAATGGCACAAAAAGTTCAGTTTGTAGAGACTGTGCTGCGTGACGCCAACCAGTCTCTGATCGCAACCCGTCTGCCTTTCGATAAGTTCGAGCCCATGCTCTCCACCATCGACAAGGCCGGTTACTACGCCGCAGAGGTCTGGGGCGGCGCCACCTTCGACGTCTGCCTGCGCTACCTGCACGAAGATCCCTGGGAGCGCCTGCGCAAGATCCGTGCAGCCATGCCCAACACCAAGCTGCAGATGCTGCTGCGCGGCCAGAACGTCCTGGGCTATGCCCACTACCCCGACGATTTCGTCAAGCTCTTCGTCCAGAAGGCCGTTGAGAACGGTATCGACATCATCCGTATCTTCGACGCTCTGAACGATGTGAGCAACCTGAAGGTCGCCATGGAGGCTACCATCAAGGCCGGCGCCCTGGCTTCCGGCACCATCTCCTACACCACCTCTCCCGTCCACACCCACAAGAAGTATGTGGAGACCGTCAGGGAACTGAAGGAAATGGGCGCTGCCACCATCTGCATCAAGGATATGGCCGGCATCATGGGCCCCCAGGAGGCATACGACCTGGTCTCCGCCATCAAGGACGCTGTCCCCGGCATGCCCATCGACCTGCACACCCACTCCACCACGGGTCTGGCCTTCATGACCTACCTGAAGGCTGTCGAGGCCGGCTGTGACATCATCGACACCGCCATCTCCCCCATGTCCGGCGGTACTTCCCAGCCTGCCACCGAGACCCTGGCCTACGCCCTGCGCCAGCTGGGCTACCAGGTCGACCTGGATGATGCTGTTACCAAGAAGATGGCCGACTTCTTCAAGGGCGTCCGCGACGACTTCATCAAGGACGGCACCCTGATGCCCAAGGCCATGGCCACCGATACCCAGTGCCTGACCTACCAGGTTCCCGGCGGCATGCTCAGCAACCTGCTGAGCCAGCTGAAGCAGATGAACGCCCTGGACCGCTTCGACGAGGCGCTGGCCGAGACCCCCAAGGTCCGTGCCGACATGGGCTATCCTCCCCTGGTCACCCCCACCTCCCAGATGGTCGGCGTGCAGGCAGTGCGCAACGTGCTGGACGGCCAGCGCTACAAGACCGTCTCCAAGGAGATCAAGGCCTACTGCCGCGGCGAGTACGGCAAGACCCCTGCTCCCATCAATGCTGACATCCAGAAGATGATCCTGGGCGATGAGCAGCCCCTGACCACCCGCTATGCTGACTCCCTGGCTCCCGTTGTCGAGCCCACCCGTCAGAAGCTGGCAGGCATCGCCAAGTCCGACGAGGACGTCCTGAGCTACATTGCATTCCCCAACCTGGCTGAGAAGTTCTTTGCCGAGCGCAAGGCCAAGGAGGAAAACGAAGTCACCTACACCATCACCGAGTGCTAAGGGAGGAACTTCGCTATGGATAGTTACATTGGTATCCTGGACGCCGGTATCGTGGCACTGCTGGGCTACGCCGTTGTCTTCTTCGGCCTGATCCTGCTGATGTGCGTTATCACCGTCATGGGCAAGGCATTCCAGGCCAAGGACGCAAAGGCAGCCGCCGCTGCACCCGCTGTCGCTCCCGCTCCTGCTGCTCCCGCAGCCGAGGCACCCAAGGCGCCCGGCGCTGCAGGTCAGCTGAAGCTCCACGACGTGGAGCCCAAGACCGCAGCCATGATCATGGCCATCGTGGCCGACAAGATGGGCAAGCCCCTGAATGAGCTGCGCTTCATTTCCATCAAGGAGGTCAAGTAATTATGAAATATAAGGTTACCCTCAACGGCCGTACTTACGAGGTCGAGGTCGAGCACGGCAAGGCCATGCTGCTGGACGAGTACGAAGCCATCGCCCCCGCTCCCGTGGCAGCCGCTCCTGTGGCTGCTGCCGCCGCTCCCGCTGCTGCCCCCGCAGCACCCGCTGCTCCCGTGGTCACCGGCGCCGGCGAGACCGTCAACGCCCCCATGCCCGGCAATATCCTGAAGGTCAATGTCCAGAACGGCCAGGCTGTCAAGGCAGGCACCGTGCTGGTGGTCCTGGAGGCAATGAAGATGGAGAACGAGATCATGGCGCCCAAGGACGGCACCGTGACCCAGGTTCTGGTCTCCAAGGGCTCCACTGTCGATACCGGCGCTCCCCTGGTCGTCATCGGCTAAGGAGGGCTTCTCATGAGCATCAATATTGGTGAAATTCTGCTGACCCTGTGGCAGGACTCCGGCTTCTACGCCCTGTCCTCCGGTCTGATCAGCGACGGCGGCTGGCAGAATCTGGTCATGCTGATCATTGCCTGCGTGCTGCTGTACCTGGGCATCGTCAAGCAGTTCGAGCCTCTGCTGATGGTGGGCATTGCCTTCGGCTGCCTGCTGACCAACCTGCCCGGTGCAGGCCTGTACCACAAGGATCTGTGGGACGCCTACATGGCAGGCCAGATCGGCTACGGCACCATCATGCACGACGGCGGCCTGCTGGACATCTTCTACATCGGCGTCAAAAGCTCCCTGTATCCCTGCCTGATCTTCATGGGCGTTGGCGCCATGACCGACTTCGGTCCCCTGCTGAGCAATCCCAAGTCCCTGCTGCTGGGCGCAGCCGCTCAGATGGGCGTCTTCGCCGCTTACTTCGGCGCCCGTCTGCTGGGCTTCTCCGATCAGGAGGCCGCTTCCATCGGCATCATCGGTGGTGCTGACGGCCCCACCGCCATCTTCCTGACCACCCAGCTGGCTCCCCATCTGCTGGGCGGCATCGCCGTGGCAGCTTACTCCTACATGGCGCTGATCCCCATGATCCAGCCCCCTGTCATGAACCTGCTGTCCACCCCCGAGCAGCGCAAGATCAAGATGGTCCAGACCCGTAACGTGTCCAAGGCTGAGAAGATCATCTTCCCCATCCTGGTTACCATGTTCGTGGCACTGCTGCTGCCCGACACCGCCGCTCTGATCGGCTGCCTGATGCTGGGCAACCTGTTCAAGGAGACCGGCGTCACCGACCGTCTGTCTGACACCGTGCAGAATGCCCTGATGAACATCGTCACCATCCTGCTGTCCACCGCTGTGGGCGCCACCATGGTCGGCTCCACCTTCCTGACCGCAGAGACCCTGAAGATCGTCGTCCTGGGCGTCTGCGCCTTCCTGCTGTCCACTGCCGGCGGCATGCTGGGCGGCCAGGTCATGTGCTGGGCTACCAAGGGTAAGGTCAATCCCCTGATCGGCTCTGCCGGCGTCTCCGCCGTTCCCATGGCTGCCCGTGTTTCCAACATCGTCGGCCAGAAGAACAACCCCTCCAACTTCCTGCTGATGCACGCCATGGGTCCCAACGTGGCCGGCGTCATCGGCTCCGCCATCGCCGCAGGCTTCCTGCTGAGCGTCTTTGGCTAATTGCGTTACAAAAAATCCGCTCCGAAAGGAGCGGATTTTTTATTGGAGCGGGATTCAAATTGTAGTTTATCGTTCCGTTAAACAACGCCAATGTAGGGCGGGGTCATGACCCCGCCGCCCCCGTATCGACGACGGATGTG
>JAFTVM010000119.1 GCA_017465745.1 Oscillospiraceae bacterium
ACTTCGGCGCTGTTGAAAGTGCTGAGAAAATCAATCAAAATCACACATAAGGAGTGAAAGATTATGTGCTGCAACCACGAAAGTGTGGACCTGTCTCTGATCAAGGACGTACTGGACAAGTACGCTGATGTGAAGGGCAGCCTCATTTCCATCCTCCAGAAGACCCAGGAGATCTACGGCTATATTCCCGTTGACGCCGTCTACTACATCTCCGAGCGCACCGGTCTGACCCCCGCGAAGATCATGGGCGTTGCCACCTTCTACGCACAGTTCCGTTTCACCGCTGTGGGTAAGTACCTGATCATGATCTGCAAGGGTACCGCCTGCTACGTCAACGGCGCCGACCGCATCGCTGACGCTGTTATGGAAGAGCTGGGCATCGGTGACAATGAGACCACCGCTGACGGCCTGTTCTCCCTGAGCCTGGTTTCCTGCCTGGGCTGCTGCTCCCTGGCGCCCGTCATGATGATCAACGAGGACACCTACGGCTCGCTGACTCCCGAGAAGGTCATTAAAATCCTGCGGGACATCAAGGCAAAGGAGGGTAAGTAATATGGCAAAGATCGTAGTCGGCCAGGGCTCCTGCGGCCTGGCTGCCGGTGCAGGTGCCGTTTACACCGCACTGGAAGAGAAGATGAACCCTCAGGTTGGCGCTGAGCTGACCATCACCGGCTGTGTCGGTATCTGCTATCTGGAGCCCATCGTTGACGTTTACGACGACGAAGGCAAGCTCTACCGCTGTGTCAAGGTTGCTCCCGAGCACGCTGAGACCATTGTCAACGCTGTGGCCACCAAGGATTACACCCTGCTCAGCGATATCGTCATCGAGCCCGATGACGAGTCCTTCCTGACCCAGCAGACCCGTATTGCCCTGCGGCACTGCGGCGTCATCAACCCCGAGAAGATCGAAGCCTACCTGGCAGACGACGGCTATCAGGCCCTGACCAAGGTCCTGACCACCATGACCCCCGAGGACGTCATCGAGGAGATCAAGGTAGCAGGTCTGGCCGGCCGCGGCGGCGCCGGCTTCCCCACCTGGTTCAAGTGGAACGCTGCCCGCCAGAGCAAGGGCGAAGAGAAGTACATGATCTGTAATGCCGACGAAGGCGACCCCGGTGCATTCATGGACCGTGCCGTCATCGAGTCCGATCCCCACAACCTGATCGAGGGTATGCTGATCGGTGCCTACGCCATCGGCGCCCAGGAGTGTATCGTCTACGTCCGTGCCGAATACCCCCTGGCCATCGTCCGTCTGACCAACGCCATCAACCAGGCCCGTGAGAAGGGCTACCTGGGCAAGAACATCCTGGGCACGGGCTTCTCCTGCGACATGCGCATCAAGGCCGGCGCCGGCGCCTTCGTCTGCGGCGAAGAGACCGCCCTGATCGAGTCCCTGGAAGGCTCCCGCGGTATGCCCCGCCTGAAGCCCCCCTTCCCCGCTCAGGCCGGTTACTGGCTGAAGCCCTCCAACATCAACAACGTTGAGACCTATGCCAACGTTTCCTGGATCATCAACAACGGCGGCGAAGCCTACGCCAAGATCGGCAACGAGAACGCCCACGGCACCAAGGTCTTTGCCGTCACCGGTAAAGTCAAGCGCTCCGGCCTGGTTGAGATCCCCATGGGCCTGACCCTGCGCCAGGTCATCTTTGACATCGCCGGCGGCATCCGCGGCGGTCATGAGTTCAAGGCTGTGCAGCTGGGCGGCCCCTCCGGCGGCTGTGTCCCCGCACACCTGCTGGACACCATCATCGACTACAAGAACCTGAACGCCACCGGCGCCATCATGGGTTCCGGCGGTATGGTCGTTATGGACGAGACCACCTGCATGGTGGGCATCGCCAAGTTCTTCCTGGACTTCACCACCCGTGAATCCTGCGGCAAGTGCGTCCACTGCCGTATCGGCTGTAAGCGTCTTTCCGAGCTGCTGGACCGCATCGTTGCCGGCAAGGGCAAGGAAGGCGATATCGAGCTGCTGGAGGAGCTGTGCAACACCATCAAGGACGGTGCCCTGTGCGGCCTGGGCCAGACTGCGCCCAACCCCGTCCTGACCACCATCCGTTACTTCCGCAACGAGTACGTCGATCACATCGAGAACAAGAAGTGCACCGCCAAGCAGTGCCCCGCCCTGCTGACCTACTCCATCGATCCCGAGAAGTGCATCGGCTGCTCCCTGTGCGCCAAGAAGTGCCCCGTGGGCGCCATCTCCGGCGAGCTGAAGAAGACCTTTGCCATCGATCCCGACAAGTGCATCCGCTGCGGCCAGTGTATCAACTCCTGCCGTAAGGGCGCAGTCGTCGTGGAATAAGGAGGGCTTACGAAATGAGCGAAATTAAGATTATTGTCAATGGTGTGGAATGTGTCGGCCAGCAGGGTGAGACCATCCTGCAGATCGCAGAGCGCGGCGGCATCCACATCCCCACCCTGTGCCATAACGAGAACGTCAAGCACTACGGCGCCTGCGGCGTCTGTGTTGTCGAGGCTGAGAAGAGCCCCAAGCTGCTGCGTTCCTGCTCCACCCTGGCCTCCGACGGCATGGTCATCAACACCGAGTCCAAGCGTGTTGTCCAGGCCCGTAAGGTGGCTCTGGAGCTGCTGATGAGCGACCACGACGGCGACTGCCGCGGTCCCTGCGTCCTCAACTGCCCCGCCGGCACCGACTGCCAGCTCTACGTCAAGCAGATCGCCCTGGGCGATTACCATGGCGCCGTTGAGACCATCAAGGAGAAGCTGCCTCTGCCCGCTTCCATCGGCCGCGTCTGTCCGCACCCCTGTGAGACTGCCTGCCGCCGCAAGATGGTGGAAGAGCCCATCTCCATCGCCTTCCTGAAGGCCTTCGCCGGCGATAAGGACCTGGCTTCCGCCAATCCCTTCAAGCCCGAGATCGCTGCCGACACCGGCAAGAGCGTGGGCATCATCGGCGGCGGCCCCGCCGGTCTGACCGCAGCCTACTTCCTGCGCAAGAACGGCCACGCCGTCACCATTTACGAAGCAATGCCCAAGCTGGGCGGCATGCTGCGCTACGGCATCCCCGAGTACCGTCTGCCCAAGGCAGTCCTGGACGCTGAGATCCAGGCCATCGCCGACATGGGCGTCGAGATGAAGGCAGACTTCCGCATCGGCGTTGACGCCACCTTCGAAGACATCCGTGCCAAGCACGACGCCACCGTCGTGGCCATCGGCGCATGGAAGTCCATGGGCACCGGCGTTGCCGGTGAGGACCTGGAAGGCGTCTGGGGCGGCATCAACCTGCTGGAGAAGATCGCCCTGGGCGAGCGTCCCTACCTGGGCGAGAAGGTCGCCGTGGTCGGCGGCGGCAACACCGCCATGGATGCCTGCCGCTCCGCCGTCCGTCTGGGCGCCAAGGAAGTCTCCATCATCTACCGCCGTACCGTGGACGAGATGCCCGCTGAAAAGATCGAGATCCAGGAGGCCATGGAGGAAGGCGTCAACTTCCGCATCCTGCGCAATCCTGCCGAGATCATCGGCGAGAACGGCAAGGT
>JAFTVM010000120.1 GCA_017465745.1 Oscillospiraceae bacterium
TGGAGGACATGGACCTCAACGGCGGTCTGGCCGTCGGCGGCGGTGGAGAAGATCTGCTGCTTCTTGACGGGGATGGTGGTGTTGCGGTCAATCAGACGGGTGAACACGCCGCCCATGGTCTCGATGCCCAGGGACAGGGGAGTGACGTCCAGCAGCAGGATGTCGGTGACATCGCCGGTCAGAACGCCGCCCTGGATGGCTGCGCCCAGAGCCACACACTCGTCGGGGTTGATGCCCTTGAAGCCGTCCTTGCCGGTGATGGACTTGACAGCCTCCTGGACAGCGGGGATCCGGGTGGAGCCGCCCACCAGCAGGACCTTATCCAGATCGCTTGCCTTCAGACCGGCGTCGGACATGGCCTGACGGACGGGCTTCATGGTGCGCTCCACCAGGTCAGCGGTCATCTCGTTGAACTTGGCGCGGGTCAGAGTGACGTCCAGGTGCTTGGGACCGGTGGCGTCAGCGGTGATATAGGGCAGGTTGACAGCGGTGGTGGTCATGCCGGACAGCTCGATCTTGGCCTTCTCGGCAGCCTCCTTCAGGCGCTGCATGGCAACGCGGTCATTGCTCAGGTCGATGCCCTCGGTCTTCTTGAACTCGGCAACCAGGTAGTCCATGATGCGCTGGTCGAAGTCGTCGCCGCCCAGGCGGGTATCGCCGGAGGTGGACAGAACGTCGAAGACGCCGTCGGAGATCTCCATGATGGAGACGTCGAAGGTGCCGCCGCCCAGGTCGTAGACCATGATCTTCTGCTCGCCTTCCTTATCCAGGCCGTAGGCCAGGGCGGCGGCAGTGGGCTCGTTGATGATACGCTTGACTTCCAGACCGGCGATCTTGCCGGCGTCCTTGGTAGCCTGACGCTGGGAGTCGGAGAAGTAAGCGGGAACAGTGATGACAGCCTCGGTGACAGTGGTGCCCAGGTAAGCCTCGGCGTCAGCCTTCAGCTTCTGCAGGGTCATGGCGCTGATCTCCTGGGGGGTGTAGGCCTTGCCGTCGATGGTGACCTTGTAGTTTTCGCCCATGTGGCGCTTGATGGAAGCGACGGTGCGGTCGGAGTTGGTGACAGCCTGACGCTTTGCCACCTGGCCGACCATACGCTCGCCGGTCTTGGAGAAAGCGACAACAGAGGGAGTGGTGCGGCCGCCCTCGGCGTTGGCGATGACGACAGCCTCGCCGCCTTCCATGACAGCCACGCAGGAATTAGTAGTACCCAGATCAATACCGATAATCTTAGACATAATGAGTTCCTCCTATATATTAACCAAAGTTTTTACAATTTCGTAGGGCGGGGTCATGACCCCGCCGAGCAGGTTCCGAAACCTGCCGGGTTGGATTATCGCAGAATCGAACATTTTCGGAAAAGCCGTTTCTGCTTCAAAACTTGTAGGTGGTCGGCGTGGTCATGACCACGCCCTACAAAGGGATTTTCTTAGTTAGCGACTTGCACCATTGCAAACCGGACGACCTTGTCGCCGATCTTGAAGCCCTTCTGGAACACCATGGAGATAACGTTCTCCCCCAGTTCTTCGTTGTCCACGTGCATCACGGCGTTGTGGAAATTGGGATCGAATTCGTCGCCCACATTGCCGAAGATCTCCACGCCCAGGGAGGTGAAGATATTGACCAGCTCCGTCATGGTCATCTCCACGCCCTTCTTGAAGGCGGCGTCTTCGCATGCCTGGTTCAGTGCCCGCTCCAGATTGTCATAGACCGGCAGCAGCTTTGCCACGGCGTCGGACTTGCCGTGGGTGTAGCTGGCGTCCTTCTCCTTGGCGGTGCGCTTGCGGAAATTGTCGTACTCAGCCGCCAGACGCAGGTGGGCGTCATGCTCGGCGTTATATTTTTCTTCCCAGGGGTTGACCGCAACGACCTCCTCCAGGGTTTCTTCAGTTTCCTGAACCTCGGGAGTCTCCTCGACGGTTTCCTCTGCGGGTGTTTGATTCAGTTCCATTTCGTTAGACACGTTTTATGCCTCCATATTCTCATCGCCCTCGGCGGGAGCGGGCAGCTGGGCCTGCTCGGGCTTGGCGAACATTTTTGAAAGGCTCTCGGCGAAGTAGCTCAGCCGGGCCGTAACCTTGGCGTAATCCATCCGGGTGGGGCCAACCACACCGATCATGCCCTGCATGCCGTCGCCGATGTCGAATTTCGTCATGACCACGGAGGTATCCTTCAGCTCCTCGGCCACGTTTTCAGGACCCACCAGAACACGGGTTCCGTTGGCGCCCTGCATGACGGCGGGGAGATTGGAGAGGGATTCCTCATCCAGGCCGCTGATGACCTTCTGGGCCTTGTCGATGTTGCGGTACTCAGGGTGACTCAGCAGCCGCATCTGGCCGGCCACGGCCATGTTGGCGCTGGACTGGCGGCGGAGGGTATCCGTGGTGAATTCCACGATCACCGGCACCAGGGAAGCGGCGGCACCGGCGGAGCGCATCACCCGGTCCAGCAGTCCCGGGGTGAATTCCTCCACCATCAGGTCCGCCATGGTGGCGTTCAGCAGCGCCGACAGCAGCTTCAGATCGGCTTCCTCCACATTCAGGGGCAGCTTGATGAGCTTGTTGACCACTTCGTCGTTACTGAGCATCACCACCAGGATGAAGCTGCCGGCGCCGGCCTGGATCAGCTCGAAGCGCTTGACGGTGGCGTTGCCCTGGCGGGAGGAGATGGAGATGGCGGGCAGGTCCGTGGCCTGGGAGACCAGCTTGGCGACCTTTTCCACCATTTTGTCCACCCGCTGCATCTTTTCCTCGATGGCGGAATTAATGGACTTGGTCTCGTCGATGCTCAGGCGGTAGTCCGCCATCAGCTCATCCACGTACAGCCGGTAGCCTGCGGGGGACGGGATCCGTCCGGCGCTGGTGTGGGGCTGTTCCAGGTAGCCCATATTGGTCAGCTCCGCCATTTCATTGCGGATGGTTGCGGAGGAGTACTTCATGTCCGGCAGGGCCGCGATGGCCTTGGAACCGACCGGCTCCGCGGTGCGGATATACAGGTCTACGATCGACCGCAGGACCTTCTTTTTCCGTTCGCTGAGTTCCATTTGCATCCTCCATTTCTTTAGCACTCCATATCCTTGAGTGCTAAGCACACTATACCAGAGAGTGCTAAAAAAGTCAAGGGGAGGATTTTGAATTATTCTTTAACAATTCAAATTGTAGTTTGTCGTACACTTAACGTTTTCAATTGTAGGGGACGGGTCACCCGTCCCGGCGGTAAAACCTGGCGAATTGACA
>JAFTVM010000121.1 GCA_017465745.1 Oscillospiraceae bacterium
ATCGGCGAATTCGTAATCGGAAGGTTCACGGGACGGGGAACCCGTCCCCTACATTGGTGTACCATATCGGAACGATAAACTACAATTTATCTTTCCTTAAACTTCAAAAAAGCTCTTGATGGTGGACAGGGTTCCGTCCTCCACCCGGCTCAGGGCCAGGAACTCACCTTCCGCGGAATAGCTGCGGTAGGTGCCGGGCTCCAGGGTGGTGGAGAAGCTGTTGCCGTTGCGCACCCGGCACGCCTGCTTCTGGCTGAGGGTCACGGCGGGGTACTGAGTGAACATGGTGTCCACCTGGCGCAGGTATTTTTCCGGCGTTTCCGTTTCCAGCAGCTCGGCCAGGGGAACGGCTTCCTCGATGGTATACGCGCCGGCGGTGACCCGGCGCAGCGCCTGCATGCAGCCGCCGCAGCCCAGGGCCAGGCCGATGTCCTTGCACAGGGTGCGGATATAGGTGCCCTTGGAGCAGCGAACCCGCAGCCGGGCTGTCAGGCCGGAAAATTCCAGGCACTCCAGCTCAAAAATCTCAATTTCCCGGGGCTTGCGCTCCACCTCCCGGCCCTTGCGGGCCAGGTCGCACAGCTTCTGGCCGTTTATCTTCAGGGCGGAGTACATGGGGGGCACCTGCATGATCTTACCACGGAATTGTGACAGAATTTCCAGAAATTCCGTTTCGGAAATGTGAACATCCCGGGTTTCCAGCACCGTGCCGGAGGTATCCTCGGTGTCCGTCAGCAGGCCAAGGCGCAGCGTGGCCTCGTAGGTCTTTTCGGCGTGTTCAAAAAATTCCACACCCCGGGTGGCCCGGCCCACGAACACCGGCAGCACGCCGGTGGCCATGGGGTCCAGGGTGCCGCCGTGGCCGATGCGCCGGGTCTGGAATACCCGCCGCAGCCGGGCAGTGACGTCCTGGCTGGTCCATTCCTGGGGCTTGTCTACAATTACGATTCCATTCATGGTATCACCTTCGTTGAAATTGAAGCTTTCAGTTCTCAGTCAAATATCTTTCCAGCGCTTCGATGACAGCTTTCTCCAGCTCTCTCAAACCCAGCTTGGTGCTGGCGCCGGCTGCGCCCTTGTGGCCGCCGCCGCCGAAGGGGCCGCAGATGACCGTGGCGTCATAGCCGGGAACGGCACGGACAGACATTTTCGCCCCGTCCTCCAGCTCCCGGATGGTGGCAGAGATCTTCACGCCCTCGATGGAGCGCAGGAAGCCGGGGATGCCCTCCAGGTCGTCCCGGGTGACGGTATCCTCCACAGCTTTGGGGATGGCGCAGACCGCCGCCCGGCCGTGGGCGAAGATGTGGGCGTTTTCCACCATCCAGCTCTGGAGCTTCAGCTTCCCCAGGGAATTGGTGTCGAACAGGGCCTGGGTCAGGGGATACAGGTCCGCGCCGGTGGCCGCGCAGGCCGCCGCCACCTGATAGGCGTGGGCGTTGGTGTTGGCGAAGCGGAAGCAGCCGGTGTCCGTGGACACCGCCACATACAGGGCTTTCGCCATGTCCCGGTCCATGGTCACCCCCATGGTCATCAGCACATCATAGACGATGTCGCCGCAGGATGCCGCGCCGGAATCCACTAATTCCCGGAGGGTGTAGGAAATGCCGGTGCCGTGGTGGTCGATGCGCAGGGCGCAGCGCGCCGCAAGAGGCAGCGCCTCACCGGGCAGCATGGCGGCGGAAGCGGTGTCCACGGAGATGATGGTATCATCTGCCGCAGCTTCCGCCTTGGTGGTATCTCCCAGGATCCGGGCCACCACAGCGGAGGTCTCCCGGTTTTCCAGCACGTGGGCAGTCTTGCCCAGCTGCCGCAATCCCAAGCACAGAGCAACGGCGGAGCCGATGGCGTCGCCGTCGGGGCGGCGGTGGGTCAGGATGACGTAATGGTCATGCTGAAGCAGCCACGCCGCACACTCATTCCGCGTCATCGTGCTCGCCATAGGGCAGATTGTTGATCAGCTCCAGCATTCTGGCGCCGTAGGTGATGGAGTCGTCCAGGGCCCAGACGATCTCGGGGGCGTAGCGCAGCTTCAGGTTGCTGCCCAGCTGACGGCGCAGGAAGCCGCCGGCGGACTGCAGACCCTTCATGGCGCCCTCGGCCCGGTCGGCCTGGAGGAAGGAAACATAGACCTTGGTATAGCGCAGGTCGGGGGTGGTTTCCACACGGGTAATGGAGATCATGGTGTCGGCAACCCGGGGGTCCTTGACGGTCCGCAGCAGGTTGCTAAGCTCCTTCTGGATCTCCTCATTGATGCGATTGATGCGATTGGATGCCATTTTTACATCCTCCTTAAAAGACATTGTAGGGCGGGGTCATGACCCCGCCGACCAGGTTGCGATGATCTCC
>JAFTVM010000122.1 GCA_017465745.1 Oscillospiraceae bacterium
GTCTGCCGCTCCGCCGTCCGTCTGGGCGCGGAGAAGGTCAGCTGCGTCTACCGCCGCCGTCAGGTGGATATGACCGCCCTGCCCGAGGAAGTGGAGGGCGCCCTGGCAGAAGGCGTCGAGATGCTGACGCTGCAGGCTCCCGTCCGCATCGAGGCCGACGAAAACGGCAATGCCGTGGCCCTGTGGACCCAGCCCCAGGTCATCGGCGCCATGGACAAGGCTTACCGCCCCCGTCCCATGAAGGCCGACTGCCCCGAAAACCGCATCGAAGCCGATCTGATCGTCCTCGCCATCGGCCAGGGCGTGGAGACCCACGGCTTCGAGCAGATGGGCATCAAGGTCAGCCGCGGCTCCATCACCACCCATGCTGACTCCACCCTGCCCAGCGGCGACGGCATTTTCGCCGGCGGCGACTGTGTCACCGGCCCCGCCACCGCCATCCGCGCCATTGCAGCCGGTAAGGTCGCTGCGGCCAATATCGACGAATATCTGGGCTACAATCACGAGATCACCACCGATGTGGAGGTCCCCACCCCCCGGTTCAACAACAAGCCGCCCCATGGCCGCGTGAATCTCCAGGAGCGGGAGGCCGGCGAGCGCAAGCGCGACTTCGCCTGCATCGAGTGCGAGATGTCCGATCAGGAAGCCCAGATCGAGTCCACCCGCTGCCTGCGCTGTGACTACTTCGGTTACGGCAACTTCAAGGGAGGTCGAAACGAAAAATGGTAAATCAGAAAATGGTTTCGCTGACCATCGACGGCCAGGCCGTCTCCGTTTCTCCCGAAACGACGATCCTGGACGCCGCCAAGGCAGTCAGCATCAAGATCCCCACGCTGTGCTATCTGCGTGAAGTGAATGAAATCGCCGCCTGTCGCATCTGCATGGTGGAGGTGGAAGGTCTGGAGCGCCTGGTCCCCGCCTGCACCACCAAGGTGCGCGAGGGCATGGTGGTCTACACCAACACCGACCGGGTCAAGCGTACCCGCCGGGTCAATCTGCGCCTGATCCTGTCCCAGCACGACAGCAACTGCCCCCTGTGCATCCGCAACGGCAACTGCACATTGCAGGATCTGGCACGGGACAACAACCTCATCTACAATCCCTACCCCAAGACCATCCCCACCAAGCCCTGGGCCATCGACAATTACCTGATCCGGGACGAGAGCAAGTGCGTCAAGTGCATGCGCTGCATCCAGATCTGCGACAAGGTGCAGGATATGCACGTGTGGGATGTGGTGGGCACCGGCAGCCGCACCACCGTGGGCATTTCCCTGAACCGGAAGCTGGCGGAATCCGACTGTGCCCTGTGCGGCCAGTGCGTCACCCATTGTCCCGTGGGCGCCCTCCGGGGCCGCGACGATATCCAGTGGGCCTACAAGGCCATCAAGGATCCCGCCATCACCACCATCGTGCAGGTTGCTCCCGCCGTCCGTGCCGCCTGGGCCGAGAACCTGGGTCTGAGCAAGGAAGAAGCCACCACCGGCAAGATGGTCTCCGCTCTGCGCCGCCTGGGCTTCGACTACATCTTCGACACCAATTTCACCGCCGACCTGACCATCATGGAGGAAGGCAGCGAATTCCTGGAGCGCTTCACCCACAAGGATCAGTACGCATGGCCCATGTTCACCTCCTGCTGCCCCGGCTGGGTCCGGTTCCTGAAGGGCCAGTATCCCCAGTACACCGACAACCTGTCCACCGCCAAGTCTCCCCAGCAGATGTTCGGCGCCGTGGCCAAGAGCTATTTCGCCGAGAAGATGGGTCTGGATCCTCACAAGATCTGCGTCATCTCCATCATGCCCTGCACCGCCAAGAAGAGCGAGTGCGCCCAGCCCAACCAGAACGACGCCTGCGGCGATCCCGATGTGGATTACGTTCTGACCACCCGGGAGCTGGAGCGTATGCTCCGGGCCGACAATGTGGATCCCACCACCCTGCCTGAGAGCGATTTTGACTCTCCCCTGGGCACCGGCACCGGTGCAGCGGTCATCTTCGGCGCCACCGGCGGCGTCATGGACGCAGCGCTGCGCTCTGCCTACTACCTGGTCACCGGCACCAACCCCGATCCCGACACCTTCGTGGACGTTCGCGGCATGGACGGCTGGAAGCAGGCAAGCTTCACCATCCCCGGCGCGGGTGAGGTCAAAGTCGCTGTGGTCAGCGGCCTGGGCAACACCAGAAAGCTCATGGAAGCCATCGACAAGGGCCGGGTGGAATACGACTTCGTGGAAGTCATGGCCTG
>JAFTVM010000006.1 GCA_017465745.1 Oscillospiraceae bacterium
AGCAAGGATGTAAAGGGGAAATTTGAGAAAACCGCAAAAAACCTTCCTTTATTCTTGACAGACGTAGAAAAATTGAGTAGAATACAGACATGTCAGTATATGCCCCAGTAGCTCAGTTGTATAGAGCAGCCGCCTCCTAAGCGGCAGGTCGGAGGTTAGAGTCCTCTCTGGGGTGCCAAACACCGTGATTTCACCAGAAATCACGGTGTTTTTCTTATTATTCGCCCCATGAAGTATTTCCGTTCCGATCCATCGGATGATCAGCAGCTCTATAGAGTTCCCCAAATGGATTCGAACGTTTGCAGGTATGTTTGCTAACAGAATTGCGTTTTTGCTAATGAGGATTTCCAGGCGTATCGTTCGGTTTTATGCCGTACCGCCCCTTAGCAGGTGGGCCAGGGTTGCGGGAATCCAAACCTGGCCCAGTTGGATTCAGTCTTGGGATTCTTCAAAACCAGACGTGTCTTCACCTCCGCCCGGCACCTGGACTGCCGACTCGTCCACCCGCGCCAGAACCTTCTCCACCCGCAGATCTCACCAAAGCGGAGCGAGCTTGCGATGAAAAGTTTTCCGTCCCCACAGGCATCCAAATCCTCACGGATAGTCTTGGCATGCCAGATCTCCCGCCGCTTCGCCTCGTGCTTCGGAAGCGTCGCCCCGATAAAGGGATTCTTGCCTACCACCCCCCACCGGACTGCCTGTTGGAAGGCTGTCCGCATCAGCTTGTTGATTTTTATGATGGTGCAGGGACTGACATATATCTTTTTACCTCTTCCCTACCAGTTTGTGCAGTCCCCGGAAGATGCGGCTCTGGACGGAAGAACTGTCCTCAATTTTCTCCGCCAGATCCCAGGGCATTCGACCGCGGTGGAGGTAGCGGGAGTCCTGAACCTTGTTGCCACAGTTCCCCGATACGCCGTTCCAATCGGATCTTGAATGCTGTATCCATCACACCAGTTCCAGCAGTTCCCGGAAGGAACCCATGTTGAAGTCACCTGCACCTGCCTTGCTGGCGTCGCCCACGCAGGCCACCTTGAAGTTACCGGCATGACCGGCCTGTGCGCCGGAAACGGCATCTTCCACCACCAGGCAGTCCGCAGGGGTCATTCCCAGGAACTGGGCTGCCTTCAGAAACACTTCGGGATCAGGTTTGGAATTGGTGATATTGTTGCCGTCGGAAATGGCATCAAAGAAATCACCCAGCCCCAGCTGCCCCAGAATGAAGGGGGTATTCTTGCTGGAGGATCCGATGGCCAGCTTCAGTCCCTTTGCACGAAGGGCATCCAGGGTGGACTTCACTTCCTCGGACAGGTCAGCGGTGGACATCTGCTTCAGACTCTCCCGGTACATATCATTCTTCAGGGTGGCCAGCTCCACCTTTTTTTCGTCAGAAAGAGGCTCGCCCTCGTATCGCTCCAGAATGATCCCCAGGCTTTCCATACGGGACACGCCGCGCAGGCGGTTGTTGATAGTCCGATCAAAGTAGATGCCCATGGAATCAGCCATCTTCTTCCATGCCAGGTAGTGATATTCGTCGGTGGAGCAGATCACGCCGTCCAGATCAAAAATAACAGCTTTATAGTTCATCGTATGTTCCTCCATCAGCACCGCAAATGCCTCCCAGGGCCGCAGTGCCATCTTTTCGTTCAGTGTTGTATCGTCAAAATTGGAGATCAGCAGTCTGCCCTTCATAAACTCACAGGGCAGCTCCGCAGCAGCCTCGCACCCGGTCAGATTGCAGACCACCAGCAGCTTCTCGTCTTCCCATTCCCGGGTGTAGGCGTACAGCTGCGGATGTTCCGGCAGAATCAGCTGATAACGTCCGTAGGCAATGATCTCATGGCTGTGGCGCAGTTCGATCAGCTTCCGGTAGAAGTGGAATACGGAATTGCGCTGAGCCACCTGATCGTTGGCGTTGATCTCCCGATAGTTCTCGTTCACCTTGATCCAGGGCGTTCCGGTGGTGAAGCCCGCATTGGCCGTGTTATCCCACTGCATGGGGGTCCGGGCATTGTCGCGGCTCTTATAGCGCAGATACCGCATCATATCCTCCGGTGCGATGACGCCGCTTTCCGTCAGCTCATGGTAGGCGTTGATGCTTTCCACATCCCGGAAATCCTCAAGGGTTTCGAAGTTGGCATTGGTCATGCCCAGCTCCTCACCCTCAAAAACATAGGGTGTACCCTGCATCATGTGGACGCACAGAGCCAATGCCTTTGCGCTGCGCTCCCGGAGTTCCTTGGTGCTGTCATCGCCCATCCGGGATACGATTCTGGGCTGGTCGTGATTGCACCAGTAGAGGCTGTTCCAGGCCTTATCCTGCAGGCCGTACTGCCATTTGCTCAGCAGCTGCTTGAGTTCGATCAGATCGATCTTGCGCATATTCCATTTGAAGCTCTCACCGCCGTCCAGATCCATGTGCTCAAACTGGAATGCCATGCTCAGCTCGGTGCCTTCCGCGTTGGCGTAGTGGGTGGCCTCTTCCACCGTCAGACCGGAGCATTCGCCCACGGTCAGCAGATCGTAGCGGCTCAAAACCTCCCGGTTCATTTCCTGCAGATATTCGTGAACACGGGGACCGTTGACCACATAGGGGGCAAAGCTGCCGTAAATACTGCCGGGCTTGATATCACCGTCAGGCATCTCCGGTGTCTTGCTGATCATGCTGATAACATCCATCCGGAAGCCGTCCACCCCCCGGTCACACCACCAGCGCATCATTTTGTACACTTCCTGACGGACAGCGGGATTGTCCCAGTTCAGATCCGGCTGGAAATCGCCGAAGGTGTGCAGATAATACTGACCGGAGGTTTCATCGTATTTCCAGGCACTGCCGGAAAAATTTGATCCCCAGTTATTGGGAGGGCCATCATTCACACCGTCGCGCCAGATGTAATAATCACGATAGGGATTGTCACGGCTCTTGCGGCTTTCCTTGAACCAGGCATGCTCCTCAGAGGTGTGATTTACCACCAGATCGATGACGATCTTCATACCCAGCCAGTGAGCTTTGACAAGCATTTCGTCAAAATCTTCCAGCGTACCGAACACAGGGTCTATGGCCTGATAGTCGCTGATGTCATATCCCATGTCGCCGCCGGGAGACTGGTAAAAGGGAGAAAGCCAGATCACATCCACGCCGAGGGTATGCAGATAATCCAGTCTGGAGGTCACACCGGGTAAATCACCGATGCCGTCGCCGTTGGAATCCTGAAAGCTGCGGGGATAAATCTGGTATACCACCGCTTCTTTCCACCATGTTTTTTTCATATATATGTCCTCCTAATACGGGAATCAGAGTAAATTCTTCGTAAAAAAGCGCAAAAAGGGCGCAGTACCCGCTGTGAGCCTTTACCGCAGAATCAAATGTAGTAAAGGCTACTCAGGGTACTGCGCCGACTGTCAGGGAGATGACAGCATCAACGCTTACTTTTCGCCATCCATACGCAGTCCGACAAGGAAGAACTTGTTGAACACGAGATACAGGATGATAATGGGGATCACAGAGATGCAGGCAGCCGCCATGACCTGGTTCCACATGGTACCGGCGTTCTGGGACTGGAAGCTCTGCAGACCGAGGGTCAGGGTGTACTTGGTGTCGGTCTTCAGGTACAGCATGGGAGCCGTGAAGGCATTCCAGAAGCCCATGAAGCCGAAGATCGCGGTGGTGGCGATGGTGGGCCGTGCCAGAGGCATCGCGATCCGGAAAAACACACCGTAACGGCTCAGGCCGTCGATTTCCGCCGCCTCCATAACATCCTTGGGGAAGTTCACAAAGAACTGCCGCATCAGGAAGATGTTGCCGATGTTGGCAGCAGCAGGGAGGATAATGGCGGAGTAGGAATCCAGCATGCCGAAATTCTTCAGCAGCAGATAGTTGGGGATCAGCAGCACCTGTCCGGGAATCATCATCAGCAGCAGAAGACCGTGATAGATCTTGTCTCTGCCGGGGAAATGAAGTCTGGACAGGGAGTAGCCGGCCATGGAGTTGATGAACACGTTGATGACGGTACCAACGGTCGCAATCATCAGGGAGTTCATAAACCACCGGGGGAACAGAGAGCTGTGACCGAAGATGGTCTGATAGTTCTCGAAAGACATATTTTCAGAGAACAGGCTCATGTTGCCGCCCACGATCTCGCGCAGGGGCTTGAAAGATGCTGCCACCATCCACAGGAAGGGATAGAGGGTAAACGCCGCGTAGATGATCAGGATCGCATACATCAGGAAGCGGCCAATTGACATTTTAGGTTTCATTTGCTACCGCCTCCTTTTAGTACAGGCTCTCGGAATCATTCAGCTTCTCGGAAATGAAGGAGATCGTCATGATCACGAGGGCCAGAATGATGGCGATGGTGGATGCATAGCCCATGGCATTGTTGGTGCCGAAGGCGTAACGGTAGACCATCAGAGAGACAGTCAGGGTGCTGTTTGCAGGACCGCCGGAGCCATTGGAGAAGATGTAAGCCTGGTCAAACATCTGCAGGGTGCCGATGATACCGGTCAGCAGAACGTAGGTGGTGATGGGCTTCAGATAAGGAACCGTCACATTCCTGAACTTCTGCCAGACATTGGCGCCGTCGATGGATGCTGCCTCATACAGATTGGCGGGCAGATCCTGGAGGCTTGCCAGATACATGGTGGTGTACTGGGGAACCGTGGACCAGATATTCATGACCATGATGACCTTCAGGGAGAAGTTGGGGTCATTCAGGAAATTGATGCCCTCGCCAACGGGGAGAACGCCCATCTTGATGAGGAACATATTGATGGGACCGGTGACGCTGAACATGAACATGAAGATCAGGGTCAGCGCAGAGCTGGAGGTCAGGGTGGGCAGGAAATAAATGGTACGGAAGGCATATTTGCCGCGGATGTTGCCATTGAGGGTGCTTGCCACCACCAGCGCGATGACCGTCTGGCAGGGCACCACGATCAGAGAGAAACTCAGAGAGTTTGTAAGTGCCTTGCGGGCAATTTCGTCGGTGAACAGCCGGGTAAAGTTTTCGAGGCCGACGAAAGTGTAGGTGTCAGTGAACAGGTTGACTTTGTGGAATGACAGATACACAACGAACAGAGCGGAGATTCCGATGAAGATTCCGATGATCAGCAGTGCCGGAGTAAGGAACAGATAACCCTGCCGCCATTCCTGGAGCTGCCGCCTGGTGGGACCGGTGCGGACGGTCTTCTTGGCAGCAGCCTGGGTGCTTCCATTCATAGTAGATTCCTCCATTTGTGCCCCCTGCAGTTTATACCGCAGGGGAACACATGATCAATATATCAGGGGGCAGAGGTTGCGCAGCTGATTAGCCGGCGTTGGCGATCTCCTGGTTAGCCTGATTCTCAGCAGCGGCCAGGAACTCGGCAGCGGTCATTTCGCCGCTGACTGCCAGAGGCAGGTAGTTCTGGTAAGCGGTGTTGATGATGCTCAGGTTGTTGCCCAGCTGCCAGGGAACAGAAACACCGGTCATCTTGGAGTGGACAGCCCAGACAGGATCGGACTCAACGTCCATAGCCTCAGCAGCGTCAGCGCGGGGAGGCAGGCAGCCGGCGCCGGAGCACCAGATGTTCAGGCCGTCGACGGAAGTGACGTACTTGATCCATGCGGAAGCCATATCCTTGTTCTCGGACAGAGCGTAGATGCCGTAACCGACGGTGAAGCTCATGGAGTACTGAGTGCCGTTGTAGGTGGGCATTTCCTTAACACCGAAGTTGATGTCGGAGTAGTCCTTCTTCAGGGTGCCGTAGACCCAGTTGCCCTCTTCCATGATGGCAGCCTTACCGGTACCGAAGGCTTCGCCGTTCCAGCCCAGGCCCAGGTCGGAGGGAGTCTTCCAGACGCCGGCATCAACCAGGTCCAGAATGAACTGCATGTTGGAGACAACGCTGTCAGAGGTCAGGGCAGCCTTACCCTCAGCGTCGGTCAGGCCGTCGTTGCCGTCCTGCAGAATGTACAGGTTACGGGCCAGGTCCTGGTTGTAGGTCATGGCAGCGATCTGGTTCTTGCCGTAGGTCTCGTCCAGCTTTGCCTGCAGGTCGACCAGGAATGCCTTGTAGTCAGCGTAGTTGTTGGGGATGTCGTCAGCGGTGTAGCCAACAGACTCCAGAATGTCGATGTTGTAGTAGGTGGCCAGGGTGGAGACGTCCTTGGAGACGCACAGGACGTTGCCGTCAGCGTCGGTGAATGCCTCAACCAGGTTGGGGTAGAACTTGTCCAGCTCGTACTCAGCGGGATCCAGAACTTCCATCACGCCCAGGGAGCTGTAGAAGGGGAACATGGAGCCGTCGATGTAGAAAGCATCGGGAGCAGTCTTGCCGATGAAGTCGGCCTGGATCTGGGTGTTGTAGTCAGTGTAGACCTTCAGCTCGACGGTGCAGTTGTACATTTCCTCGAAGTTTTCCTTCAGCTGGTTGATGGCAGCGGTCTCCTGATCGTTGCCGCCCCAGATGCCGATGGTGACGGTACGGCCTTCGAAACCGTTAGCATTTTCGCCGCCATTGGTGGCATCGGGGGTGTCGGGGTTGCTGTTGCAGCCTGCAAAGGCAAACATCATAGCCAGAGCCAGCAGCAGAGCAACGATTCTTGCGAATTTCTTCATTTTGTTTTCCTCCATTTTTTATTTTCAAAAGCCTTTATTGAACGTTGGGCTTTTGTATACAGATTTACAGCGTCACGGTCAGGGTGTCGGCAAAGATATATCCGGCGCCGTTTACCGTCAGTTCCACGGATGCAGTGGCAGTCAGATTGGTCAGCTTCAGCTGCTCCTTCGTGATCTGCACAGCGATCTTCTGACCCTTCCAGTGGATGAAGAAGGACAGTTCCTTCCACTGCTCAGGCAGGTTGGGATTGATCCGCAGCCTGCCCTCCAGCATCCGGACGCCGCCGAAGCCGAAGACAGTGGACTGCCAGATACCGGCGATGGACGCGGCGTGGATGCCGGCATCACTGCTCTTCATGTTGGGGCCCATATCGATTGCAGCGGCACGCTGGAACAGATCGTAGGCCATTTCCCGGTTGCCCATGTCATTGGCCAGAATGGTATGAGTGGACAGGGACAGCGAAGAATCGTGCAGCGTCCTGGGCTCGTAGTAGTTCCAGTTTGCCCGCTTCACATCCAGGTCGAACTGGTTCTCCAGCAGCATGAACATAATCATGATGTCCGCCTGCTTGGAGACCTGCATATTGCTGATCTGATGCTGGTTGTAGTCACGGTAGATGGAGCCGATGTTCTGCTGATTCTTGTACTTGGTCAGGTCGATCTGCTTCAGACCCAGATAGGTCTTGTCCTGGGGAATGACACCGTCCTCTCTGGGCTGGGGCAGGTAGATCAGTGGCAGCTTCTGTGCCCACTGCTCCTCTACCCTGCCGAGGTCCAGCTTTTCAGCCAGACGGGCATAGATCTCAGGCTTCTCAGCCTTCAGCATTGCTGCGTACTCCATGGCCTTGCGGATATTCCAGGCGGCCATGTAGTTGGTGAAGGCATTGTCGTCCACATGCTCCTTGTATTCGTCGGGACCCACCACATCGTTGATGTGCAGCAGGCCGTCCTCACCATCCTCCAGGCGGCTTGCCCAGAACTTTGCGGTATCCAGGATCAGCTCATAGCCGAACTTGTCCATAAAGTCCTGATCGCCGGTGACGGTGTAGTACTGCCAGGCACCGAAGGCAACGTCGGCTGTGATGTGCTGCTCAATGAAGCCGGACCAGATCTTGGTGGGCAGGCCGGTGATGATGTCAGCCGCGCCCCACACGGGAGTAACCTCGCCGTCGTCGATCCAGGCAGCTTCCCAGGGGAACTGGGCGCCTTCGTAATCATTGGAAGCAGCCTTCTTATGGGCGCCGGTGAGACCCAGCCAGCGGTACTCCTCCAGGCTCCGGGCAACTTCGGGCGCGGTGTAGATGAAGTAGGGCAGGATAAACATCTCCGTATCCCAGAAGGTGTGGCCCTTGTAGGCTTCGCCGGACAGGCCCTTAGCACCCACATTCATGCGGTTGTCATGGGCGGGGGTCATCACATACAGATGGTACTGGGCAAAGCGGATGGCCAGCTGATCCATGGGATTCTCGCTGTCAATAGTGACGGGAACATTGTTCCAGACCAGAGCGTTCCAGGCATCGGCGCTCTCCTGCATCAGCGTATCATAGCCCACGGCGCAGGCTTCCTTCAGATTGCCCAGGGAGTATTCCTGAAGCTGGGCAAAGGACTTGCCCTCACATTCCCGGTCACGGTTGGTGTAAACATTGGAGAGCTTCTCCATGGTCAGGGTCTGACCGGCAGGAATGTGCAGGTCAAACTCCTGCTGGATGAGACGGCGATCCATGACAATGAAGCCCTTCTGATCCAACTGTGCATCATTCAACCTGAAAGAAAACGCAGTATTGAGGAAGAAGTCGATTTTGGACTGTCCGGTGGTCTGGGTGTACTGCATGACCCTGCCGTCATACAGACGCTTCTCACCTTCGGAGAAGTGCTGGCTGCCGGTGTTGTTCATCTGGCCGTTGATGCCGCCGATAATCATCACTTCCGCGTCACCGGAAAGAGGCGTGACGGACAGCTTCTGCGCGATCAGATGCTTGCGCTCCATGGAGACAAACCGGCGGAACTCCAGACGATACTGTTTGCCATTGGGGCTTTCCCACACCACGGTGCGGACAGTCTCGCCGTTTCTCAGGCACAGTTCACGGCTGTATTCGATGGTCCTGCCGTACTGCAGATTGAACAGCGTGCCGTCCAGGTGGATATTCAGGCGGGTGACATCCGCTGCGTTGGGCAGCTCCGTCACTTCGTTTTCGTCAAATTTGTTAAAGGTACCGGCAACAAACAGATTGCGCTGTTCACCGGCATTGAATTCGTCAGCGGCATTGCGAAGGCCGAGATAGCCATTGCCCTGACACATAATGGATTCGCATTTACCTAACCGTTCCGCATTGAAGGTACGCTCAATAATCTTCCATTCAGCGGCCTTGGAATAGTCCATACTGGTCATGCAAGTTCCTCCTGAAATCTTTAGTAATGTGGGATTGCCTTAACAAAAACGTTTTCGGTCTTTCGTAAAAAAAATGAACGCTGTGGCCAGGCTTTCCCGGCCACAAGTATTCCTACTTCTTGAAATAATGGTTAGAAATCAGCATCAGCGCCACAAAGCCGCAAAGCTGGGCGCCCACAGCAAATAGCACCGGAACACCGGCGATGGCGAATACAACGGTACCGCCCAGCGCAAACGGAAGATACATCCGGATGCTTTTCTCAATTTCGAAAGTTTTGCGGTACTTCCACACGCAAAACCAAGCCGCCAGGACAGCGGTCAGAATACAGCCCAGAAGCAAAAACGGATCCGTTGCCACCATGGGCATCGTCTCATCCAGGCCAAACACTTCGTCCAGATTCATGATTCTTCCTCCGGAGCTTCATATTCCCAGCGGAAAATCACCTGCGTGTTTCCCACCATGTCATGCAGGGTTCGTCCGTTGACGAACATCATCACAACGCTGACCGCACCGGCGATCCATCCGGCCACAGGGATCAGATACATGGAGCGTACCAGCTCCCGAAGACCAACATACATCATGGTGGCCTTGACACCACTGCGGTCCACAACCATCAATTTACCGACCAGCTTCCCCAAAGTGGCTCCCCTGTTGTATTCGATCATCAGCACGCCATATACGGCAAACAACAGACGAAATAGAAAATCCACACTGGAGCTGTTCAGCTGCATGATGCCCAGCATTACCAGCTGCACGGGAAGAAGCAGAATCAAGTAATCCGCCAGAGCGCAGCCTAGCCGCATCATTGCTTTGATTAAGACTCTCTTCTTCATGGTCTACCTCTGCTTCGGAAATCTATTGTAGAATTCGTATGCAAAAACGTTTTTGCAAAAACGTTTTCGTTATGATTAAAGTAGCATAAATGCGGGCTGTTGTACAGCCCGCATAATTCACAAATAATTAATTTTTGTTTTGGGTAATCTTTCTAAACTACGCTGAAACCCATTGCTTCGCAGGCGCAGACCCGCGGATCATCAGTCTATACAGCAGTTCTCCGGGAGAACCCACACTCTTCTCCCCCGAGATCTGCTCATAGATCTGGGCGCCGGCCAAATAGCCCATGGCGTAGAAATCCTGTCGGACTGTGGTCAGTCCCCCATAAACATATTTTGCCGTGGGAATATCGTCAAATCCCACAACCGCAATATCCTTACCCACCGTCAGACCGGCCTCTTCCACCGCATGGCAGGAGCCAAACGCCATCAGGTCACTGATGCAGAAAATTGCGTCTACCGCCTCATCCTGTTTCAGCAGATCACGCGTCTGCCGATAAGCCAGATTTTCGTTGAAATGCGCATTTCGTATTCTATCCTGTACAATAGGCATTCCTGCTCTGGTCAGTGCGTTGCAGTATCCCTGAAAACGGCAGTTGGAAACGTCAACATCGCCTCTGCCTGCAATCAGGGCTATATTTTTTCTTCCGCTGTTGATCAGAAACGTTACCGCCTCATCCGCTGCCTGCACATTGTCAACGGTGATATCCAGCACATTGGGATATCCCGTTTCAATATCGATGCATGCGCAGGGAATATCGATTTCTGCAAGTTCGTGTATGTACGGATCATTCAGGCTGAAGCCGCTGCAGACAAGACCGCTGAGACCCTTTTTCAGGCACAGCCGCTTCAGCGGCGTTTGTTTCTGGGATTTCGAATCCGTTGTCAGCAGAACAAATTCAATACCGTTATCCTTGCACGAATGACACATACCACTCAAAAAACCATAGACTGCGCCGCTGGGTTCCTCGGGCTGCAGTTCGTTGATCAGCAGTCCAATGACAGGCTCCGTGATACCGCCCATGCTCCGGCCGGCCATGTCAGGAACATAGTTCATCTCCCGGACGATCTGCTCGATTCTTCTTTTGGTTTCTTCCTTGACATCAGGATAGTTATTCAATGCTTTTGATACTGTAGTGATGGATACGCCCGCAGCTTTTGCCACATCACGAATCGACACACGCTTCATATCGCACTTCTCCTTCTATTTTGCTTTCTTAAGAATGGTAAAAAAAGTATACCACAGTCCATATTCATTTGCAACAAAGAATCGAAAGCGTTTTCGGATATTTATCATTCCCTGCCCTGTTTGACGATGACAGCCCAAATATATGCATACACTTTGTATTTTTTTGCATTCTTTCTGCGGATGTGATATGATACTTGCACAGAAATTCTGCAGGGAGGGCGCCGCATATGAAAGCATCAAGCAGATGCACCAGACCCCAATATGTATGTTCCAACGAAAAGATCAAGCTGATCGGCGGCATAGACGGATATTTCCCGGACTTTGGCCATCATCTTGAAAACGAGATGGGCGGTCTGTGGCTTTATCCGCTGAAGCTGCTGGACGGATTCTGGATGCACTTCACAGATGAGACCGGAAAGCTGGCAGACTGCTGGATGAAGGCAGACGCCTTCGAAAACTTCCCTCAAAAATGCGAATTCAGTTACGGCAATGGTCTTGGTCATACACCCGTCACCGCTACAAGAACGGAACTGGCTCCGGAGGGCATCAAAGGCATCATTGTCCGTTATACCTTTGAGAATCACAGCGCTGAACCTGTTAAATGCGCCACCCGCTTCCTGGCCAGAGTGAATCTTCGTCCCTGCTGGCTTTCCGAAAAAGTGGGACTCTTCGATCATAAGGATGAAGCCCAATACCTGGCCCAGGAACAGTGTTTCCTGGCCAAAGACAGCGGCAATCCCTGGTACACCGCCATTTCCTGCAGCCCTTACGGAGAACAGATGTGCTGCGGAGATTTCTTCGGCCCGGAGATCACCAAAGGCAACGGCATCAGCTGTGCCGTGGAACATCACTTTACCCTGGCAGGTCTGGAATCGAAAACCATCACTTTCTACATTTCCGGTTCCGAACGCAGCGCAGAAGAAGCCCTGGAACAGCTGACACTTCTGAAAGAAAACAGGGACTATGAGGCTGAAAAAACAGCAAAATACGATCAGGTCATTGCCCGCTCCAGACTCCAGATCCCGGACAAGCGTTTTCAGGAGATCTTCGACTGGCTCAAAGTACATACCAACTGGCTGATCCTGGATCAGGATCACGAAGGCCGCGGCCTGATGGCCGGCATTCCCGAATATCCCTGGTGGTTCGGCTGTGACAGCTGCTACGCGCTGCAGGGTGTACTGGCCATGGGTGATTTTGAGCTGTGCAGAGATACTTTGAAGCTGCTTTGCGATTACTCCGCAAAACACAACGGAAACGGACGGATCGTTCACGAGATCCTCCCCAATGGCTACTGTCCCAATCCCGGCAACACCCAGGAAACTGCCCATTTCATTTCCACCGTCTGGAAATACTATGAGCTCACCGGCGACTGGAGTCTGGTCCAAGAGACATTCCCCTATCTGGAAAAGAGCATCGCCTGGCTGCAGGCCCAGGATGCGGACAACGATCTGTTCCCCAGCGGTTACGGCATCATCGAGATCGCCGGTCTGAATATGGAAATGATCGATACAGCCGCGTATACCTGTGAAGCTTATGGCTGCTATGCCAAAATGCTGAAAAAGATTGGACGAACGGCCGAATCAGAAAAAAACTTTGCCCTGTATGAACGCGTCAGAGCAGCTATCAACGAAAACCTCTGGGATGACCGGGCAGGTCTTTACTGCGATGCTTATGCCTCCTACAATACGGTCAGTCAGAAGCTGAATGTTCTGGAGAAGCTTATCGCCAACTGCGAATCCGAAGAGATCCGATCCTATATCCGCACCCTTCTGGAAGAACGCAGAGATGATGGCTGCACCGAAAAGGGATGGCTGCTGAACCGAAACTGGGTCATCAATACCCCCATGGAAACCGGCATTGCGCCGCCGGAGAAAGCAAACCGCGCCCTTGCCAGAATGCGGCAGAATGATTTCATCGGCCGATACGGCATGTATCTCGATGCTCTGACCCAGCGGTCCGTGATGACCATCAACACCGGCGTGATGGCCGTGGCCCAGGCCATGTACGGTCACAGTGATGAAGCGCTTCGACTGATTGAGAAGACCTTTGACACCTACTCCATGGCAACGCCGGGTTCCATCTCCGAGATGAGTCCGGACTACGGTTGCTTTGTGCAGGCATGGACAGCCTACGGTACCATGGAAACCGTGGTCAGGCATTTCTTCGGTATTCGTCCCAGCGCAAGTGAAGGCAAAATCGTCATCTCACCCCAGATGCCCGAAAGCTGGGGCAGCGGATGCATCAGCAATGTCCGCGTTCTTGACGGAACCATTGATGTCAGATACGAAAAGCTGTGCAACCGTATCCGACTGACCATCCGAAACAGCACGTCCTACCCCGTATCTGTGATAGAAAACGGAAATATGTCAAACGAGATTGTCCTGCTGTACGATGATCGATAAATCCATTCCCAAATAGCGAAACCGCCTGTACGGATCGTGCAGGCGGTCTTTTCTTGGAATATCAGCAGATCGATCATGGATAGCTCTTACGATCGGGCTTGACATTGCAATATTTGTCGCTACAGCAAACCCTTTCGCGCAATAGCAAGCCATGTTTCAACGGTCCCAATCTGTCCCACCCGGAACTCCCCTTCCCGTTCCAGAACCGCCTCCCGAAACTGGAAAGGGCACCAACCAGTCTGGTGAAGCGAATCTTATTCAGCTCATACGCATTTACCCGCTTCAGATCCCTGGCGAAATAGAAATATGGCTCAGGCATTCGCATTCGGCGCACCTGCTCATTTATCAAGTATTGAACTATTGTGCACTTACGGCGACTATCCCCCCTGTCAAATCAAATGCTGATATTTCGTTTCTGTCACAATATAGCCCCTCCCGGGCATCGGCTGCCACTGATAGCGATTCCTGTTTTCGCCAGGGAATAAGTGCTCCATGATAGCTGCGATTACACCCCCGTGGGTGATGACGCAGGTATCCTGACGAATCTGCGAAAAAGCCTGCAGCACACGCCCAGTCATCTGCATACCGCTTTCGCCGTCGGGGGGAATATTCGCTTCGTTGTCCCCAGTGAGCCAGCGCTGATAATCCGAATCCTCTTTCAGCTCCTCATAGCCGTGCATTTCAAAGATTCCGAAGTCCATCTCCCGGAACCGGGGATCGACCTCATACGGAACATCACCGAATAATATATGCAGTGTCTCATTTGTCCGCTTCATGCCGCTGGTCAGGAAGCGGACATTTTTGATGTCGTAATGCAGCTTTTGAAGTTCTGCTCTGCCGGCGTCTGACAGGGACAGGTCGGTGTTGCCGCAGTAAAGGTGGCGCTCATTGGCCTCCGTCTTTCCGTGACGGATCAGATAAATCCTCATTTCAACCGCTGCTCCAATCCACAGAAGATTCGGCTGACCTGAGCGGCTTCCCTGCTCAGATACCGGGCGAGCCTGCCGGTTTTCTGGCGCCAGGCCCGATTCTCTGCCCCCATGGGAACCACACCGCAGAAGATGTCCCGGAGAATCAGGATACAGTCCTGCCACTCCTCCCGGTGAGCCTGGAAGAAACTGACGGGATCGGGATGGTGATAAGCAAACTCCTCGATGCAATAGATGCACCGCCTGGAGAAATCGATCTCGCCTCTGGTACAGGTGCATACATCCTCATCGCAGATTTGGAAAGCGGATTTTACGTAGTCCAGCTTACCCTGGTACGCTCCGCCGATAATCAGAATCATATTGGCCTCCTTAAATCAGAGCATAGACCGCAGCGGCACAAAGCTCGCCCATGGTCAGGGCGTAGCCGGAAATGTCGCCGTTCATGCCGTCCAGGGATTTGTATGCCCGCCGCAGCGCCAGTCCGCAACCGGCAAGGCAGCCAATCAAAGCAAAACCATACTGGCCGCAGACCAGGAAGCCCGCCGCAAGGAAGATGCAGAGCATGACGGTCAGAACGATGATGTGGGATTTCGGCTTCTTCTGATCCGCATACTGGCTGGTGGACATGGGCTTCAGCCCGGTCACCGCCAGGGCAGAGCAGCACCGGCTCACCGCCGGGATGAATAACAGGATCATGTAATTGGCATTGTCAGGCGCGGAAGCGAACAGCGCAAACTGCGCCAGCATCAGCAGCACGATGCCGATGACCGCAAAGCTGCCCACATGGGAATCCTTCAGGATCTCCCGCCTGCGCTCCAGATCACGCCAGGACTTCACCGCATCGGTCACATCCATGTAGCCGTCCAGATGGATAAAGCCTGTTGCGATGTAGGGATAGGCACTCAGAACAAGCCCCATCACCAGCGCAGGCAGATCCAGCCATCTGCAAAGCCATGCCAGTATCGCCCAGATTGCGCCGATCTCCAAACCGACAATGGGCAGAAACAGCAGCATCTTTTCCTTCGCCTTCTCGTCCCAGAGCTGGGGCGCCGGGATGGCGCAGAACATACTCCGGCACATGGCAAGGGCGTGTAAATATCGCTTCATATACGCAGGTCTCCTTTATGGATGGTCAGCTGCCCGGCCGACACTTCAATGACGGTATCGCATATCGCTGCCAGACGGCGGTCAATATCCGCCAGACACTTGCGGTACATTTCGGTGCTTTCAGAATAACGCTCGGAATCGGAATAGATATAGTCGCTGACAAAGATCGCGTGGCGAACGGTTTTTGCAAAACGGATCAGTTCATCGGCGCAGCGGTCCGCGGCAGCCAGGTCCATTTCATAGTTTTTCTCTGCCGGGAACAGGGTGTTTTGGATCAGGGACGTGATATTGTCCACCAAAAACACACCGTCCTTATCCGCAACAGACAGGATATTATAGAAACACTCCACAGTCTGAAAGCCCATACCGTCACGGTCTTCAATGTGACGGCGGATTCTTTCATGATCTTCCTCCCCGGAAGGAATCATGGTTGCCACATAGTAATGCTTTCCGCCTTTGGCCAGGGCGACGGCGAGATCCTGAGCCAGGGAAGATTTGCCACTTTTGGCTCCGCCGGAAATAAAGCAGGTCATTTGGCTCCCTCCACGGTGAACTTGTCGCCCTGGCGGATCTCGTCCAGGTAGCCGTCATCGATGCCGGCCTGGTCAAATGTTGCCATGTCATTGATGACGGCGCAGGCGGCGCTCAGAACCTCGAAGGCCAGCGGGCAGCCGCTTCCCTCTCCCAGCCGCATACCCAGCAGGAACAGGGGCTGAAGCCCCATGGCATCCATTGCGAGCTTGTAGCCGATCTCATAGGAGGCATGGCTGGGGATCAGGAAGCCGCCCACATTGGGACAGAGCTTCCAGGCGCACAGGGCGGCAACGGCGGAAATGAAGCCGTCGATGACCACCGGACGGCGTGTCGCCGCCGCGCCGATGAAAGCACCGCACATGGCAGCAATGTCAAAGCCGCCCACCTTGGAAAGTACATCGATCACATCGTTTTTATCGGGCTGATTGACTGCGATTGCCTGACGGATCACTGCTTTCTTTTTCCGGAAGCTGTCGTCCGTAATGCCGCCGCCCCGCCCCGTCACTTCCTCCACATCTGCATCCAGCAGGACGGAGAGCACTGCGGAGGAAGTCGTGGTGTTGCCGATGCCCATTTCACCAATGCCGATGACATCTGCATCGGTGTTTTGAGCCAGTTCCATGCCGGTGCGGATCGCCTGCTGCGCCTGTTCTCTGGTCATGGCAGGACCAACAGCAATATTCTGTGTACCACAGGCGATCTTGCGGTTCAGCACAGCAGATTCTTTTATGTCCCCATTGACTCCCACATCACAGACGGTGATACCGCAGCCAAAATGCTTACAAAGTGTGGAAGCACCGGTCTTTTGCCTTGTCAGGTTGATGGTCTGCATCAGGGTTACGGACTGGGGCGCACTGGATACACCCTCCGCCACCACGCCATTATCCGCGGCAAACACCAGCAGATGTTTTTTCTCGATTTTATTATGGACCTTTCCGGTGATGCCTGCCAGCTGGATGGATAAATCCTCCAGCCGTCCAAGGCTTCCGGGGGGCTTGGCCAGCTGCGCCTGCCGCTGACGGGCTGCATCCATGGCAGTTTGATCCAGGGGCTTCACAGCCGAAATAAACACATTCAAATCCATCATATCTCCTCAAATCAGGCCATTTTCAGCCATCCACTGCATGGACGGTCCGGCCTTCATCAGTTCCATGGTAAAGGTAGCCTCCGGGCACAATGCTTCCGCCTCCAGCAGAAATTCCTTCATGGGGATGGTGCCTGCATGCAGGGCATTGTGCTGATCCCGGGAGGTATCATTATTGTGTACATGGAAATGGCTGATATGGGGCGCGCAGCTTTCCAGCCACTCCATCACAGGCGTTTTGGAGTAGGCGTTCACATGACCAATATCCAGGCACAGACCCAGCCGGGGATCATCCACCCCCTTCACGATGTCCAGAAGCCACCCAGGCTCTGTTTCCAGCACATTTTCCAGAACGATCCGGACGCCGGGATCCTCTGCCAGAAACCCTTTCCAAAACAGGATGGACTGCTCGATATACCACGCCGGGAAATAGATGAGAGGATGGTAGCCGCCGTGGATAATGACCTTGGTGCTGCCGTAGCGTTTGGCAAGGTCAATGGCCTGACGGTAGCGGGATGCCGCCAGTTCCCTGGCTTTCAGGTCAATGGCACAGGGAAACAACTCGTTATATGGGGCGTGGAGGGTGCTGAATGGGATACCCTCCAGCTTCTTTTTGACCACCCCATCCACACCTGCGAACTTCTGGTCCATATTCCATGCGGTGCAGTATTCGGCGATCTCCAGATTCACGCCGTATTCCTTTGCCACCCGTACCGCATCGGGCGCAATGGTCGAAAGATAGATTTTCATTTTATCCATGTTGTTCACCATTTTCCATCAATCCGTATTTCACTTTCACCCGGTCCAGCTTTTCCAGCATGGGTTCCGACAGGAACCACAGGAACATGACGGTGGCCAGCGCATGGATGGCATCGGCAGGAACACCGGTGATGCAGGCTGTCAGGATCATCTGCCAGTCAGGGTTCGGCTGGTACATGAGAATGGAAGCCGGGTTCATCACACCGCCGTAGATCAGGAAGGTCACCAGACCGCCGAACACACTCAGGGAAAAGCGTTCACGGTGCAGAATACCCTTGCGGAACAAAACACCTGCCAGCAGGCCCATCATACCCATGGCAAACATCTGCCAGGGCGTCCAAGGGCCCTGACCAAACAGCACATTGGAGCAGAACATGGTCATGGCTCCCACCATAAATCCAGCCTCCGCGCCGAAAGCAACACCCGTCAGGATCACCATTGCCGCAACCGGCTTGAATCCCGGCAGTGCAAAGAATACCGCACGGCCACCGATGGCCAGGGCACTCAGGACTGACAGGATCACCAATTCCCTGGCCTGGGGCTTCCGGCCCTCAAAGATCAAGAAAAAGGGCAGCATTGTTTCAAAGATGATAGCAAAGGAAATCAGCATGTATTTGCGGCCGCCATCGATCTTCAAACCACCCCAGATCGTCAGAGGAATCAGCAGCACCGAAAGCAGGATCGTCGCTTTCGTGCGGTTACTGAGCTTCCCCTTCATCAGCCGCTGCTCCCGAAGGGAGGATTTCCGGCTGATGCAGGCTGCAAAGATACCGAAGGACATAAACATAACTGCATAAATCCAGCTGTACTGTCCGATGAAGTTACCCCCCTGATAAAGCCCGCTCAGATCCAGCGCCAGGGAGGTATACAGCAGCAGGCCAAAAAAGACGCTGCCGGTAATAAAGCCCAGGATCCTGCGCCATTTGGGAAGCTTTTCCGGCTTGCGCTCCTGGGGCGGTTCCAGGTTGACCTTTTGCCGGTACGGCGGCATTTCGCTCTCAGGTACTTTACCGCCGCAGGCGAGAATCACATCCGCCGCCGTCACCGCATTGGGGAGTCTATGCCGGGCCATCCGATTGGCCGCTGTGGTGTAAAAACTCTTGCCCGCAAAGAAGGGCTGAGGCGCATCCATAGTCACAATGCCGCCGTCAAAGAACAAACCGCAGCGATCCGCGTATTGGGCACAGAATTCCACATCGTGACTTACCATGATGACGCAGACACCACGGTTTGTCAGTTCTTTCAGAATTTGGGCGAAGGTCAGCTTGAAATCGTTGTCCACGCCCTTGGTGGGTTCATCCAGCAAAAGAATTTCAGGCTCCTGGAGCAGCACCTTGGCCAATGCAGTTCGTTGCTGCTCACCGCCGGACAGGTCATAGGGATGCCGGTCCAGCAGTCCCTCCAGGCGGCACAGGGCCACCATCTCTCCGATCCGGTCGGCAACCTCATGGAGCTTTTTACCGGGAAACACGGACAGAAGCTCCTCCCGCACATTCTTTTTCACCAGGAGCATCTGGGGATTCTGGGGCAGTGCGGCAACCTTTTTAGTTCTGCAGGTCATCTTTCCCCGGTATGGCCTGCGGACGCCGCTCAGCACGGACAGTGTGGTGCTTTTGCCCGTGCCGTTGCCGCCCAGAATACACAGAAGCTCACCGGGATAGGCCTTCATGGATACGCTTTTCAGAATGTCCGGGGATTCCCTTTCGTAACGGAACCACACCTCGTCCAGAGTCATGCAGGGATCTTCCGCATGGGTGCGTGCTGTTCTTTCCGGCACATTGCCCAGGGTGTGTGCATCCGCCCAGGCTGTCAGCTGGCTTCTGCCATCGCTGACCGTCATGGGACAGGGCGTATTCCAATTCAGGCTGCTCCAGATCCGCATGGGGGTGGGCATGGAATGGAGCATGGGATGAGACTGCCTCCTGAGGATTTCGAAGGTTCCCTCCGGCGTATCATCCGCGATCAGCACACCCCCATCCAGGATCAGCAGGCGGCTGGCCATGGGAATCACATCCTCCAATCGATGCTCGCAGATCAGGATTGTGGTACCCAGTTCCCGGTTGATCCGCCCCAGGGTCTGCAAAAAGTCCGTGGCGGCGATGGGATCCAGCTGACTGGTGGGCTCGTCCAGGATCAGAATATCCGGCTGCAGCACCATGATGGATGCCAGATTCAGCAGCTGCTTCTGACCGCCGGAAAGCTGTGTCACTGACCTGTGGAACCATGTCTGGATGCCGAAAAAGCTGGCCATTTCCGCCACCCTTCCCCGGATAGCGGCATTGTCCACCCCAAGGCTCTCCAGGCCAAAGGCCAGCTCATGCCAAACCTTGTCTGTGACGATCTGGCTGTCGGGGTCCTGCAATACGAAGCCGATCTTCGCCGCCTGGGTGCGGTTGTCCACTTCATCCAGCGGTATCCCGTTGTACAGGATCTCGCCTTCCTTTTTACCATGAGGTGCAAGGACAGTCTTCAGCTGCCGCAGCATGGTGGATTTTCCGCATCCGGAAGGACCAGCCAGCACGGCGAAATCTCCCTGCCTGAGCGTCATGGACACATCACGAAGCACCGCCATCTCCTGCTCCGGGTATGTAAAGGTTAAATTTTGGATCTTAAAGAGTTCCATTTATGATCCTCCATCAAATCGATGATCAGCGGCAGAAGACACATTCCGCCGTAGCAAAGATAGGCCGTGATCTGTACCGGGCCAAAAATTGCACCGGACAGGCTGGGATAGTAGGTCCACCCCATCAGACCGGATAAATGCGGAACTGCCGCTCCGGCGCTCAGCAGCGCAAGAACAGCAAGGGTAATACCATCCCGTTTTTCAAACAGGTAAATGGAAAAAGCTGTCCTGCCCTGAACGCCATAGCCACGGCTTTTCATGGAGTCTGCCGATACGATGGACTGCTCCATGGCCCAGCTGACAGTTGCAGAAAAGGCCGCCAGGGCCTGCTGCAGTTTCTCTTTGGTATTCTCCGGCTTGTGCATGGCCTGCTGGGTGCGCAGGACACTTTGCAGGAAGTTCTTGAACCGGGGTACAAACCGCAGCGTCATGGAAATCAGCAGGGACATAGCCGGGACAAGACGGCCAAACAGATAAATGATTTTGTCTGAGGTAAAGACCGTATTGCAGCAGTTAAACCAAATTATGGAGGCGCCCATCATCACGGCCGAAGCCAGACCGAAGCAGATGGCTTCCAGGGTAATGGGATTATCATTGGGCAGATACCACAGCACCGTGACGCCCTCGTGATTGAACAGCGGATTCATCACCGCCATCATCACCAGGATGGGCAGCAGGTATCCCACCTGCCGCAGCATCCCCCTTCTCCCCTGCAAATACAGCAGGTAGGCGCCCCCACTGAACATGGAGATCAGCAGATACACCGGCTGCTGGATGAACATGGTCATACCAAGGGCTGCCGCGAAAAACGCCAGATTCACCGCCGGGTGATAGCCGGAAAAGGCATCATTCTTCATAGTCCGCTCCAAGGTCCGCGCCCAGGTCACAGGTATAGCTGAACACGATGGCATCACCATCCGCCAGGGTATAGCCGGAGCATCCAAGCCCCGGATAGACCCCGTTGACGCTGAACATCCAGCCGGACTGGGGACCGCAGTCAAACTCGTAAAGATTGCCGATGCCCTCAATGTAAACGGAGCCATAGATCTGAGCGTCCGTATACTCAAAATGAATTTTCTGCTGACGCAGCACCCGGCGGAACATATCAAATACGGAATCTCCTGCCTCAAATTCCACCTGAGTCTGCGCCAGAAGCTGACCGTTCTGCGGAACCAGGGCTGCCTTTTCTGCTGTCATCGCATCCAGATGATCCAGCAGCGTATCGCAGCGGATCTCCATGGTGCAGGTCAGTTTTCCGTCGCCATTGGTATCCGGCACATTTACCGCATCGGCACCGCCGCAGCCATACAGTGTCAGCGTCAGCACAAATGCCAGAATGAAGCACAGTGTTCTTTTCATCAATCTTCCTCCCGAGTCATTATTTCGTGTATTGAAAATCGCTTTTGAATCGCAATGAATATACAAGGTTATGGTATGCTTTGCTGTATTCCGTCCGCTGCATAGCAGCGGACGGAATACCTTTCAATATCGTTTTTACTTTACATCCGTCATGTCGTACAGCGAGGTCTGTCCCTGCTCCGCACGCTGCAGCGCAACCAGCGCATAAAATGCCTGCTCCGTTGCAATCAAATCGGTTTTACCCTCCGGAACGTGCCGGAATCCATTGTCCTCTGCCAGAAAATCCAGCAATCTGTCTTTCAGGGTGTTGCCGTTCTTTACAAAGCGGGGATCTTCCACGGAAATCCCCAGTTCCGTCAGTGCAACGATCACCTGAGAGACCGTTTCGCTGCTGTCGGCATCATAGGCAGTATAACCGCCGTTTTCGTTTTGCTGTTCGGACAGAACCGTTAACGCCCGCTCCACAGCACCGGCAACATCCTGCCGATCCGAGTATTTTGCCAGAGCCTGCAATGCCATGGCGGTGATGTCGGTCTCAGCCTCTGTGCCGGCAAGGGACCATCCACCGCCGGGCAGCTCATGGTCCAGAATGTAGGCTACATACAGTTCCCGGGTCGCCTGGGTCGTACCTGCCGTATTCTCAGGGATCTGATAGCTGCCGCTGTCCAATGCCAGCAGTGCAAAGATGGGTCCGTTGATCCCCTGGAAGATGGTCTGCTCGAAATCTGCCAGCGGCAGCACCAGATCATATCCGCCAACATCGGTGGGATTCTTGCCAATGGCAGTCAATGCCAGAATCACACGGGCGTATTCGGTGTACTTTCTGTTGTCGAGAACACCCGAACAGGCGGCGACATGGTTTTCAACTGCCTCATAGTAGCTGTCAAACCATTCCTGGGGGACTTCGCCGCCCCAGCGGGCAAGGCCGAAGGCTGCCCACTCGCCGCTGACAGACCCATACGCCGGTTCAGGGATGGATTCCAGCAGAAAAGCCCCACAGTCATCCAGAGAGAATTCCGTCTTGCCCCCTGCACATGCTGTCAGTGACAGCATCATCACCAGGGAAAGAATGACAGCAAGCATTCTTTTGAGTATCGTTTTGCTTTTCAAAATTTAGCACCTTCCTTTTCAGCTTTCCGCAGGGAAAGCATCCATGTTTCCATAGTAGTAGGAAACGATCAGGTTGGCGTCCTGAACGTCGATCCCGCCGTTGCCGTCAACATCAGCAAGCTCCATCTGCTGCCCGCCCAGATCCTCGTTGCCATAGTAGTAGGAAACCACCAAATTGGCGTCCCGGGTATCGATGGTGCCATCCATATTGACGTCACCTCGCAGCTGCTCAGCTGTGTCTTCTCCGATGGTCAGTTCCAGCGTGACGGTGGGGGTAGTGGCGGCGACACCTGCTGTCATGGAAGTACCGTTCTCTGCATTGTGGTACATGACATGCTCAAAGGAAATCGTAACAACTGCGTTTTCTTCGGTCAGCGCGTCCGCAGAACAGGTCACATAGTTCGTGATGTCTCTGGTTTTTCCGTTTGCATAGGTCGCGGTCACAACCATACCGGTGGGATCAAAGGTCTCCCCTTCTGCATAGGCCGTCTTGTCAGGCAGCGTGGTCACTTCGATCTTTTTGATGGCGCTGCCGAAGGCCATCAGATAGGCAGAGTCATTCTTGAAATAAACGGTGCCGTACGCGTCCACGACGGGGCTGCAGATTGCATACTGCGCCTGATCGCCGGTGGGGGTGAAGAGGGCGTAGGCGGTGGAATGGGCGTCTTCCGTGGTCACATAGTCCGCAGCCGTCTGACCGGCCTGATCCCGCAGGACGCGAAGCTTGCCGGGGGTCATATTGTCGAAGAAATAGACATAGACATAACCGCTTTCTTCCTCATAGGCAGTGGTCAGCAGACCGCTGGTCTGGGGATAGCCCTGGGTCTGAACGGAGTATACGGCTGCCTTCTGGTTCAGGTCGATCACTGTGATGTTATGGCCGGAATAGGCCGCAAACTGACCTGCACCGGACACACCCACATAAGCCCGTCCGTTATAGACCACAGGTGAGCAGGTACTCATGGGGGTGCCCTTGGTGCCATTGGAAAGTGCAGTACTCCACATATTGGCGAGCTTCCGTTCTGCGTTGACCTGCACAGAGTAGAAGCTGCCGCCCTTGGACGTGAAATAGTAAGCGTCGGTATCAGCGTCATAAACGATGCTGCTGCGAATATCCCCATTCAGACCGTCCCAGCTGTCCAGCAGCGCACCGGTCTTGGGATCCAGCAGCAGAAGCCGGGAAGTCTGGCTGGTGCAGGTGTTGGTGCCATCATCGGTACCAACCAACACATAATCATCGCTGGCAAAGGCACCAGCCCAGTAATAGCCACCCTTGGCAGTATAATACCAGGACGCGATTTTGTTTTCCTTCCCCTGACCGGGATCCTCATCGGTGATGGACAGGCACACGAAGTTGGCATCGCCGGTCTCACTGTTCCAGAAGCCGGTATACAGGTAACCGTTCTTCACCGTCAGCGGGCAATTGGGCTGACCGCCCAAAGGATCGGCATAGATCCACAGGGATTCCAGGGTAACCGCGTTGAACGCCTGAACCGTGCCATTGGACAATGCAACAAAGACCATGCCTTCGGCGTAAGTGGGGGGCGTAATGGAGAAGCTGGACTTATGATCCATGGTTCCCGTTGCCACGACTTCGCCGGTGATGGTATCCACCCGGAAGAGTTTGTCACTTGCATAGGTGATCAGGTAACCGTCCACAAGAATGGGGCTGCCCACAGCATCGGAATCGATACCGCTTCCGATCTGGTTTGCCCAGTAGAGGGTACCGTCCTCCGCAGCCGTGGGAATCGCAGCATCCGTCACGGCGTTGTTGGATTCAGCGCCGCGGAAATTCTCCCATTCGGAGGTCAGGCTTGCGTCAATGGTGCTGTTGACTGCTGCCCGCTCCAGGGTCCAGGGGATGGTAACCGTTCCGCCGCCTGCTTCGTTTTCCGTCACAAGATAGCTGTCCGTACCGTCGGTAACCACCAGACGGCCGGCTTCATCCCGGGTCACACTGATGGTACCGGATCGGCCAACATAGCCATACTGCGTCAGAGTATAGTCATAGCTGTATCCCTCGCAAAGCTGGAAGGCATCCTTTTCATCAGACCACAGCCGTTCGCCGGAAAGGCGCTCTCTCAGGTTCAGAAGGGCATTTTCAGGGTCGATCTCGAAGATCGCTTCCACCGGAGGAGACTTGAGAATGTGCAGCACATAGTCCGAGCTTCCGTCGGGTGCCTTGCTGTTTTCCACAGTGATGGTCACGCTCTGGGTCTCCAGACTGCCGTCCAGGGCAATGGATGCCGCCTCCGCTTCCGTGACGTCGACACCATCCACCACAACCCGATAGCCCACAGCTTCCTCGCCATAGCAGGTATTGCCTGCGTGGGGAATCACGGAAAGATCCAGCGTTTCGGCGGCCATGGAAACAGTGACAGCGTATTCCTTGACATCAGAGCTGAAGCCAATACTTCCGTCTTCCTGCACCAGAGACGCCGTAATGCCGTCACATTTTGTGCCCAGGTCTTCCAGGGTCAGCGTTCTGCTAAAATCCACAATATAGTCCTGATAATAGGTAATGCCGTCAGCTTCCTTCGTCAGGCGGATGGTCACTGTATTTTCAATTGGGTTCTCATCCATCAGGAAGCGGTTCAGCTGAACTCCTGTGGCTGCGCCGGAGGTCAGGGACTTGATCTGCTGCTTTCCGTGATAGAGGGCCGAGGCGAAAATCTGATTATAGATTGCCTGAATGGTCACATCGCTTTCCTCCGTTGCGACCCAGACATAAGCCAGATGCTCCGTATCCACATATTCTGCTCCGTAGCTGTGGTCTGCGGAGACAAAGGCGGAATCGAGCGGCAGGGTATTCTTGTATTTGCTGCTGCTTTTGGTTCCAAATGCCAGTTCTGCCAGCCAGTCCTCTCTGGGGACATCCAGCTCAATGGTGCTGTCCGCCACATCCTCCATGGTGAATTCATCTGCAATGTGGTAATAGGTGCCGGCAGTGGCCACATAGCTGTAGGTCTCACCGGGAACCAGGATGTACTGATATCGATTTCCGGAAGCGCCCTCCTTGAATCGTTCGAAGGGCATCACTTCCCCATTGCTGTTGACCACTTCCACCGTCACATCCGCACTGGCCGTAATAAAGGAGAGCGCCTTGCCCTCACCGGGGCGAATATGCAGCGTATAGGTATTGGAGTAGCCGTTGGCAGATACGGTCACTTCGATGATCGTCTCTTCTGCATCCTCCAGTGCCACAGTCACGCCACTGGCAGCATCCTGACCATTCACGGTAACCGTATAGCTTTCATCCAGGGGTGTTGGGGTAACAGTCACGGCAGTCACCGTATCCACGACCTTGTAGACATACGCCGTTACATCGCCGCTGAAGCGTGTCACGGCGGTCTGATCCACGCCGTTCTGATCCGCAACAGAAAGGGCGCGCAGAGACGGGATTCGTTCAAAGTTGACCGTATAATCCTGGGCGTAGGTGTAGCCATCCGCCTCAACAGCGCTGACACGATAGATGACGGTATTGCCTGCCGCGCCGCGCCCCAGAACATTGGGCGCGCCGCTGGTCAGGGATTCAAAGGGAATATTCTGCCGCATTTGGGCGCCGGTCTGGGCGGAGCTATAAATGGCAGTCAGCGTCGGCGCCCGGCTCAGCAGATCCGCATCGTATTCAGCATAGGTGTAAACGGTTCCCGTAAAGGTATCCGTCACGGCAGCCGTGGCCTGCCGGTCATTCCAGGCTCCGATCTTGAACTCATCATCGGTAAATTTATTCTCTTCATTATCCCCGGAACCATAGCTGCCGGACAGACGGAAGCTGTCCAGATCCAGCCACAGATTTTCAGGCAGCGCAGCCTGTACCGTCATGTCAGCAGTCACGGTAATACTGCCCTGCGCGTACAGGCCATTGTGGCTGACACAGAAGGTGTAGTCTCCGGCGGGCAGTTCCAGTACGCCGTCACCATCATCCGTCCAAACCTTTCCGTAGGGGTTTTCCGCAGTAATGGAAACGCCGGAATAGACATTGCTTCCATCGCTGAACGTGACTTTATACTGGGTGCCGGACTGGGCGTTTTCATAGTCAGAGATGGCGGTATTCAGGTTCTCAGCCAAAACAGCAGCAGATGCACTGTCGATGCCCACAAACTGGCTGTAAGCAGTATCATAAGCCTCCCAGGCAGCAGCCTGAACGTCCGCATCCCTCCTCTGATATTCCGCCATTGCGGTCATCAGCTTCTGAAGTCCCGGACTCGGCTGGCTGTTTTCAGCCTCGCTGAATCGGAAATATTCCACTTCCGCCGCCATCTTGTCCAGCGCGAAGTCTCCATCCTCGTCGCTGCGGGTGTAGTTGCCCACCACGCCGTCGATCTCAGAGATCATCCAGCTGTCCAGACCTGTAAATACATGGCCGCTGGCTGCCAGCGCCTCCTGCAGGGTCTGTCCCTGGGTATAAGTCACGTACTCCGGCGCAATTACCAGTGCGCCGTTTGCTTCTGCCACCAGCACGAAGGCATCCTCCGTGACTGCCATAACGCCTGTGGGCAGTGCTCCCACCAGCATCGCAGCGGAAAGCAGCAGACAGAGCAGTCTCTTTCCCGTCATTTTCATTGCTCATTCTCCTTTCAAGTTAATATCGGCACTGGATCCATTTCATCCACAAACGGTCAATCCATTTGGATTCCGATTGCAGATGCTGTCGTGTCGCGCTGTGCAGTTGAAGTGCTTCTTCCCGCTGCTCTTCTGACAGCTCCCGGCTGCTGAAAATGGCCATGGCATTCAGATCAATGCCTTTTTTCAGCATCCGGGCAAATTCCTCTCCAAACCGCTGTCGGATCGGATCGCACAGATCATACATCGATCCGTTTCCGCGGTCGTATCCCAGCCTCTCCAAAAGCAGCGCCGTATCCGCAAAGATCCAGGCAATGGCTTCGCTTCGGTTCTTTCCGCTGAACATTTTCTGTCTGTGGGAGACCAGGATGTATCTTCTGACGATCAGAAGAAGGACAGCTGAAAACAGAATCAGCCAAACCAGCAGGAAGCCCCGGCCAATGGCTCTGGAGATGGTAACCAGATAGCCACCATCAGGCTCGGGCGCTTGGGCGTTTTCCTCCGGAGTCTCTTCCAGCTCCTCGCCCTCTTTGAGCTCTGTGTTGTCATCTTCACTGTTCAAACCATCACCGGTCCCGTTTTCAGCGGATTCCCCCAGACCCGGGGTTATCTCCATGGGGATCCATCCGATACCATCGTGATAGACTTCAACCCAAGCACCGGCACAGGTGCTGTCCACCTCAATGGATGCGCCTCCTTCCGCCTGGGCAGCCATTTCTTCCGTGATCACGTATCCTTCCGCGTAGCGTGCAGGAATGCCGAAATAGCGAAGTGTCATAGCGGCCACCGTAGCATACTGGAAGCTTGTTCCTTCTGCAATGGAAAGCGGCAGTTCCATATCCTCTGCGACGCCTTCTTCCCCAAAGCAACGGTTCAGAAAGTCCAGCACACAGGTCTGGGCCTGCTGAGCGGTCATACTGTCAGGCGCGCCGTACTGATCCCATTCCTCAGCCAGCAAATCCATAACCGCTTGAGGTACTTCCAGATAGTACTTGGAAACAAACTCGCGGTAGGCACTTTCTGCTTTCCTGAAATGGCTGACTGCCTCCTCATCCGATGTCTGAAGGTATTGGAGCACCGAAGGAAGCATATCCGCTCCACCATAAACAGAAGCGAATGCATATACTCTTTCCCCATGGGACCGGATTGCGTCGGTATTCAGATCCTGCGCAGACAGGTTTATCCCGGAACTGAGGCTGAAGGGCACATACAGATACCTGCTGCAGGCACCGATATTCTGGATCGTGATCCCATTTTCCGCTGCTTCGCTGCGAAGCAGCGCCGCCCTGAACTGCATATTCGGGTTAAATTCATTCAGATTCAGCCAGTACAGGAGGTCTTCATTTTCAGCAAGGATCTCTGGATCCAGCGCGGTCCAGGTATTTCCCTCAAAAACCGCGCCCGTAAACCCCCGAAGATGCATTGCTTCGGGATTCTCCATCGTCACCACCAGCGCAGGGCGAACATCCTCTGCCGGATCCTGATAATCCGTGAGGTTCCCCTCCGGAAGCGTGGTATACCTGGTTTCAAATTTGTATTCGTGGATGGAATTGTGCAGATTCTCCCTGAACGCCGCCTGATTCACTGCCCAGGGCAGTGCTGCCACTGACACAAGAACACATCCAACCGCAATAAAAGCGATCCAACTGAGTAAAACTGACACGGCGGCTTCTCCTCTGCCCCATCCGCTGCTGAGCAGCAAAAATACCGCTGTCAACACAACAGGCAGCAGGTATGCGAGCGATACCTCGTGCCGGAATCCTATCATGCCAGCCAGCACCAGTCCCGGCAGTCCAACTGCCAGGATGGCCGGACAAACGGAAGCAAGCAAAATACAAAGCATGGCGCCCAGTCCGCCCAAGAGGATCGAAATCAGCAACAGACAGGTACCGCTTTCCTGGGAAGAAAGCTGCGTTTTCAATTCCGGCAAGACCCATCCCGTAGCGGATGTCCAGGTATCTCCCAGCTGATTCCAGAAAATACTGGTCCCTTCCAGAACCTGCTGTCTGAAAAGAAGGATCAGAAGCAGCATCAGAATCAGGACGCCGGGATAGAACCAGCCTTGGCGACGAACGCCGGTAAGCAAGCCGTAAATGATGCAAAGGCAGATGCCTGTCAGCAGCATCGCCCGCGGATGACTGATCTTTGCAAATCCCGTCAATTCCGCGAAAATGATGGACAGCACACAAAATGCCATTGCTGCGGCTGAAATTCGGATCAGCCATCCAAAATTTAGATGCTGCAGCTGCTCCGGTGGACGGAGCCACATTCCCTTTTTCGTTTTCGGGGTCAAGGCTTCCGCCTCCCTTACAGTTCAATTTGTGATAGTTGTTCCCGATAGTGTTCAGGATCGAACGCGATTGCGCCGTCCATGACCGTTTTACCGCACAGCAGCATGGTCACATGACCGAATCGCTGAAGATCCATGGCTTCACTCTGGGGTTCCTCCGCAATATAGACCATGTGGGCACACAATGCGGGAGCGCTGGTCTGGAGCAGCAGTCCGGCACCGCTGATGCCATCCCCTGCGCCTGTTGCCCGCATCAGTCGCGGGACAATGCCAACCAGATCATCCATTTCACGGATCTCATGGAGGATGCATAAATTTCTGTCCGTGTCATTCCAGCCAATCAGAAACTGAATGGACTGGTCGAGAAGGCAGCGGCACAGGGACACAACCGCTTCCGCCTGTGCATCGATGATCTCCGAATCACCGGACGCTCCCGTCCGCTCCCAAAAAATGAGCACATTGCGGGTAATGGGCAGCGCCGGATCCCGGACGATCAGCTTGTCAAATTTGCTGCTCAGCTTCCAATGGATCTGTCTGGGACTGTCTCCCGGTACATATTCCCGGATCTGGTACGTTTCCGTCAGATCAGAACCGGGGCACTCCTGCGCGTACATTTCGCTGTCATCCATACTGTATGGAATCGGAATCAGCGAGACATTCGCCTCAAAGGTATCCGGCTGAACCGTCATATGTGCCACCGCTTTGGTCTTACATGGAACACCCATCAGTCCGAAGCAGTCATAGAGAACCACCTGGTCTGAAGCGATGCGCAGGCGTCCGCAGTAATCACTGCCGGTGTCAAGCTGCGTTTTCTGCTGGCGTTTCGGCGGCATCCAGGTCACCACGGGGATGTCTCTTTTTTCACCGTTCAGCTGATTCTCGACCCCAACGCTGCATCGGACCCGGAGAACAGGTACGACAGTCGGATTGTCCAACACAAGGGAAAACCTTCCGCTTTCACCCTTGCGGATATTCGCCGGAGCATCGATTTTCACCGCCAGATTTTTTCGGATATACAGGTTCAGAGGCAGGCTGCACAACGGGATCAGAATCAATACCATTGCCAGAGCCAGGGCTGCACTGCTGCCAAAGCAGGCGAAAAATCCCAGAAACAATCCTTCCAGTGCCAGCCAGCCTAATTTCATTGCGATCATAAGCAGTACCTGCTTCCGTTATTTTTTGATGACCGGCATCTTTACAGATTCCTGAATCATCCGGACGACATTTTCCGGCTTTTCCTCCATCATTCTTGCCTTGGTTGCCAGCACCAGACGGTGGGCACAGACGTCAGCAAAAATCGCCGCCACATCCTCGGGGACAACAAAATCCCTGCCATGCAGATACGCATGGGCTTTTGCCATGCGGCAGACCGCCAGAGCACCGCGGGGGCTGATGCCCAGCTGAACCATGGGATGCTCCCGGGTCGCCTGGGTCAGTCGGGTGACATACTCGTACACGATATCCTGTACCTCCACCGCTGCAGCCTCCCGGATCAGCGCCTGGAGCTGGTCGATATCCACGACAGGATGAATCTTATTCAGGGGATTTTCGGTATGGCGATCCCGGAGAATGCTGATCTGGCTCTGGAAATCCGGATAGCCCATGCTGATCTTGATCATGAAGCGGTCCAGCTGAGAACTGGGCAGCATCTGGGTACCGGCGGAGCCGATGGGATTCTGGGTCGCCAGCACCACGAAGGGCTTGGGGAGCGCATAAGTCTGGCCATCCACCGTTACATGGAGCTCTTCCATCGCCTCCAGCAGCGCCGACTGGGTCTTGCTGGAGGTACGGTTGATCTCGTCTGCCAGCAGCAGATTGGTCATGACCGCACCGGGCTTGAACACGAAGCCGCTGCTTTCCTTATCATAGACCGAGTAGCCGATGATGTCGGAGGGAACCGTATCGGAGGTGAACTGGACACGGCGGGTCTCCAGTCCCAGCACCCTGGCAAAAGACATTGCCGTGGTAGTCTTGCCGACGCCGGGGACGTCTTCCATCAGAACATGTCCGCCGGCCAGTACCGCCATCAAAATCTTCTCCACGATCTCTTTTTTACCGATGACGACCTTTTCAATTTCCTGCAGGATCTCGTTAATCTTTTGATTCATATTATCCTCCCAATATCATTCTTCTGGATCCGGTGATTCCCCATCCGGGGGCTGCGTAATCGGCGGATCCGTTTCAGGCGGCGGCGCCACAGGAGGCTCCGTTACCGGCGGCGTATAGTCAGGATCCTTCGCGCCGCAGTGGATGCACACGCCATCCGCATAGGCGTGGTATTCCTCGAAGGTACCTTCATGTACCAGATCATGACCGCATCCGCCGCAATGATGGACAATCTTTTTGCAGGTTGCATCCTTCACTGTCAGCGCCCCGTTGCATCCAACGTCCCAATCGTGGAGGACACCGCATACGCTGCATTCGTAATCCTCCCAGCCTTCGTCGTAAACGTACTGATGCTGACCACGGTTCATTTCCTCACCGCAGGAAGAGCACTTCTGGTAATGCTCCGAGGCCGTATAATTCCACCTGCTGTTCAAAGAATGCCCCTTGGCAGGACTTTCTTCCTCACGGACCTCAGCACATACGGTGCAGGAAACCATCCTGGTGCCTGCTTCGGTGCAGGTGGCGGTATTGCTGCCCGCGATCTCCTTCCAGGTATGGGTCTGGGCCATCCCGCAGCCGGAGCAGGTATGCGTCTCCTCCGAACATGTCCAGTCATGTGCCTCAGGGTCACCAATGGTGGTTTTGCAGTCGTCGCAGAAGCGGATATGGGTGCCATCCTCCAGATCCATATAGGTCAGATGCGCGTGGGCACAGTCTTCCACCAGTCCGCAGCAGCGGCAGATATGGCGGACAGAGCCATCCTCTTTCTCCACCGTTTCCATCTGATGATTGATGTCGTAGCTGCCATTTACCGCTGTGACGCAGTATCCGACAGTGCTGCCATATCCGGCAGTACCGCCGCCCACATCCCAGCCATAGCAGAGGGTATAGCGCAGTGTCAGCACATCGCCGTCTTCCAGATAGTATTGCGACATGGACTGTCCGGGGAAATAGGTTCCGTCCAAAGAGAACAACCAGCCGGAGCCACTGGTATAGTCAAACTCGTTATAGGTACCGCCCGAACCGCTGCTCTTATTCAGTCCGTTTCGATAAATACAACGCCACAGGGTCGCAAGACCCGTTCCCTTGCCGAAACGGTTATCGATGGCGCGCAGGATCTCTTCCTCTGTGGAGCCATACTGGTTCCAGCTGCTGCCGTCCAGGGCATTTCCGGCATAGCCCGGTGTCAGGCTTTGCAGGTAGAATCCGCTGTCCAGGGTACCGGAATACCGTCCGCCCCAGCCCAGGGAATTGGCTGCGGCGCCAAAGGGTTCGCCGGTATCCTGCCCCAGAACCGCTTTCGCCACAACATAGGAGATTGGCTCATCGGCAAGGACCTCATAGGAAACGGAATCCACAACACCCAGACCCACGACGGTCATATCGATATAGATCGTTGCCGTGCCTGTCTTCTGTCCGGCCTGGTTGCGCTGCCCCTTCAGCGTCAGTGTCAGCTCGCCGTAATTGCCGTAAGCATCTTCCGCATAAATCGTGAGGGTATGGGTATTGGTATCGCCTGTTTCGGGGTTTCTGGGATACAGCGTATATTCCGAAGCAGTGCCCGAGGAGCTGATATAGCGGATTTCCTCTCCGTCCAGCGTCACGATCAGCTTTGTATCCGTTCCATTGGCGGGAATATAACCGATGACAGTTCCGTCCGCATCCTCACTCCAGGCGTTCACACTCAGGTTGGTGGCAGTGTCATTGATCACGACCTGACCGTCAGTGAGATTTGCTGTGATTTTGACCGTATTTTCACCCCTGTGCTTATAGGGAATATTGATCCTGAATTCATAGACCGTTCCGCTCCGGTCTTCAGCCGTAACGGTAAAGGTATTTTCGCCGGTCTTTCCGTTCCTCAGGAGCAGCGGGATATCATCCGAAGCCCCCAGGGATCCTGTTCTTCCGCTGCCGGACTGGTAGCAACTCACAGAAGTGATCTCGAGGTCAGAACCATCCGCACCGGCCATGGACATGGTATAAGACAGGATCCCACCCTCCAGCTGATCGTCGTAGATGGCATCAGCGGTTTTTGCTTTGCCGTTTTCACAGATGACCGTTCTGTTCTCCCCGCCGGCGGTATATCGCATTTCAAGATACACATCCATGGAATAGTTCAGGACGATTTTGAAACTCATCTGTTGTCCACCCGCAAGCGCCAGGACTGTGATGATGTATGCGTTGGAGGAAAAGCCATCCGGAAGTGTCATCGGCAGACTTCCTCTTTGCTCCAGCTTTCCTCCCCCTGCCCCCTCTGAGGTATAGGAAATATTCAGAATACGGGCGCTTTCATGATCCGCGCCCTCAAGGGCGATCTCATATTTCAAGGCGCCGGCAGAAAGCTGATTATTCTTGATCCCTGTCGAAACGCTTTCACCGGGCTGACAAATATGCGTTCTTCGGGTGATGCCTTTTTCCAGCCATGTAAAGGAAAGCCGAATATCCAGCGTATCCACGAAGACGACGGTGAAGTGAAATCGAACCGTTTGCGCCGTGCCGTCCTCATCCATGCTCTGCGCTTCAAATGTCAGGTAATAGACTTCCCTGTCGGAGCCGGTTGCGGACTGGAGGATCAGAGAACCACCATTCACATTCAGCAGTCCCGTGCCGCCGGAAGCAGTCATATATTCCCCTTTAACGATTTTTGCATTTTCCGCAAGGGCACCCACCAGCTTGGGGGTATAGGAAAACACATTTTCTGTCAGGTCATTGCTCTCCACCGTCCTTGAAGCCTTGTTATTGGCTGTGCAGGTCATTTTTCCGGTGGTGTTGTTATTCTTGTCCCAAATGAGTTCCAGTTCCAGATCCAACGCATAATGGCAGTGGAGCACATAGGTAAAGGTAATATCCTTCTCTGCAAGATTTCCCTGACCATCACGTTTTTTCAGATGCGCAGTGACCTGGAAGGTGTAGTCTCTTTCGGCATTGGCATCGGCAAGGGCTATGACCACCTCACCGTTTGTGGAAGCTTCACGGTACGCACCGTCTCCCTCTTTCAGATGGACAGCGGTGATCTCTACATTTCCGGCTTCCGTACCGGTGAAAGAAAAGGTGTATTTCAGCTCATTACCCACCAGCTGGGCGGTATTGATCGTCTTGGCTACCGCCTCGGATGGACCGCAGACGATGGTCTTGGGCTGCGTACCATACTTGTACCAGGTCATGACCATTGCCAGATCCAGCTGCGCTTCCTCGCCGCCTTCTTCTCCCCGATTGCCGTCCTCCTGTCCCTCGTCGCCATCACCGGCATCAGGATCATCCGACTCAGAATCCTCCGGCTTGTTTTCTTCCGGTTTGGTTTCGTCAGGATCAGGCTCTTGGGGCTTTGTTTCGTCAGGCTCTGTTTCCGAAATTTCCGAATCTTCCGGCTCCGTCGCATTCTCAACGGTTGTGTCACCGGAATCCGGATCGTCGGAATGATCTCCCACCTGAAGCGCTGTAATATCCAGGATCTCTTCATTGATCAGCGGATTCTCAGGCTCCGCAGCTTCCAGCGAGATGCCGGGAACACAAAGCCCCAGCAAAATGGCTATGATCAGAAACGCACACAGTCCCGCCCTGCCTTGTTTGCTATGTAAGAATGAATTCCAGATCATCGTAAAATCCTCTCAAAACATATTGTATTGTGCCAGCTTTCCTTTACCGGCTTACAGCAAGTCAGCAAAGGAAAACCCACAATCCTGTGAAGAAAAGGAAGGCGGGGCAGGGGCTTTGCCCCGCCTTCGTTGTTATGGTGCTACATCAGCTTTCCGAAGGAAAAGCATCAATATTGCCGTAGTAGTAAGAAACGATCAAATTGGCATCCTGCGTATCAACGATGCCGTTGCCGTCCACATCCGCCAGCTTCAGCTGCTCCCCGGTCAGCGCCTCGCCGCCGTAGTAGTAGGATACGATCAGATTGGCATCCTGGGTGTCGATGATGCCATCCATATTCAGATCACCAGGCAGCACTGCCTCTTCCTCTGCTTCCGCGTGGGAGAAGGTGAAAAGATTGACAGGATTCCAGTTGGTGTCCTCCAATGCGATACCGTTGCCGGTGCCATCGGTCAGCAGGAATTTCTCAACGGGAATGGTAACGGTCCGGGTGTCATCGTCGTTGGCAACTGTGGCGAAGGAACCGGAGGCATAGCCCATTTCATATTCAGGGATGGAAACGCTGTAAGCGTATGCCGCATCATTGTACAGGTAGAAGTTGGTATCAGCAGAATAGGTCACATAAACCTCCGTTGCGCCCTGGGGCAGCTCCACATGGTAGTAGGAAATGCCGGAGTAGTAACCAAAGTCCACGGTGCCCTGGTCGGTGACAGTCACGGTGCCTTCCGCATCGGTGGTAATGGAGCTGAAAGGCGCGCCCTCGGGAATCACGGTGGTGTCACCGGGTTCTTCACCGTCAGCCGCCTCCACGACCAGCTTGAAGACGCCTGCACCGGTTTCACCGCCTCTGGAGATGAATCCGTCACCGTTGTCATTGCCGCCGGCGGTCTTTCCACCCAGGCTGCCGATGTAGTAGATGCCGGGTTCCAGACCGGTGGTGTCGATTGTAACCGTGCCATCAGAACCGGTAGTCTGATCCAACAGGGACCAATCCCGCATGTCGCTGCTGACGTCGTCCGCATGGGACCAGTACAGCGTCCAGTTGGGGATCGCATCATAAATGGTGGTATAGTTGCTGCCGTTTCCGGTCCAGTACAGGGTCAGCTTCACAGCTTCGCCCTGCTTGACGGTGATGGAATCCTTGGTATCTTCCTGAGAGAAGACGTTATCGGCATCATTTGCGGTGAACACGGAGAAGTTGGAGCCGCTGACCTGATCGTCCTCAATCAGATGGAGGCTCACAATGTCGCCGTCCTCCAGCGCGATCTGGTCAGAGGTCGCACCCCAGCTATCGCTGCCCAGAGGATACACATAGTTGACATAGTAGTTCAGGTTCGTTCCATGATTCCACAGGTTCATGAAGCTGGAGCCAACACCGCCGGTCCAGTTCAGAACTTCCGCAAAGTCGCTGATGCCGTCGCCATCGCTGTCGGTCTTGTGGGAAATACCCTTGCCTGCATCCGCGGGGTCATAGTCCAGATAGTAAACCTCCGTGACATAGATGAAGGTATGGATCAGGGTCACGACACCGTAAGCAGTTTCCAGATTGCCCGCCTTCTGACTGACAGGGTTGCCGCCGGCATCCACATAGCAGTAGGGGTTGTAGTAGTACTTTTCCAGATCGTACAGCCCGATGTCAAAGTAGGGAACTTCCAGATCCTCCAGCATCAAAAATTCGCTGGAGTCAGCGGTGGTATAGAACTGCTTTTCGCCGTAAGTGATGGTCAGATTGACGCAGACCGTATCTTCAACGGGGATCATTTCAACGCCGGAGACGGTGATGGTCTGATCCTCAGCAACCGCTTCGATGGTGTAAACGCCGTCAACGGCAGTCAGTACCACATCATTTGCCCTGACGGCGAAGTCTTCACCAGCCTTGAAGCCGTTGGCGAATTCCACGGTGAACTTGTAGTCAGTCTGTGCGGTGACGGAAGCTGCGTCATAGCCGTCCACGGACTTGACCGCGTAACCGTTGCCGGTGGCGGGCAGAGTGACGGTGAAGATGGCCAGAGGCTCCAGCTCCACGCCGCTGACTGCGATCACTAGATCCTCCGCCACGTTGGGGACGGTGTAAACACCGTTTTCAGAAGTGACGGTTTCGCCGTTGACCGTCACAGCAAAGTTTTCACCTTCCATATACCCGGCGGTCAGGCTAACGCAGAAGCAGTAGTCTTCACCGGCTATAGCCAGCTTGGTACCCATGACGGTGTAGCCGGTCTCCTGGGGGATGGTGACTGCATAGGTGGTGATGGAAGTTTCCTCTGCCTGCCAAGACAGGATGGGATACAGGCCGCCCTGCTTGTAGGCGTCGCCCAGGGTGGTGACGAAGTCAGCGCTCTTCATTTCCTCTGCGGTCTTGACGGTTGCAGTGTCCGCAGTCGTGGATGCAGTACCTTCCAGATAGTAGCAATTTTCGGATTCGTTACCGAGGGGAGAGTTACCGAACGCACCGCCGCCGGTTACAAAACCGGCATTGTAGCAGTTCTTAACACCGCCGAAAATGAAACCAAGATAGGCGGCAATACCGCCGGCATAGGATCCTGTGCTGATGACAGTACCCCGGTTATAGCAGTCGACCAGGGGCTTCTTGGCGTAACCGGCGATACCGCCAACATAGTTACTGCCGCTGATCGTGCCCTTGTTGTAACAGCCAGTAACAACCGCGTTGTTCAGAACCAGCTCACCGACAATACCGCCGACGTTACTGCCGGTAGCGGAAACATCAGCATGATTCCAGCAGTTTGTTACGGTTCCGACCCGATTCTGACCGACGATACCGCCGATATCTCTTACACCACCCACAGTGCCTTCGTTGCCGCAGGCAGAAATTGCGCAGGAGTCTGCCAGACCAACGATACCGCCGACGTAGTTATAGGTGCTGCTGACCGCTGCCAGGTTGACGCAGTTATCGATGGAAGCATACTTGGCGCTGCCGACGATGCCGCCGACATTGTCGGCAGCACCGGTGATGGTGCCGTCCACCGTGACGTTTTTGATCACGGCATTGGCGTCAGCGGTGCCTTCCACAGTGCCGAACAGGCCGTTTGCACCGAACAGGTTGGTGACCTTGTGGTCCTGACCGTCGAAGGAACCTGCAAACCTGTTCTCGGAGGTACCGATGGAAGTCCAGCTTGCGTTCAGAAGATCGATGTCAGCGGTCAGAACCGCGCTGGCAGTGGTGCTGCCCTCGTTGACATGGGCAGCGAACCAGTGGAGTTCTTCAGCGGCGCCGATGTGATAGACGCCGTCAATCTGCTCAGGCTCTTGGGCCTCGGGAACATAGCCCGGATCCACAGCCTGGCAACGGTCGCAGACACCCTTCACATAGTCGTGGCCAACAGCGGTTTGCCAGGTCAGAATGGGATAGGGGCAGCTGGTCTGGAAGCTCTCGCCCAGAGTTGCCGCGAAGTCATCGGCACGCATTTCCTCGTGGGTCTTGGATGCAACGGAAATGCTGTCGAACAGGTCGCTTGCTGGGACAGCCTCAGTAGAAGCAGCGTCCAGATAATAGGTGTTGCTGACGGATGCAGTCTTGTTGTAGACATTACCTGCCACCGCATAGTTGGCTTCTCCCGTGTTATAGCAGTTTTCAACGGCAGCACTGTTGTACAGGCTGCCGACCAGGCCGCCAACCAGATCGCTGCCGGTGACCTTGCCGGCGTTGAAGCAGTTCTTCACGAAACAGGTTCCCTTGTACTGCTGCAGATAGCCCGCAATACCGCCGGCCTCAGTGGTACCGGAGACATCGCCGGTGTTGTAGCAGCCGTTGACCTGACCACCCACCTGGGCATAACCCAGGATACCGCCTGCATAGGAGGAGGAACAGGTGATCGTACCCTCATTGCCGCAGTTGGTGATATTCACATAGCCGCCTGTATTCCAGGTGTTGTAAACATAACCGACAATGCCTGCGCCATATCGGGTCGCAGAGATACTCGCGCGGTTCACGCAGTTTTCCACATTGACATAGGATGCGGAGCCGACGATACCGCCGGTACCCAGCGTGGTGCCGCCAACATAGTAGTTGGTGTTTGCAATGGTCCCATCCACGGTCACATTCTGAATGGTGACATGGTTTTCGGAAGTACCGGCTGCATAGCCAAACAGGCCATGCGCGCCGTTCAGATTGGAAACGGTATGTCCCTGACCGTCAAAGGAACCGGCAAACTTCTGGGACGGTGTACCGATAGAGGGCCATTCCACGCCGGTCAGGTCGATGTCCGCAGTCAGCACCGCGCTGATGGCAGTCTCGCCGCCGTTGACAGTCTCGGCAAACCACAGCAGATCATCAGCGGTTGCCAGCTGGTAGACACCGCTTTCGTCCCGGGCAGGTGCATTGGGCTCCACATAATCGGGATCCTTTTCACCACAGGCGGCACAAACCCCATTGTCGTAGCTGTGGCCGACAGCTGCCGTTTCATCTGTGGTATAGCTGTCACCACAGGCGCAGATGTAGGTGGTATAACCGGCCTCAGTGCAGGTAGGCGCGGTCACAGCAGAAGTATAGCTATGTCCGGTGGGAGCAGTCTCATCCCCCGTGTAGCTGTCACCGCAGGCGCAGGTATAGGTGGTATATCCGCCCTCGGTACAGGTGGGCAGCGTTACAACCGCTTCATAGCTGTGGGTATGCTCTGCATCCGGGTCTTCCTCGCCGCAGACAGTGCAAACATCGCTTTCATAGCTGTGACCCAGAGCTTCAACGTAATCGGACACAAAGCTGTCGCCGCAGGTGCAGGTATAAGTGGTATAGCCGCCCTCGGTACAGCTGGGCACAGTCACAACATCGGTATAGACATGGCTGCGCTTATCATACTCGAAGGAGAACAGACAGACTGCCTCATAGGTACCGCCTTCCTCTTCCAGAGTGATGGCCATGCCATAACCGTTCTCATCAAAGGTGTAGCCGGTAACGGGGGTCTCCACCGTCTGGGTACCGTCAGCATTGAGGGTATAGGCATCCTTGAAGGTTCTGCCCTTGACGGTAGCGGAGGATACCGCATCCACTTCCAGCTCCGTGGCATAGCCGTAGGCATCGCTGCCGGAATCGAAAATGTTGGTATCGGCACTGTAGGTCACATCCACAGAGGTAGTGCCGCAGGGAACGATGACGTGGTAATAAGGAACATCCTCGTGGATATAAGCATACATGCTTTCGAGGCTGCCCAGATCAAACAGGGTCTTGAAGATGATCTTGTCGTCAGCCAGTTCCTCCCCATCGACGGCGATGGACAGGAACGGTGCATCAGAAGCTTCCTCCTCGCCATAGACGAAGTTCAGCAGATACAGGACACTGTACGAACTGCTGTAGCCGCCGTACATCTGGCCATTGGCGATCATCGTCACCACATCCAGGGTAATGGAGTAAATTCCATCAGCATTGACACAGTCGGATTCGGTGCCGGATGCACTGTAGGTGCCATCCTCATCGTTGTAGGTGACCATGCAGCCGGAGAGCTTCAGTACACCGGAACCAATGGTATAGGGGGTGCACATATCTGCGCCGGATGCAAAGGTGATAGTCACGGTTTCTGTTCCTTCCGGAACGGTAACCGTATAGCTGGGCGCGGAATAATCCACACCCCACAGGGTAAAACCGATGGTTTCGCCAGCTGTGATGCTCTGGGCATTGCTGATGGAGCTGATATTCACACCATCAGGAATATCCGCCGCAAAGCTCGTCACAGGAAGCATTCCCAGCACCATGCAGATTGCAAGGAACAGGGAAAGCATTCTTTTTTTCATGCCAATAAACCTCCTCGTATAAACAGGGGTTTAGCCTGATGGCACTTACGTACCACCAGGCTTTCATTATTCCCTAAAATCAGTTGCGACACTTGCCAGTCCAGCAGCATCAGGCCATACGGCGCTTCTTAACGGCCAGCAGAACGATGGCTGCGGAGGCCAGGACCATCATGGTGACCCATGCCATGACCATGCTGTTGTCGCCGGTCTGGACAGAATCCATGTTGTAGTTGCAGTTGTCACAGGCATTGTCCTTGTTGGTATCAACATGACCAACCGCGGGGATCTCCCCGGTCTTGGTCTCACCGCAGACGGAGCAGGTGTAGGTCTTGACGCCCTTCTTGGCGCAGGCAGCGGAGGTAGTCACCTTACCCTCGTCCCAGGTATGTGCACCGGTTGCTGCAACAGCTTCAATCCTGGTCTCGCCGCAGACGGTGCAGACAAAGGTCTTCTCACCTGCTTCGGTGCAGGTGGCTTCCTTGGTCACAGTGCCCTCATCCCAGGCATGGCCAGTGGCGGGAATCTCAACAGCAGCATCAAATTCGCCGCAGACGGTACAGCTGGCAGTCTTTTCGCCAACCTCGGTACAGGTGGGCTCCTTGGTCACGGTGCCCTCGTCCCAGGCATGACCGTTGGCAGCAACGGCTTCCGTCCCGGTCTCGCCGCAGGAGGCGCAGGTGTAGGTCTTGACGCCTTCCTCGGTGCAGGTGGGCGCAGTGGTCACAACGCCCTCACCGAAGCTGTGGCCGGTGGCGGGGATCACTTCGGCAGCAGTCTTTTCACCACAGACAGAGCAGGTGCCGGTCTTCTCACCGTCCTCGGTGCAGGTAGGCTCCTTGGTCACGGTGAAGTTGGTGACTGCATGACCCAGAGCATCAATGGATTCCGTGTAGGTATCGCCGCAGCCGGAGCAGGTGTAAGTCATCTCACCGGCCTCGGTGCAGTTGGGAGCCTTGGTCTGCTCACCAACATAGTCGTGAGCCAGCTTGTCGGTTGTTTCCTGTGCAACGATGGTAACGCCGCAGACGGAGCAATGAGAACCCTCGGTCAGACCGGTGCTGGTGCAGGTTGCGGGGACAGCGGGATCCTTCACTTCGGTATGACCGGTGGCAGGAACAACACTCTGGGCAACGATGGTCTCGCCGCAGACAGAGCAATGGGCGCCTTCGGTCAGACCGGTCTCGGTGCAGGTTGCGGGAACAGCTGCATCAGTCACGGGGGTGTGGTCAGCAGTTTCGATCTCCTCGGTATAAGAAGCACCACAGCCCTCGAAGGTACAGGTGTAGGTCTTAACACCCTTGGCGGCGCAGGTGGGCGCGGTGGTCACAACGCCGTCATCCCAGGTGTGCTCCTTGCAGACCAGAACGGAAACGCTGCTCTTGTAGGTCAGATCGCCGACATTCTTGCCCTGGGCATTCTGAACATAGGCATTCTTGAACTCCAGAACGGTGTTCACGTGATCGGCGGCGATGTCTTCCTTGGCCTGGAAGGTCACGGTCACAATGGTACCTGCCTCAAAGCCAACAGGCTCATAATTGGCAAAGTCCAGATAAGTAAACAGGACCTTGTCCTCCCTGGCATGCTTCCGGGCTGCAAAAGCACTCAGGCTTGCATAGTAGCTGCCCTTTTCAACACTGACAAACTCCAGGACGCTGCCGTCATAGTGCAGCTCGCCCTGCATCATAGTTGCACCCTCGGAGATGTCGATATCCTCTTCCAGGGTAATGGTGACCGTCAGGGAGTCACCGGCGCTTACATTGTCGGAACTTACGCCCACATCGATGTTGGCAGCATAGGCAGTCACCGCCAGGCCGCACATCAGGACAAGCGCAAGGACCAAAGAAATCATTTTCTTCATTTCAATACTCCTTTTCGTTGCGGCGGGGAAAGTGGTCTCCCCCGCCTTGGTTGATTTTATTCCGTTTTCGAAGTATGACTCACACTCCGTAAGCAGATTTCGTTAGCCCTCCGCGGGGAAGGTGTCGATCGTACCATAGTAGCAGGAAACGATCAGATTGGCATCCTGGGTATCAATGACGCCGTTGCCATCCACATCAGCCAGAGCAAGCTGTTCCTCAGTCAGTTCTTCGCTGCCGTAGTAGGAAGAAACCACCAGGTTGGCGTCCTGGATGTCGATGACGCCGTCCATGTTCACATCGCCTAGTTCATACTCGGATTCAGGCTCCTCAACAGTGATGGTCACATGGTACCAGTTGTTGGCGCTGTCGCTGACACAGAAGGAAGTGCCACACGCTGCCAGGTTGATGGTGGCCTCGGTGACATTGCCTGCGAACTCCTCCCAGTTGTGAGAACCATTGTAAATGTACATCTGGCCCCACAGAACTTCGTCCGTGATATTCAGGAAGGTGACCTCGGCAGTGCCTGCGGGAACGGTGACGGTCAGCTTCTGCGCCTGCATGGTACCGCAGGTCTCGGTGCCGTTATCCACCAGATCCATTTCCTTGCCGCCAGCCAGAACGGTGATGCCGTAAGTAGAGTTGTAGGAGGGTTCGGCTTCCTCGCCAGCTTCCACAGTCAGCAGCATGACAGCGGGGCTGGAGGAATTGGAGACCAGATAGTAGGTGCCCAACTCCAGACCGGCGGTATCGATGGTCACCCTGCCGTTTTCGTCGGTGGTGCCCATCAGGGTGCCGCCAGTGGGAGTGGTCTCGATCTCCTCCCTGGCGAAGAGGTAAACATTGTGGCCCGCGCCTTCCAGATAGACGGGGGTGGTGTAGTTGGCCATATCCTCGCCGGTGCGGTACAGGTCCAGATCAAAGGACTGGCCCTTGTTGACAGTCTTGGTGACCAGGGCCTTTGCACCGAAGTGGTGATAAGTACCAACCTTGCCGGAGTTGTCGTTGTAGCGCATGGAGACGACGTCACCATCGCTCAGCTTGATCTGGTCGCAGGTGGCACCCCAGCCGGGAGCGCCCAGAGGATACTCATAGTTGACGTAGTAGTTGAAATTATAGCCGAAGTCCCACATGGTGAAGAATGCGGAACCGGCGGTGGCACTGTAAACGCTGAAGCCGTTCCAGCCGCCCTCGCCTGCCAGCCAGCCCTGGCCTGCATCGGCGGGATCCAGGCCGTTGTAGTGGACCTCAGTGAGCCAGATCAGCCCATGCAGCAGGGTGACCACACCGTCGGCAGTCTCAGCAGTGCCAGGCGTCTGGCTGGCCTGACCGTCAACATAGCAATCGGGATTGTAGTACAGGTACTCCATGTCGTACAGTGCCAGATCGAAGTACGGAACCGTCACCGACTCCAGCGCCCAGATCACATCGCCCTGCTCCACAAAGTGGTCGCCCTCTTCCACGGAGAAGTAGAAGGTCACATCGCCGTCGCTGGGAATTGCCACCACGCCCTCAACGGTAATGACCAGATCAGCGGTGACATTGGTCACGGTGTAAACGCCGTTCCCGTCGGGGGTGACGACCTCGCCGTTGACCTTGACCACCATATTGGCGGCGTCATAGCCGTTCTTGATGTCCACGGTGAAGGAGTAGTCTTCGCCAGTCTTGACATAGCCAGCGCCGTCGGTGGTGTAGCCGTTGCCGGCTGCCAGGGTCACCAGGAAAACGGTGGTGTCCTCCGCATAGGAGAAGGTGAAGCCTTCCAGCACATTGCCGCCTTCTGCATCCCAGAAGCAAACCGCTACACCGGTACCTGCTTCCTCGGTAAGCAGGTCGGTAATGGGAACTGCCACGGTGACAGAACCATCGGCATTTGCGGTTGCGGGCCACTGCTTCTGGGGAGAATAGGAGCCGTCAAGGTGATATTCTACGACGAGGGCCTGACCGCCATAGGTATAGATCGTATTGGCAGGATAGGTGACATAAGCATAGTTGGAGCCGCGGGGAACGACTGCGTGATAATAGGGAATCCAGCCGTCGATCATCTCCTGCTCGGTGACCAGCACATCGCCCTCCATATCGGTGGTGATGCTTTGATAGGCACCGACCTTTTCCTGCTCGGCGAAGGTCACATGGTAATACTTACCGCCGCAGTTAATGCACAGTCCGTCATAGTTGACAATGTCAGCCTCGAAAGCGGGCATAGCGTTGCCGCCGAAGGTATGATCAGCACCATCAACCATGTACTGAATGTTTGCGTAGGTTGCGGTGGCGTCTTCCTTCAGCTCCACAGTCACAGTGGTGGTACCGGCAGGAACGGTCACACTGAAGAGCTGGACGTCAGCGCTGACATAACGTCCGTCGCAGCCGGCCTGGATGCCGCCGTCAACCAGCTCCATTTCCACACCATTGACCTTAATGACATACGCAGCAGCTTCCGCAGGGTCTGCAACATGGTCGGGATCCGCCTCGCTGCAGGTGGCGCCGAAATTGGCACCATCAGATATTTCAGCCGCGAACACGTTCACGGGCAGCATTCCCAGCACCATGCACAGAGCAAGGAACAGGGAACACATTCGTTTCTTCATGCAAAGAAACCTCCTTGTAAAAAAGTATGTATGCAAACGCCGGAAAAGGCGCTAAGCGGGGTTAAGGCCGGCCTGCTTCGGCGCGGTTCACCGCCGGAGCATTTGACTTAAGCTGCACATCTTTATTTCTAAAGTACACAGTTTGTAGGTCTTCTGACTGACACGTTCAGACGCGTTTGCGTCAGCGTCCGCTCCCCGCCTTCTCAGGTTTCCCCAATGACCCGCTTTCGCGGAAAGGAAGCAGGCTTCGTGCATACAGCACCGCGGGTCCAACCCGCCGTGTTCCGGTTTCTCACCGGATTCCCTTGTTCAGCAGAACAAGAATACGTGTCTCATGGAATTCCAATCGGTCGCGTATTTGCCACAATCTAAGCCGGTTATCTATATGGGGCCGCCGATGAACGGCGGTTGGTTTCGCTTGGCTCAATGCCGTCCTCCGGGCACAGAGGGCGGCATTGAGAAGGGTAAAAGCTGTCCAAGGGCAATCAAACAGCTTTTTGCAGAAACGACCGTTCCCACAATCGTTTCCAATATGACTGATCCGCGCAGGGGGATACGCGGAGCGGCATCGTGAATTTACTGGATTTGGCTTTTCTTCTCTTTCTCCCGTTTCTGTTTCTTTTCCTCCTGCTCTCTGAGCCGCTGTTGGGCCTTCTGCTTCTTGATCGCCTTCTTCTGACGGTAGACCATCTTCTGATGTTCCACTTCATGGATGTATCTGGCAAAAACGGAGGTTTTGTTTGCAGTTGCAGGCTGACGCAGATCGGCCATCCGCAGCACCTGATCCCAGGAGTCAAAACGCGACAGAATCATCTCTCCGCCAACGATCTCTCTGGGCCAGGGAGAATGTCCCAGCTTCCCGGCGCAATCTCTCACATAAGCGAGGAGCTGATCCTCTGTATCATTTTCATGCTCCTGTGCAAACTGCTGCTCCTGTGCCTGCAGCGACTCCATAACCATACGGCGTATGACCGCTTCGTAAATCTCATGTCTTTTCGGATAAGGCATTGTCCCATCTCTTCCTTAGATACAAAATATAAAAAGCGCCGGTATGCAAACCGACGCTTTCCTGAAAATAGGCGCACTACCCCTCCAGGAGCAATGCGTGTACACCTTGAGAAACGCGTCGCAGCATACAATGATTCCATTGATCCATGTAAGTCTCCTGGCTTGTGCTTCGCGTCAATACGCACGGCCCCATTCCTACCTTCTCAGATCTCTCCAATGGCGGACTTTCGTCCAGCGGTCTCCCGCTTCGGATGGTGCCTGGCACTCACAGTACCGGTCGTGTGGGTTCTTACCCCGTTCATCTAAAGGCAAATACCTGGATATTTCTATCTGTGCGGTAAATGCCAGCATGGAACAAAATATGTAGTTGTAAAAACAAAAAAAGCCGCAATGGCAAATGCCAATGCGACCGTAATTCTCGCCCCAGTTCTTGTCCCTCGTCAGGGTATATCAATCCCCTGACGCCCTTCAAGCTCGATCATGGCCGACATTCTGGCTCATGCATTGGGGAGAAAAACCTCCTGCGTTTGTATTCCGCCTTCCCAGTTTCCCAGTGACCGGATCACTCCATGAATACAAACTCCTGCATATACAGCAACGGGCAAAGCTCCGGACTCTCACCGGATTTCCTAATCTCCGCACCTGTCAAAAACGACAGTCTTGATGGGAGACGCCATGCAGCTTATTCATTTATGAAAACATTATATCATTCCAACACCAAATGTCAATAGATACGCATTGTCTAATGATATATTTTTATCGATTAAAACCGGGACTTAACAGTTGAAAATGTTTTCCGGTGGTGATAAAATAACATGGCTACCGTGGGAAACAGGTGCAACTCCTGTACGGGTCCGCCGCCGTGAAGTACATCCGAAAAGCTGTACCAGTCGGTTTCACGAATAGCCAAATACTCGTTATAAGCTGCGAGCACCAGCGAAGGAGAAAATGCTTATAAGGAGAACCTGAAATGAAGAAACTGCTTTCCCTGCTGCTGGCTGTGGTCATGGTATTTGGTCTGATGGCCTGCAGCAACACCGACACCTCCGATCCCACTGAGGGCAATACCGAAGCCGATCCCACCGAGGCCACTGCGTCCAACGGTGCCGAGACCGCAGGTATTGCATTCAACGTTGTCGTGACCGATCTGGACGGCACCGAGACCACCTTCGAGTACACCTCCGATGCCGAGTCTGTCGGCGCAGCCCTGGTCGCTGAAGGTCTGATTGAGGGTCATGACACCGAGTACGGTCTGTATGTGGACGCTGTCAACGGCATCACCGCCGACTGGGCCACCGAAAACGCCTACTGGGCATTCTACATTGACGGCGAGTACGCCATGACCGGTGTGGATGCCACCGCGATCACCGAGGGCGCTACTTACTCTTTCGTCAAGACCATCTCCTACACTGTTCTGGGTGAGGGTTCTACCACCTTCTATGTCACTGTTGCCGATGTGGATGGCACCGTGACCAAGTTCCAGGTCAATACCGACGCTGCTACTGTTGGCGAGGCTCTGGTCGCCGTCGAGCTGATCGAGGGCCACGACACCGAGTATGGCCTGTATGTGGATGCTGTCAACGGCATCACCGCTGACTGGGATACAGAGAATGCTTACTGGGCATTCTACATTAACGGCGAATACGCTGTGACCGGTGTGGATGCCACGGAGATCGTTGCCGGCACTACCTACGAACTGGTCAAGACTGTATCCGCGTAATCATCTGAGCCCATTCTGACTGAAGCGGATTGACACGAATCCGGCAACTGCTCTGAACAAGATAATCACAGCCCGCTGGTTTACCAAGTACCGGCGGGCTTTTTAAGCGATAATTTACCTCCACGAGCCAATCATCAATTTATATTAGCAAATAAACAGGCACTACCCTTCATTCCGGAGTAGTGCCTGTCAGTCGTTATGGGATCATCAGCGCGTGATCACTGCCAGAACTGCATCTTCACAGTTCTCTGACAATGTAAACTTCCCCTGAAGCCCCTCGGTGATATAGATGGTTCCGTCATCGGTCACCAAAATCGCCTCAAATTCCTCTGCTGCATTTCGCCAGTATTGCGCAGCTTTCTCCAGACCCATGACAAACAGCGCCGTGGACAGTCCATCACATATCAACCCGCTGTCCCCTACTATGGTCACGGAAATCAGACCGCTGTCCACCGGAGCGCCGGTGGCAGGATCGATGATATGCCAGTAAGTCTGCCCGTCGTCGCCGGTGAAGTACCGCTCATATCCCCCGGAGGTGATGGCCGCTTCGTCGGAAATGGACAGCACCCCCAGATAGCCATCTTCCGTGGGATGCTGCACTGCCACACGCCAGGGCATGCCGTCCGGCTTATTGCCCACGGCCTGGACATTGCCGCCCAGATTCAGCAGCGCGGAGGTGACGCCGTTTTCCTTCAGCAGGGTGCTGATGATATCCCCGGTGTAGCCCTTGGCCACACTGCCAAGATCGATCTGCATCCCCTCCGGCACCGAAACAACGCCTTCTTCCAGCACGATGGCGCTGTAATTCACCCGGCCCAACAGCGTTTCCAATTCCGCTTTCTCCGGGATCCGGTATTCTCCCGTGGTGAATCCCCAGGCGGAGACCACCGGGTAGATGCTGATATCCAGGGTACCGCCGGTGCTGGCGCAGAGCGCCAGCGCTCTGGTCAGAAGGTCGGCCGTATCGCCGGACAGCGGGGCTGTGCCGGCAGAATTAACGGTGTGGATCTCGCTGCCATCCATCGTCACGGACAGCTTGCTTTCCAGTTCCCGGATCCTGCTGACTGCTTCAGAAAGTAATTTTTCATTGTCCGCATAAACCGTCAGCTCCATCACGGTGTCCATGGCAAAAATGGTCCGGGTCTGCGCTTCCACCGGGGCGGAGCAGCCCCAGAGCACCAGACAAAGCGCCAGGAAAAGGATCATCCATTTTTTCATATCGTTTATCCCATAGCAGTGTGCAGTGCGTTTTCGATGGCGGTCAGGATGGCCTGGGAGCTGTAGGTGGCGCCGGAAATTGCATCCAGATCCGTGCGCTGGGTGCTGATGACCTGGGGGATCAGGGTTTTGGCATCTTCCACATAGGCGCCGTCATCCCCGGAGGATACCACGATAACGGAGCTGATCACGCCGTCCTTCACCGTGACAGCCACCTGGGTTGCGCCCACATAGCCCTCGCCGGTGCCAAAATAGGTGCCGTCGATGTAAGTCACAGAGGCCTCGGTGGGTGCCGTGGCTTCAGAAGGTGCTTCGGTTTCGGTGGGCTCACTGGCTTCGGTAGGCTCCGGCTCTGCGGGCAGAACGCCGGGAGCGCAGATCAGGCAGACCACCACCACAGCCACAATGGCCAGAACCACGGTTACCTTTCTGGCGGCATCAGGATACTTCCTGGACATGGCTTTTCGGATACGCAGGATGCCATAGGTCAGGAATACCCCACTGTAAACAAGCACGTTCCACAGATATTCCGTCTTACCGGCGGCAAGAAAAGACGTCGCCAACAGCATGACATGGATGTAGATCAAAGCATAGAAGGCATACGCCAGGCGCTGGAGCTTTTTCCATGCCCTGGCCTTCATCTTTCTGCGGACCACCGGAAAAGAAGTGACCATCAGAGGCAGCATGATGACAATCAGCGCCACAGAACAGATGGCGGCCCACAGCAGATTCCCCTCCAGCCGGTCGGGACGGCTGATGAGCATAACGAAATAGGTCCTGCCGTAGGCGATGTTATGGCCCAGCGTGAGAATGCAGGCCAGAATGGACAGCTCCGCCCGGATGGGCATCAGGGTTTTGACAGCCTTCCCGCCTCTTGGCAGCACCGCCATCATCATCACGATGGCAAACATTGCCGTGGCCAGGGCGCAGTTGGAAAGGATGGGCCAGATCCAGCTCCGGACAAAGCCGGGCAGATCATGGACCATTCCGCCCCAGGTGACGCCGACCAGAACGGCACTGAGGAGGGCTGCCAGAATATACAGCAGATTTGGGTGCTTTTTGATGAATTTTGCGCCATACCAGGCAAAGGCCAAAGCAAGGCACAGGCTGATGAGAAAAATCATATCGGTCTCCTTACGAAAATGGCAGACTGCACAGTTGCCCATGCAGTCTGCCGGTTTGGGGATCTGCGCTTTCGCGTTAGCCGGCGACCTCCGTGGTCAGGACCACGTTGGGATAGCCTGCTGCGGTGATGATCAGCATGTAGCTCTCGGTGCTGCCGTTGGGGAACACGACGGTGGTGGCGCCGCGCTTCCCTGCGATCTCAGCGGCGAAATTGATGGCGCCATCCTCACCGAAAACGGTGGTGCCCAGATCGCTGCCGGACAGGGTGGTCTCACCCACGGCGATGCCGGTGATGTTGGACAGGTAGTTCTGAAGATCGCCGTTGACCTCCAGGACATTACCCTCCAGGGTGATGTCCTCTGCGGTCAGATCGCTCATGGCGATGACTTCCAGGGTGTTCTCACGGTAGCCATCGATGCTGACGGTGACGGTGTGGGCACCAATGGTCTGCTCCGCCAGAACGGCAGTGCCGCCCTCCATGTTCTCCACCACGGTGCCGTCCACAGCAACGGTGGTGTTGGCCCAGTCGGCCTCGGCAACGCCGGAGATGGTCAGGGTTGCGTTGTCCTCGCCCAGGGAAGCGGTGATGTCGGACTCATAAGCGGGCAGCGCCAGAACGGTGACGGTGTAGTTGTCATAACCGGCTGCCATAATGGTGATCTGCCAGTAGCCGAACTGCTCGGCAGCGCCGTGACGGTAAGAGGTGTTGATGCCGAACTGGAGCAGCTTGCCTCCCGACTTCCACCAGGTGTCGGCAGCGTACTTGGTGCCATAGGTGGCGACAGGCTCAGCGGAGGTATCCTCAGCAGGATTCACGTCGCCGTAGTAAGCATAGGTGGCGCCCAACAGGTTCATGCCCCAATCCTCAGGGCAGTCGCTGAGCTGCACGAAGATGTAGTCGCCGTACTTGTCGTTATAGGAAACGGAAACCTCGCCGTTGTACTCCACGGCGGTTCCATTGGCAGCAGCGGCAGCGGAAGCGGTGACCTGGCCATCAACAACGGTGACGGTCTTCAGCAGGCTGGTCTCTTCGGTGACGGAGGCGTCCTTGGTGAAATTGATGGCTTCGGCAGCGGCTCCTGCCTGGTCAGCGGGGACCTTCACTGGCCATGCCTTATAGCCGACGATCTCAACGCCGGTGACAGTGTAGGCTGTGGCTTCTCCTTCGGGCTGGGACAGGCAGTAGGTGCCGTCGGCCAGACCATAGAAAACGCTTTCCACGCCGTACATATCTTCCACATCGGCAGCGTCGGTCATGTCCTCCAGATGGACGGAAACCTCGTTGCCTGCCTCGTCAACGGCATGCAGCAGACTGGAGTAGTGAGCGGAGCCGCGGTAAACACCGTGCTTGTGGGTGGCGCGGGTGACGGCGTCGAAGCCGCCCAGGTCGGTGACACCCTCGGTGTCGGTGTTCTCGTTGACCACGTCAAAGGCCACGGAGGCGTCGTAGGTGATGTCCTCGTTGGCCCAGAACTGTGCCCAGGTCAGACGGGCGGTGCCGTAGACATAGGATACTTCTTCCTGAGATCCGGTGGGGGTGGTTTCCATGGGATCCGTGGGGGTGGTATCACTGTTGCAGCCGGCCATCATGGAAACGACCAGCAGCGCTGACAGTACCAGAGCGATGTACTTTTTCATTTTTTCATACCTTTCCCGTTAGCATACGCTAACTGTTTTCTTATTTTTTATCCTTCCGCGTCGGAGCCACTGCGCAGTACAGCCCCGGCATCTGAAGGATCAAAAGACACGACTAATTTCTTGGTGCCTGCTTATTTTATCAAAGGCTCCCCCGTCGTCTCCACTCCAAATGGTCAAAAATGGCTCCAAACAGCTACAACGTCCATCATTTTCCGGTACCCTTTCGATACTGTGACGGTGTCACCCCCATGACGCTGCGGAAGGCATTGGCAAATTTGCTTCCGTTGTCATATCCGAACTGTCCTGCAATATCCAGCACCGTGCGGTCCGTGCTGCCTAGCAACTTCGCCGCTTCCTGCATTCGCTGCCCCCGCAGGTAGGCATAGACGGATATGCCATAGACGCCGGAAAAGCTGGTCTTGATATAGGTCTCCGAAACGCCAAATTGCTCCGCAAGCTCTGATACGGTGATCCGCTGCTCGATATGCTCCGTCAGGTAACTGCAAATATTTCTGGCCAATACCACCTGATACCCGGACAGTTTCTTCTGTCCTCCGGCTGGATCCGTCCGCTCCATGCCTGCCAGGAACAGGAAAAGCTCCAGTACCTTCACCTTAAAATATCCCCGTCGAACCGCAGCGGGCAGTCCATAAAGCTCGGAGAAAATATGCTCAACCGCAGGCAACTGCCGCAGTGCATAGTGGCTGCATCCAGACGGCAAATATTTGGCAGCGATCGCCGCAGGCTGAACATCCACATCCTCCAAAAAGCAGGACATACATCGGGGGCTTTGATCCAGATCGATCAGAATCGTAATACCGTGGTAATGACCGGTTGGAATGGACACTTCCCGGTCAATGCTTCCAACGCGATGGATGGAAATATCCCCCGGCGCCAGATAAAAGCTTTCCCCATCCACGCAGCATTCCATCCGCCCATCCCGGCAGTGATCGATCTCCAGCATGTTCCAATGATCGCCGGTGAGATCCGTCATACACTTTTCCGCGTGGATATCATTGTAGATCAGATCAATACCGGGGAACACGCAATAGCAGGTTCTCCTGATCTCAGCGTCGGTTTTTTTTACACAGCAAACCGTTCCGCCATCCTCACGATACTGTTTCATCCGGGCAGTTTACTCCATCTCGGCAAGTGGTGCAGCACACGGACGATATCGCAGCGATCCAGCAGCCAGTTCCTCGTCATGGGTAATGAGATCAGATACCCTCAGTTTGTTTTTGGTTTTCATAATTTCCTCCATTTATCCGTTAGCGATCGCTAACCATATTTTGTATTTTCAGGGCCCGCGGGGAAACCGCCACGCCCGTAAAACCATTTTCTTACTGTCAGATCCAGAAGCAGCACCAGGGGCGCTCCCCACCCGCGCTAGATCCGCCCTCACATTTTTACTTTTTCAGTGATGCGTTATTCCTCCTGTTTTTGCGGATGGAAGGTTTTGAAAATCGATCCCGCGAACAGACCGCACCATGCTCCACCCACAGCCAGCAGCAGGTGCCGGGAAGCAACAGGATCACGGGCTTTGCCTCAGAACCAAACGTATTGAATATCATGGCAGCACCGCCCTAATTAGTTAGGCTCCGCTAACTTCGTTTTAGTATACATCCGGATTATTTCGATGTCAATGGATTTGGGGAGAAGAAAATGCATGCTGCTCATCCATGATCTGTAAAGGCTTCTGATGCCCGGAATACGCTTGAGACCAATGCCCACATTCCCGGTTCCACCGGGGGGATTTGGCACTTGCTAAGTTTTATGTAGGCTTATTTGCACCATAGGGATCAATCCGAAACATTTTGCACCGCAGTAGTGCGTTCGCGTCTCGCCGGGAGGGTGCCAGACACCGTGATTTCATCGAAAATCACGGTGTCTTTCTTATATTTCATCCCATTATGTATTTTCGCGATCTCCTTCGCACAGCATTTGCGGCCAAAGACAATGCCGGAATCCTCCGGTGTTCATACTCTCCTTTTTCTCATTTCTTCTTCCTGAAAAATACGAACCACTCCACAAACAGGCACATCCCCATGGCCGCGAAAATATCCGCCACGGAGTGCTGCTTGACGAAGGCGACGGAAATGCAGATCACGCCGCACCACACCGCAATACAGGCCCGAACCCATCCGGGCACACTTCGCTCCCGGAGCCAGGTGGAGGCAATGCCAAGGGAGTAGGCCACATGGAGGGACGGACACACGCCGGTATTCGTATCCACGGCGTAAATCAGGCCGATCAGTCCTGTCAGCAGATTCTCCCTTGGAAATACCTCCGGCCGCAGATCCTGCCGGTTTGGAAACACGATATACACTGCCACCGCGATGACCTGGGTCAGGATGATGTAGGTTTGCAGCTTCTTGAAGCCGTCCACATTGTACAGCAGGAAGTACACAAGAGAACCTACGATCAGCAGATACCAGCTCACATAAGGAATGATAAACCATTCACAAAATGGCACCACATCATCCAGAGCGCAGTGGACAGGGTAACATTGCTCCGCCGGGATCAGGTTTTCCGTCAGAAAATACAGCGCAAAGTAAACCACCCAGCCCAGCAGCAGAAACAGGTGCCGGTATTCGGGAGTGTTAAAATTGTGGAGTCTCAGTTTTCGGTAGTCAACGGTTGGTGTTCGCATGGGTTTCCTCCTTGATTTTGTTGCTGGGATACAGCTTCTTCGGAATGTTGCGGTAAGGAATCACGGTATGCTCCGGCAGAGAGACTGCCATCTGCGTGATCTCCTCCATCAGGTAGTTGCAGATCCGCCTGCGCTCCGTATCCATGGGATTGGACCCGCAGAAACGAATGGGTTTTCCCAGAACCATCTTCTTCAGCTTCGGTGCAATATACAGCGGCACGAAAGCCAATTCCTTTCCCGTCCGCTTGTAGTAGAGCTTCGCCACATCGATGAATTTATCCTGGAAGTCGTAAATGATGTGATTGTGGGGGGCATTATGCTCCGGAAAGATCACCACATGGCTTCCCTCCTGGAGCCGCTTGACGGTATTCTTGAAGGTGCCCATGATCCGTGCGTCGTGGTAAACGCCGATGGTGTGCGCATTGTTGAAAATACACACCGACAGGGGCGCGATTGCGTACGACAGCAGTTTGTAAAACGGATGCGTCCACCGTGGCTTCTGGGACCAGAAATCCTGAAAGGCATAGGCGGGCACATCTTTCAGGTGCATCATCTGCCCTGCACACCAGGTGTAGTGCTTTCCTGGGCAGTACAGCTCCGCCGCGATGGGACCGTTCATCTGAGTATGGTTGCCCACGATGATGGATGCTTCGTCCTGAAGATTTTCGGTGCCGACTACTTCGATTTCGGGATAGGCCTGCATTACCATCCATTTGATGAACCGGTACACGATATGGGCCATATTCTTGCCTCCTTATGATAGCTTTTACAATGCATTATATCTGATTTGGTAGGTTACTTCTGTGAATGGAATGTAAACATTATCAGGTCCTTCGAAAATAGAACGCCCAGCCTTTCGGCTGGGCGTTCGTCTTTTATCGCAATATTAACCATACTTCCTGCTGTATTTCTCCCTGATGACCCTGGTAACATCGGGATCATCCGGCAGCCCCAACAGGTGCAGCACAACGGGAAGCATGATCATCGGCATCTGCTCCACGGGGAATTGATGACTGTCTTCCAGGATCGCCACCAACATCGCGCTGACGGCGGCACCGTAGATCCTTGCCTCCAGCTCCCTGGTGGGGCTTTCGGAATTTGACAGATAGTGTTCACGGGAGCCCAGATCCAGCGCCAGAGGCAGATCCACCTGATTGGTGCGGACATGGAGCAAAAGCCGCCCCATATCCATATATCGGGTGGCATACCGCTCCACCAGCACCGACAGGTCACCGGGATGCACCTGAGACAGATTCTCCCGCAGCTCCTTCCGGGCATCCAGGATCTCCTCCTGGATCTTCTCCGCGATCTCGTACTTGTCCTTAAAATGCTTGTAGAAGGTAGCACGGGAAACCGGTGTGTTGTCCAGGATATCCTGCACCGTGATCTTCTCGAAGGGCTTTCTGGACAGCAGGGTCAGAAACGCGGACTGGATCGCCCGGTGGGTACGGTAGTATTGTTTATTTGCGGTCATAAGACCTCCTGTTGATAGACGATGCCGCCGCAGGCTGTGGGACGCCTGCGGCGGCACGCTGACTGGTGCCCGGAAGGAAGGAGAAAGCCGGGCTTTATTTTTATGTAGCCTCCCCGCCCCTGAAAGAAGGAGATAAGAAGGAGTGGGGAGGCCGTGGAGGAAGTGGAATTATGCCTTGGCAGCCTTGGACTTCTTGACAGCCTTCACCAGCTTCCAGCCGGAGCCGACAGTCAGTAGAGCCATCACGCCGCACAGAACGTACAGGGCGGTCTGCCACCAGGGGGTAACGCCTACAATCTGGGTCTCGGCGGTGAAGCCGTTCATGGCGTGGGAGTTGGCAACGGTGTACAGGATCCGGTGGGTTGCCTGGCGCATAGCCTGGCAGATGTCGGGGTCATTCTGGTACAGATTGATCAGATCATCGGTCCACTGGACAGCGGAGGAGTCCCAGCTGTCGGTACCGGCCAGGACGCCCTGAGCCACATCGAAGCTCTTGAGCATGATGCCGTAGGCAGCGAAGGCGGAGTTGCCAGAGAAGTCGGTCAGACCGAAACCCTTCATGCCCCATTCGCCGCGGAGCACGTTGGTCATCAGACCCTTGTGACCGCCGGACCAGATGGCACCAAAGCGGGAGAAGGAGTTCATGACGTTCATGGCGCCGCCTTCCACGATAGCCAGGCGGAAGGGCTCCAGATAGATCTCACGGATGGACTGTTCGTTGGCCCAGGTGGAAGCGCAGCGGCATTCGGTTTCCTGATCGTTCAGGGCAAAGTGCTTGATGTAGACATAGCAGCCCTTGTCCTGGATACCGCGAACCTCGGAAGCAGCGATCATGCCGCCCAGGTAGGGATCCTCGGAGTAGTACTCGAAGTTACGGCCGCAGTATGCGTTGCGGTGGGTGTTCATGGCGGGGCCATACAGGCCGACAGCGCCCAGATCCATCATGTCGTTGCCGATGCAGCGGCCCACCTCGTACATCAGGTCGGTGTTCCAGGTGGCAGCCATGATGTTCTCGTCAGAGTAAGCGCAGTGGCAGGTGGCAATACCGGTCAGCGCCTGGGTGAAGCCCTGGGGACCGTTGTCATCCAGAGTAGCGGGCTTGGAAACAGAGGCCATCATGGCGGTGTTGTGGTAGCCCTGACCGATCAGAACTGCCATCTCCTCGAAGGTGACCTGATCCAGCAGCTTTTCCCAGTCGGGATCGTCATAGTCCTTACCGATCATCATGCCCAGGGTCATGTCGCCGTCAGCGCCCATGGTGGGCATAGTGGCGGTGGAACCCTCGGTGCCGGTGTAGGAGTGGTAACGGTTCAGGTCAACCAGCATGGCTTCGTTGGCTTCCAGGGTAACTTCCTGGGGCCAGGTGCCCTGCCAGTCGGAGCGGGACAGGTAAGTCAGGTCTTCCAGACCGTAGTAGCTCAGAGAGGTGTTGTCGAACTGGTTGGTGATGGCATTGCCGGTGGAAGCGGAAACGGAATAGGTGGTGGTGTCCATCTCATCCTGGGTGTACTTGTAAGTCAGAGCGGCATTGCCCTCTGCGGTCATGCCGTCGGCAGTGGTGTAGCCCTTGGCAGCTAGAACGTTGTTCAGGGCATCATGGGCATTCTTGCCAACAGTCAGATAGTAATCGCCTGCATCCAGGATGTAGGTCTTGGCGTTCTTGGAATCGTAGCAGGCCAGCTCCTCACGGGGCACTTCGATGGTGACTTCCTCAGTCTGACCGGGCTCCAGAGCCACGGTCTTGGCGAAGCCGCACAGCTCCACAGCTGCCTTTTCGATGCCGTTCTGCTTGTCGTAATCGGTGTAGGGAGACTGGAAGTAAACTTCCACAACTTCCTTGCCTGCCACGTCGCCGGTGTTCTTAACGTTGACGGTGACAGTGAATGCATCGGTGGCTGCGTCATAGCTGACGGAATAGTCAGTCCACTCAAAGGTGGTATAGCTCAGACCGTAGCCGAAGGGATAAGCCACTTCGGATGCGTAGTTGTAGGAACCGGCGTTACCGGTGCCCATGACCACATCCTCATAGCGGGTCTCGTAGTAGCGGTAGCCGATGTAGATGCCTTCCTGGTAGGCGTAATAGTGCATGTTGCCGTCCAGGTTGCTGGGCATATCATACCAGTTGGCGGTATCTTCCACGTTGGCATTGGTATAGCTGGCGCCATAGCCGCCCACCACAGAGGGAGCGGTGGTGTTGTCGATGCAGTAGGTATCCACCAGACGGCCGGAGGGATTGGCTGCGCCGGAGATCAGGTCGGCAACGCCGTTCAGGCCCCAGGTGCCGGTATAGCCGATCCACATGGCGGCATCGATGCCGTATTCCGCATTCATCAGGAACTCGCACTCAATGGCGTTGGTGGTGTTCAGCAGAACCACGGTCTTCTCGAAGCCTGCTTCTTCGACCATCTTCAGCATGGCCTTCTCTTCGTCGGTCAGATCCAGCGCATTGGTGCCGTCAACAAACTCGTCCACGGGGATGTCGTACATCTCGCCGCCCAGACGGGTGATGACTACCAGTGCCACATCACCGTATTCACCGAAGGAGTCCTTCACAGCATCGGTGTAGACATCCACGGGAACCTCGTTGACATGATAGTTCTGGCGGCCCTTGGTCACTTCGCCGCTCATGCCCTTGCGGGGCTGGGACAGGTACTCGCTGCCGGGACCGGTCAGATAGAAGTCCCACAGGGTGGGGTTGACGGCAAAGCCCTCGGCTTCCAGTGCTTCCTTCAGGGTGGGAGCATTGGACGTGTCGATGTCGGCAGAGCCGGTGCCGCAGGTGGCGATGTTCACGCAGGAGTGGCTGAAGATGCTGATCTTCGCGCCGCCTGCCAGGGGCAGTGCACCGTTGTCATTCTTCAGCAGGACGGTGCCCTCCGCGTGGAGCTGCTCGGCCACTTCGCGGTCATGGGCTTCCAATTCCTCCACGGAATCGAAGTCGTTCTCAAAATAGACCACGGAGCCATCCTGATTGATGACCTTATGGGTGGGAGTCTTCAGGGCGATGTTGATCGCCTGGGCGCTGGACAGGGCGATATTGGTGCCGACGATGCTGGCGATCAGCAGAATGACCAGCAGAACCGTCATGACAGACCACAGCGCGACGCCGGTGCCCTTTTTCTTCGGGTTAGACATTACATTTTCCTCCATTTCAGTAGGACACCTCTAAAAACTCCCCCTTTGCGATTTGGCCGGATCTTCGGCTCCAACTATACGGATCGAAAATCCCGCAATACACAAAGTATTCCGAAATTTCCGATCCTTTATTTGGAACCAAATCCCTCGCCCAAATCATCAAAAAAGAGTTTTGAGAGGTTTCCCGTAGTTGTCCCAAAATTAGAACATATTTTAGAACATGTTTTAATTATAAACATCCACTATTTGATTGTCAATAGAATGACCCTTTCAATTTGTATGGGTTTGTGGTACAATATCGGAAAATGAAGAAGATGAGGACACATTATGACAGATAAACACATTCCCCAGGCCCAGCGGTCCCAGGAAAAGAAGCGGCAAATCTATGAGACTGCCATGGGCATGTTCCGGGACAAGGGCTACAACCAGACCACCATCCGGGACATCTGCACCGCTGCCGGTATCACCACCGGCACCTTCTATAATTTTTTCGGAGACAAATTCGGTATTGTTCAGGAGCACTACCGCTACCTGATCGCCAGCCGTGAATCCCATCTGGAATTCGCTGCCGCTAAGCTGGCAAATCCCTACCAGACCATCTGTGACTACTTCCTGTCCCTGGCAACAGTCAGCAGCATGATGGGCAAGGATCTGTCCCGGGCGTTTTCCTACCATGCCCCTGAAATGGTGGCAGGTGTCGCCGCTGCCGGCGGAAACAGCGTCCACCGCATCGCTCTCTTCCTTGGCAAGGCAAAAGACTGCGGTGCCATTCCCGCTGACACCGACCCCTGGCATACGGCGGAATTTCTCATCGCAGGCTACATGGGCATGATGCAGTACTGGCACAACTTCTCCACCGGCGAATCCCTGGAGGACGTCGGCCGCAGAATGCTCCCCCTTCTTTTCTCCGCTGTCACAGATCAGAACCTGGAAATTTTATAAGATCCAATTGAAAAACAAATCCCGCAGAAGCATGCCTGAACAGCGTGCCTCTGCGGGACTTCTTTATTTGAGTTTTCTGCGTAATCGGATCATGGTAAACGCCGCCTGTTTCTTTCCGGATCAGTGATGCGGTTGAAAGAAGGGTCAGCGACATTCTCATTCCCCGCTTCAGGCCCCCAAGAAGAGGAACATGAGAAAAACAGGCTACAGATCACAGGTCAGGCACTCTGTCAGGGCGCCAAACAGGGCCTCGTCCAGCCCCAACGCCTGTAACTTCGCCAGCTTCCGGGGCAGGGATTCGCCGGCGGTGACCAGATGGTAGAGGCGATCCTTCAGATCGTAGGATATCTGCGCCCTGTTCAGCCGGTCGTAGATCCAGCGGTTCCTGTCGGTTTCGGGGATCTCCCGGCTCTGCCAGTGCAGGCGCAGGGAAATCGGCTGATCCCCGGCGGCGCTGACAGTGAGCACCGTCTCCCGGGTATCGGGATCGTAGAGGGCACCGTCCAGATTCGGGGCAAAGCCGCAGAAATGAATGATGAAGCTGCGCTGCGGGGGAAGAACCTCCCCTGCCCCCGCACCGGGCACAATGGTCAGAATGGAATTTGTATCCTCCCAGCGGTGGGTGATCTTCGTCCGGGTCTGGCGGCCGTCCTTCTCTTCGAAGAGCGTGAATTCCCCATCGCCGCCGTTATAGATGTACAGCTCCAGTTCCTCCGGGTTTTCCAGATGGCTGTGCATGTAATCCTTGGCCATGGGGATGATACTGCCTGCAGGAACCAGAACCGCAATATGCTCCAGTTCCCGGTACAGCTTCGCCCTTTTGCCGCCCCGGTAGACCTGTCCACCGAAGAAGTCGAAGTACGTTCCCTCCGGCAGCCATGCGGATACTTCCGCCAGCATGGTGTCACGGTTCATTTTCTTCGTGGCAGGACATACGATCATGCTGCTGCCGAAATAATACTGATTGGGTACCTCATAGGCTTCACCCACATCATGCCGGTAGTACATGGGCTGCACCAGAGGCAGGCCTTCGGCGTGGGTCAGATAGTTCATGGTGTGCAGGTACGGAATCATGCGATGGCGCAGGCGCAGGTGGTCTTCCAGGATTTTCTCGGCGATAAGATTGTAGTTCCAGGGCTCCTTGCCGTAGAACTCATTGCAGGAACTGTGCAGGCGCATGATGGGTGAGAATACACCAAGCTGCACCCAGCGCACCATCATTTCATCGTCTTTCGTTCCGTGCATGTGTCCGCCGATATCATGGCTCCACCAGGTGTAGCCGGCGTTGCTGGCATTGGCGGTGAAATAGGGCTGGAAATCCAGAGAATCCCAGGTGCAGATGGTATCACCGGAGAAGCCGACGGGATAGCGGTGGCTTCCCAGACCTGCATACCTGGAGAAGGTCAGGGGCGTCCTGCCGCTGCGCCCGCTGTCCAGGAAGTGCATGTGGTTCAGCAGCCACAGGGTATCCACACCCTTCGCGCCGCCCCGGCTGCCCTGCTGCCAGTCCAGCCACCAGAAGTCCACCCCCCGCTCCTCATTGGGATGGTGCAGGTATTTCAGGTAGGCATCCATAAACTTCCGATTGCCTGCATCAAAGGGGATCTTATCCTCATTTTCATAGTCAACGCCCAGTTCCTTCGCCATGGGCACATACATTTCCTCATGGGCGCGGACGCCGTCGGCGGGGTGAACATTCAGGGTGATCTTCATACCCATCCCATGGAGCTTGTCCATAAACCCCTCGGGATCAGGGAAAAACGCAGGATTCCAGGTGTAGCCCGTCCAGCCGCTGCCGTACTGCTTCGGAATATCCACCAGATGCCAGTCCATATCGATGACGGCGGTGGAGAAGGGAATGTTCCGCTCCCGGAACTTGCCCATCAGCTTCAAATAGCTTTCTTCCGTGTATTTATAGTACCGGCTCCACCAGTTGCCCAGTGCAAAACGGGGCAGCAGGGGCGTCGCGCCGGTCAGCCGGTAGAAATCTTTCAGGCAGCCCAGATAGTCATGACCATAGCCAAAGAAGTACAGATCGACGGATTCCCGGTCACGGGCAACGGCCCACTGGTCATCGGTGAGAAATGCGGACTTACCGTCATCGAGAACGGTAAAGCCGTTGCGCGACAGGATGCCGGGTTCCAGATCAATGGCACCATCGGCATTGTCCAGCGTGCGGGCCGTGCCCTTCAGATCCTCAACCGCGTCGCCATAGTTCCATACGGAACCGAAAACATGGAAGCCTTCCTTCAGTTCGATCCGCAGCCCTTCCCGGGTAAAGGCTTTCTTGTCATAGTAAAGGTGCAGCTTTTCCGTCACGATCTCCAGAGATTCGGCCTGCTCAATGACCCGGAATTTCACCGCCGGATAGTCCCGGCAGATAACAATTTGGGTGGGTTCATCCACGAAGCGGCCGTCCTCCTGGTACTCTGCCCGGATCAACCGGTCCGTCAGCACCGTGAAACGGTATTTCTCCCCCGCCACCATTGCGTTGCTTTTTGCAAGGGGCTTCAGCTCCAGTTTGTAGGTTTCAGACATAGGCGCTCCCCTTTCACTTCATCCGGCATTCCATGAAGTAAGCCTGATGTGCCTTCACAGTCAATTCGATGCTGGTGTCATCCGGCTTTTTGTATTCCAAGTCCCTGCCAAAAATTTCCCGTGCAGGCTCGCTGGCACCCACAGCGCCCAAAGGCAGACGGATGGTCTGATCCTGATCGGCGGTGGACATCACCATCACATAGACCTCATCTGCCCAGAACCGGGCGATGGCAACCACATTGTTCTCTGCGTACAGGAACTTCATACCGCCGCGGCTCAGCGCCTGATGCTCGGCCTTCATGCGGGCCATGGTCTGGTTCAGCCTATAGCTTTCAGATTCCTTGAAATCCTTGCTCCAGGGCATGGGATAGCGGCAGCCCTCGTTGGTACCCAGCACGCCATCCACACCGGCTTCGTCGCCGTAGTAGATGGAGGCAGCGCCGGGCAGCATGAACTGGAAGAGCACCGCACCCCGGTATTCCTCGGGGTGGACAGCAGGATCGTTATGCAGGCGGCTGACGTCATGGCTGTCAAAGAGGTTAAACTGGTTTTCCTGCAATGCATAGGGCATCTTTGCCAGATGCTCCATGACCCGGGCTTTCACATCCTCAGCGGTCATTTTGTAGGGTACCTGCCGCAGGATGGGGTTGCGCCCCATAAACAGGTCCGGCTCACCCAGGAACTGCCGGATGATCCGGCCGCAGCCGTAGTAATTCATGGGAGAATCCCACTCACTGCCCTGGAGGTAAGCGCCGCAATCGCCCCACTCCTCTGCCAGAATGTAGGCCTGCGGGTTGACCTCCTTGATGCTTTTCCGAATTTCAGGCCACAGCTCATGGGACAGCTGCAGCTCATCCTTGCGGCCCATGATGTTGGCCACATCGAAACGCCAGCCGTCGATGCTGTAAGGCGGTTTCAGCCATTTTTTGATGACGGAATCCTCGGCCCGGTAGATAACCTCCCGGAGGGCGTCGGAGGTATAGTTCAGGGTAGGCAGCGTCTCCACCCCAAGCCATCCCAGGTAAGAATTGTTCTCTCCGAAGAAGTAGTAGGCCCGTTCAGGAGATTCAGGGTTGTTATAGGCGCCTTCAGACTTGTCGAACCAGATACCGTCCTTGTTGAACCACTTGTGGTCGATGCCGGTGTGGTTGATGGAGATATCCAGGATCAGCTTCATACCGTTTTCGTGAAGAGCCGCACTCAGGTCTGCCAGCGCCTCATCGCCGCCGAAATGGGGATCCACATGGAAATAATCCAGACAGTCATACTTGTGGACGGAGGGAGCGGTAAAAATGGGGTTCAGATACACCGCCGTCACACCCAGCTCTTTCAGATAAGGGATCTTCTCCTTGACGCCCTGAAGGTCGCCGCCGTAGAAGTCAAGACACAATCCCTCCTCGTAGGTCAGCGGCGTGTCCTCCCAATTCTCCATTTTAATGGCAGGGTGACCGTCCCGGGCATACTCACCGGACCGGACATCGTTGCACTCGTCACCGTTGCAGAAACGGTCCGGGAAGATCTGGTAGAACACCGCATCCTTGACCCACGCGGGCTGAACATAGTCAGCCAGCAGCACAAAATCGTATGTAAAGTCCGGCACATAGGTGGTGATTCCATGTTGCGTATAGAAGTATACCACATTCTTGCAGACCAGATAGAACTGATACTGCATCCGGTTTTCCGAGATACGAAGGGGCGCTTCGTAATACTTCAGACCATGTTCCGTCTTCACGATCTGCATGTCGGCGAAATGCTCCTCGCCGTTGGGATTGGAGCGAAGCAGTACGTGCTCCACCGGGGCATCCGCATACATCCGGATGCGTACTTTCACGGTTTCAAACAGCGCAGGGCTCGGATTGCTGACAAATTCCGCCGTGCCGTCGCTGTGTACACTTTCAAGCCATTTTTCCATGGTCTTTTCTCCTTCTTCCGTTTCCCGTCCAAATCCGGGAATATAACTGCATACTCGTCGGTGGGGACACGCCCTCCTGCTTCCAGTATAGCACGGCTGTCCAGTCCATGCAGGTGGATTCTGCTTGAATCAGGATACCTGTTTATATGCTTGCCGGGCGTTTCCCACCGGGGAAGCGATATGGGCTGAATCCACTCCGGCGCGCAAAAACAGCCGGAAGCTTTCACTCCCGGCTGTTTGCTTATAGATTTCCAACATCCCGCCACCATCACACCAGGGGGATTTCCTCAAATTCCTGATTCAGAAGATCGAAATATAACAGCGTACCCGTCGGTACCGGACGGCCTGTCAGCAGTCTGACACACAGGGCCGCCTGCATAGAGGCGCACAGGGCCGGGGTGAAGCTGAGCACACTCTTGTCCCGCAGGACGGTTCCCTCAGGATAGAGCATTTCCATCAAACCGTCTCCCGGCATGGAGATCGCCGCCTGGGCCACCCAACTCCGGATGGCACCGCAGATCAGCGGGATATTGGATGCAGCGCAGGCCTTCGCCAGGATCCTCCGGGCTTCAATACTGTCCAGGGCGTCCAGCACCGCGTCGCATCCGGCGATCAGCTCCAGCGCATTATTTTCATCCAGAAAAGCTTCCAGCGCCCGGATTTTTACATCCGGATTGACGCGTCTGATCCGCTCTGCCGCAACAGCCGCTTTGGGCATCCCCAACAGGCTTACCTCACTCAGAAGCTGGCGGTTCAGATTGGACGGCTCAAACACATCCCCGTCCGCCACTGTTATTGCCCCGATCCCGATGCGCGCCAGCAGTTCGATCAGATACCCGCCCAGACCGCCGCAGCCAATGACGGCCACTTTTTTCGTCTGCAGCAGGGCGCATTCTGTTTCCGTCAGCGCGGGAATATTCCGGATATATCGTGCCTCCATCTCAGCCGCCTCCCACAGGGGGGAACAGCGCCACCACATCGCCTGCCTTGACGGCATCGCCGGGCTTTCTGTGGAAGCCGTTGATCAGCAGAATGGCGACCTCTTCGGCAGGAATCCCCAGATGGGCGACGATGGAACCGGCGTCGGGAAAATCTGCGGCGGGAAGCATCTGCACCTTCCCGCGGCCCTCCCGCAGCGTGGCAAAAAGACGTACTTCGATCATAAGGATTCTCCAATCTAAAGAAAATGGGAGGGGTTCGGTGAACCCCTCCCTTTATTATTATACCGAATCAGCAATACATTCGTCAAGCATCAACGCAGCAATACCGAACGGTGAGCAGTGACGAATTGTACTGCGCCGGGCACGCATTGTCTGGCTGCGCATGCTGACTTATTTGCCGATGCACTCGTCAAGACCCAGCTTCTTCAGGGTCTCGTCCGTGGGGAAGGCATTGACCCAGCCGCGGGCTGCATAGTACTGGGGCAGAGTCAGGGGCAGCTGGGAGACCATGCCCTTGGAGGGGCCGTTGGCAATGGGCTCCTTCAGCAGACGCTTGGGCAGGCGGTCGTCCTCGGGCTTCATGCCGGCGGCCTTGTTGAACATTCTCTCGATGTTGTAGATCCGGTCGCCGATCTCCAGCACCTGATCCACGGTCCAGTTGGTGCCGGTGGCGGCATTCAGCAGGTCGGTGTACTCGGAGGCGCCCATGGCGAAGGAGGTGAACAGGCAGTGACCCATGGAGTCGATGACGGCGGTGAGATCCTGGAAGGTCTTGGCCCAGGCGGCCTTCTCATCCACCACGGTGCGGTCCAGCTGCTGGGGCAGGCCCAGGATCTCGGGGGAGATCATGTAGCCGCGGACATGGCAGCCGCCGCGGTTGGAGGTGGCGTAGGTGATGCCGATGCCCTGGATGCCGCGGGCGTCATAGGCAGGCATCTCCTGCTTCTTGACGGACATGGAAATTTCGGGCATGCCGTAATGCTCACACAGTCTGGCGGAGCCGGAGCTCATCAGCCAATCCAGCTCGGTCTCAGGATCGCCCATGCGCTTGGTCCATTCGATGAGGGCCTTGGTGGAGCCCCACTCCAGGGGAACACCGGCGCACTCTTCTTCCTTGATGGCACCGCGCTGGTACAGCTCCATGGCGGCTGCGATGGTGCAGGGGGTACCGATGGCGTCCAGGCCGTACTCGTTGCAGAGCATGTTGCACTCGTCGATGACATTCAGGTCATTATTGCCGCAGTTGGCGCCGTAGGCCCACAGGGGCTCGTACTCGGGACCGCCGGCGATCTTGCCATTGATGTTGACCACACGGCCGCAGGCAATGGGACAGCGGGCGCAGGCGCTGGGACGGACCAGGTATTTCTCAGCCAGGGCTTCGCCGGAGATGTCCTCGCCCTGCTCGTAGTAGCTCTCCTGCCAGTTGCGGGTGGGCAGGGAACCGACGTTGTTGATGATGTTCACCAGGACGGCGGTGCCCAGGGCCCGCAGGCCGGAGCCGGTGACGCCGTTGGCCTTGATCAGCTCCATGGAACGCTTGGTGGCGGCCTTCAGAGCGTCAATGTCAGCGATGTTGTCCAGCTTGGTGCGGCTGGTTCTGACCACGATGGCCTTCAGCTTCTTGCTGCCCATAACGGCGCCGACGCCGCTGCGGCCTGCCGCACGGTCCTTGTCGTTCATGATGGCAGCCAGCAGGACCTTCTTCTCACCGGCGGGGCCGATGTTCAGGACGGAAGCATCCTCGCCGTGCTTGGCCTTCAGCTTCTCGTCGATCTCCTCGCTCTTGACGCCCACATATTCCCGGGCGTCCAGCAGCTCGATCTTGTCGTCCACGATGTTCAGGTAGCACCATTCAGGGGCTTCGCCCTCCACGATCAGAGCGTCCCAGCCGGCATACTTCAGCTTCTGACCCCAGATACCGCCGGAATTGGAAGAGGCGATCATGCCGGTCAGAGGAGACTTGGTGACCACCATGTAGCGGCCGGTGGAAGGCGCGGCAGCACCGGTCATGGGGCCGGTGATGTAGACGAGCTTGTTCTCAGCGGACAGGGGATCGACAGTGGCCACGCCCTCGTCGTACAGGATCTTGGTACCGAGACCACGGCCGCCGATGAACTTGTGGGCCAGTTCCAGGTCCAGCTTTTCAATCTTGATCTCGCCGGTGGTCAGGTTGATGCGGGCAATCTTTTCGTAATATGCGCCAGCCATAGCAATACCTCCAAAAAATATCAAAAATGCGTGTTATCCATAGTTTCTCACACTTACATTATATTATAATTTACGCTTTCTTCAAGAAGCCGGATCCATTTCCGCGTGAAACTGGACGAAACCATCCCATTTCACACATACTGCGTTGTGTAAACTGTGCGAAATGATACGAACTTGTACGAACTGCGCTTTCCGAATCCGTCCCCTCCTCTTGAGAAGGCAGACAAAAACGGATATAATGTGTAGTATACATGATAAAACTCAGGGGGAATCATGATGGCTCAGAACAAATCCCTGTCCACCCAGGAGGTGGCCGACATTCTCCATGTCAGCAAATCCACCATCTATGATCTGATCCGCAGAGGTGAGATCCATTCCTATAAGATCGGACGAAAGGTTCGCTTCACCCAGGACGATGTGGACGCCTACATCGCCCGCTCCCGCCATGAGCACTCCACCCGCCCGGTGCAGACGGTGGACACCCACTCCACCCTGCTGACGCCGCCGGAGCAGACGGAGCCGGAGCTGATCATCTCCGGCCAGGATGTGGTGCTGGATATTCTGGCCAATTTCCTGCAGGCCGAAGGCGTCAACGCCGCCCGGACCTATCTTTCCAGCTTCGAGGGCCTGCTGTCGCTGTATCAGGACAAGGTCCATGTGGCAGCCTGCCACCTCTATGACGGCCAGGACTTCAACGCCTCCTATGTCCGCACAATGATGCCCGGCGTTCCTGCTGTACTGGTGAATGTGAGCTACCGCACCCAGGGCTTTTATGTGAAGAAAGGCAACCCCAAGGGGATCACCGGCTGGGCGGATCTGGGGCGGACCGATATTTCCGTTCTCAACCGCCGTCCCGGCTCCAGCGCCCGGATCGTCATGGATATGCAGCTGAAGAAGCTGGGGATCCCCCGGGTAAACGTGAACGGCTACAACAGGATCATGAAATCCCACCTGACCATGGCCGCAGCCATCGCTGAGGGCGAAGCCGATGTAGCCATCGGCACCGAGCGGATCTCCCGCCAGATGGACGGTATCGATTTCATCCCGCTGCTGGAGGAGCGGTACGATCTGGTCATCCGAAAAGACATGCTGGAAACGGAAACAGGAAAAAAGCTTTTGAAATCGCTGAATTCTCCCGTTTTCCGCAGGGAAGTCGCCCATTTCTCCGGCAATGATTACCGGGATCTGGGCAGGATCATCACGGAGGTCTGATATGCTGCATGTAAAAACACCGGAAGAGGTTCTGGCACTCATCGAATCTGAATTTTCTCCCGCGGCTGGAACGGAATATGTATCCCTCACCGCCGCTATGGGCCGCGTCCTGGCGGAGGATATCGCTGCCACGGAATATGTGCCGGATTTTGACCGTTCCACCGTGGATGGCTATGCTGTCCGGGCCCGGGATACCTTTGGCTGCACCGACGCCATTCCCGCCATCCTGCCCCTGCAGGGGGAGGTCCTCATGGGCCAGGGGGCGGAATTCCCGCTGAATCCCGAAGAATGTATCGCCGTCCCCACCGGCGGCGCAGTGCCGGGAGGCGCAGACAGCGTAGTCATGCTGGAATACACCGAGGATTACGGCGACGGCACCATCGGCATTTCCAAATCCGCCGCCCCGGGTCAGAACATGATCTTCCGGGGCGACGATGTGTACCCCGGCAAGGTGATCCTGAAAAAGGGGTGCGTGCTGTCGTCCCAGGATATCGGCGCCCTGGCCGCCATCGGCCGGGTACAGGTGCCTGTTGCGAAAAAGCTGACGGTGGGCGTCATCTCCACCGGCGATGAGCTGGTGCCTCCCGAGGTTGTCCCTGGCCCCGGCCAGGTCCGCGACGTCAACAGCCCCATGCTGGAGGCCATGCTGACCGCCTTCGGCGTAAATGTCATCAACTACGGTATTGTCATCGATGACGAAGTGCTGCTGACCGAGAAAGTTGTAAAAGCCGTCGGCGAATGTGACGCCGTCCTCCTCTCCGGCGGCAGCAGCGTGGGCGTCAAGGACGCCGCCTGCCGGATCATCGAATCCATGGGCACGCTGCTGCTCCACGGCATTGCCATCAAGCCCGGTAAGCCCACCATCCTGGGCAAGGCAGGCATCAAGCCCCTCATGGGCCTGCCCGGCCATCCGGTGGCTGCTTATTTTGTGACGAAGCTCTTTGTGCTGCCCCTGCTGGGCCGGCTCATGGACAGGGATATGACCGCATACACCGTCACCGCCCGGATTTCCGAGAGCGTCAGCGCCAATCATGGCCGTGCCCAGTACCACTGCTGCCGCCTGGAGCACCGGGACGGCATCCTCATCGCCCACCCCATCCGGGGCAAATCCGGCCTCATTACCACCCTGGCCGGCGCCGGCGGCTATTTCTGCATCGGCCGGGACTGCGAAGGTCTGCCCCGGGGCGCTGAAATTCAGGTAACCATCACATCAGGAGATTAACTATGGGATTTGAATATTTGACCAATGTCCCCCTGCGCAAAGCCAGGGCGGATTATCTGAAATTGCTGGAAGATCACGGCTTCGCGCCGCAGACCGAGGTGATCCCCGTCTATGAAGCCTGCGGCCGGGTAACGGCCCATGCCGTCTATGCCCACATCTGCGCCCCCCACTACGCCGCCAGTGCCATGGACGGCGCAGCTGTCCGGGCAAAGGACACCTTCGGTGCCACGGAGACCACGCCCATCACCCTGGCGAAAAACCAGTACATGGTGCTGGACACCGGCGATCCCATCCCTGACAATTGTGACGCCGTCATTATGGTGGAAGATATCGTCAAAAACGGCGACGGTTCCATCACCATCCACGCCGCGGCCGCCCCCTGGCAGCACATCCGCCAGATCGGCGAGGACATCTGCGCCGGTGAAATGATCCTGCCTTCCCACATGACCGTGTCTCCCTCCGCCCTCGGCGCCATGATCGCCGGCGGTGTGCTGGAAGTGGAAGTGATCCGCAAGCCCAAAGTGGGCATCATCCCCACCGGCGACGAGATCATTCCCCCCTGCACTGATCCCAAGCCCGGTGACATTCTGGAATTCAACGGCTCCATCTTCTCTGCCATGGTACGCCAGTGGGGCGCCGAAGCGATGGTTTATCCCATCGTCCCCGATCAGTTTGACCAGATCCGGGACATGGTGGCAAAGGCCGCAGATGAATGCGACCTGGTGATCCTCAACGCCGGTTCCTCCGCCGGACGGGAGGACTATTCCGTCAAGGTCATCCGGGAGTTGGGCCAGGTTCTCTACCACGGCATCGCCATGAAGCCCGGCAAGCCTGCCATCCTGGGCTGCAAGGGTAACACCCCCATCCTGGGCGTCCCCGGCTATCCCGTTTCCGGCATCATCGTCATTGAGGAGCTGCTGAAGCCGCTCATCGACCATTGGCTGAAGGCCCCTGCTGCTCCCCGGCAGTACGCCAAAGCCGCCCTGACCCGTCCTGTGGTTTCCGGCCTCAAGTATGAAGAATTCGTCCGGGTCCGCATGGGCTATGTGGGTGACAAGCTGATGGCCTCCCCCCTGAGCCGGGGCAGCGGCGTGGTGTCCTCCTTCATGAAGGCCGACGGCATTCTGGAAGTGCCCCAGGGGCTGGAGGGTTACGAAGCCGGCAGCGAAGTGAACGTGCGGCTTCTCAGCCGTGCCGACAAGCTGGAGAACACTCTTGTGGTCATCGGCAGCCACGATCCGCTGCTGGACGAGCTGGGCAATATGCTCCACGTGGAGAACAATGGCGTTTACATGAGTTCCTCCCATGTGGGTTCCATGGGAGGCATCATGGCCATCCGCCGGGGTGAAGCCCACGCTGCGGGCTGCCACCTGCTGGATACCGCCGACGGTTCCTATAACACCGCGTTCATCAGAAAATATTTCCCCCGGGGCGGTGTAAAGCTGATCCGCTGCGTGGGCCGCCAGCAGGGTCTGATGGTGGCCAGGGGCAATCCCCTGGGTATCGAAAAATTTTCCGACATCGCCAGGGACGGCCTGCGCTACGTCAATCGTCAGAAGGGCTCCGGCACCCGGATCCTGACCGACTACCTGTGCAGGCAGAACGGACTGGACACCGCCGCCATCTACGGCTACGACCGGGAAGAGCTGACCCACACCTCTGTGGCGGCGCAGATCATCAGCGGCTCCGCCGACGCAGGCATGGGCATCTACTCCGCCGCCAAGCTGTATGATCTGGACTTCATCCCCATCTGCATCGAGGAATACGACCTGATCATCCCCGATCACGCCTGGGATACCCCCATGGTGCAGCAATTGCTGGCAACGCTGAAGAGCGGCGCTTTCCGGGAAAAGCTCCTGGCCATGGGCGGCTACACTGTTGAAAATCCCGGTGAGATTATCGAAGTATGAGATATTTTGACACGGCCGTCATCGGCGGCGGTGTACTGGGGTGCTTTGCCGCCCGGAATTTACGGCGGTGGAACATTTCCGCCGTTCTGATCGAAGGGGAGTCGGAGGTTTGCACCGGCATCACCCGTTCCAACACCGCCATCGTCTACCCCGGCTATGACAATCAGCCCGGGAGTCTGAAGGCCCGGATGACCGTCCGGGGCAACGCCAATTTCGGCCGGCTCTGCAAGGAACTGGAAGTCCCCTTCTCCCGCTGCGGCAGTCTGATGGTCAGCTGCGGCCCCGGCGCCGACGGCGTCCTGCGGAAGAAACTGGAAAACGGGATCCGCAGCGGCGTCCCCGGTCTGGAGCTGATTTCCGGGGCACAGGCCAGGGAAATGGAGCCAATACTGACCCCCGCCGTCACTTCCGCCCTCTTTGCCCCCTCCACCGGAACCGTCAATCCCTGGCAGTTGGGCATCGCGGCTTTTGAAAATGCCGTAAACAATGGCTGTGAACCGATGCTGAACACCAAAGTTCTGGCGATTCACCAATCTGATGATGGCTATTTGATCGAAACCAACGGCGTCCCCATCGCCTGCAAAGTCATCCTCAACTGTGCAGGCCTCAGTGCCGACAAGATCCAGGAGCTTCTGTTCGAACCCTCGGTGCGGATCTTCCCCACCGGCGCGGACTTTCTCATCCTGGACCAGCTGGCCCGGAAGCCCAGCCGCATCATCTTCCAGGAATCGGAGGAAAAGGGCAAAGGCGTCACTGCCGTACCAACGGTGGAGGGCAATCTGCTGCTTGGCCCCTCCCGGCGGCCCCTGTACGGCCGGCCCTGGGCCACTGCCTTGGAAGGCTTGGATTTCCTGCGGGAATCCACCGCCCGGGTGCTGCCCGGGGTGGATCCGAACCAGGTCATCCGTTCCTTCGCCTCCGTCCGGCCCAATCCCCATCGGGTGGTGCTCAGGGACGGCGAATACATCCCCGACGGCAGGCCCATCGGCTCCTTCGTCATCGAAAACCCCGCCCCGGGCTTCTGGAGCCTCATCGGCATCAAGACGCCGGGCCTGACCTGCGCCGACGAGCTGGGAATGTATCTGGCGAAGCAAACCGCCCGGTACCTGGATGCAGCAGATAATCCTGCCTTCGATCCCCATCGCAAGGCCATCACCCCCTATCGGAACCATCCCGACTACCATCAGATCATCTGCCAGTGCGGCCGCATCACCCGGGGACAGATCCTGGAGGCCATCGCCCGGGGCGCCACCACGGTGGACGGCGTCAAGCGCCGGGTGGGCAGCGGCATGGGCCGGTGTCAGGGCAGCCGCTGTGCCTGGGAAATCGTAAAAATTCTGAAGGAGACGGGAGCCAATCCCGATCCCATGTTCTAAACCGCGCAAAAAATCCCCTGCCAGGCAGGGGATTTTTCATACATCAAAACGGTTATAGCTTTCGCAGCAGTCCAGGCACAGCTTTTTACCACCGACGAGGCGGATCCAGTTGGCGCCGGTCTTTTCGCCGCAGCATTCGCAGTTATAGCTATCGAAAATTCTGGCAGGCTCGGGCAGGGGGATCGTAACAGGCATTGCCCGGAACAGTTCCCGGGGCGACCGGTCAAAGTAATACCGGGCCGATTCCTCCGCCGTCAGGTCCAGAGGCTTCGGCTTCAGCACCAGCCGGACAGACCGTCCGCTTTTGCGGTGGTAGAAGGAAAACGCCTGCTTGCCGGTCATGTGGAACAGAAGATTTCCCTTTCCGATGCTGCACCCCAGCAGCACCTGGATAGCATCCACACCACAGGCGTCGTTTTCACTGATGCATACCACCTGCTCATTGTCAGAAAAGCCGATCTCCAGCAGTTCCATGGCGTACCGGGCCGCAGCATAGCCGATGCGCAGACCGCCGCAGCTGTGACCATGAAATTCCACGCTTTTTTCCCAAAGATCCATATCCGTTCAGCTCCGTTTCCACAACACATTCATTTCCGGGGCGGTCTGCCGAGGATTCACCGCCTGTTATCCATTGTACTACACGAAAGCAGAAAAAGGAAGCCACCTTTCTATTGAAATCCCGTATTTCCTGTGATATAATGGATTCAAAGAACGGCGGCCCCATGCATCCGGGGCGCCCGCACAGCGTTTTGAAAAGCGGTGGACGAGCCTCTTTCCAAAAGCAAGCGCAAACGCAATTTTTGCGCCCTTTTTGCTTTGGAATGGCTCGTCGTTTTATTTTTTAGGAGGAATGAATATGAAAAAGCTGATTTCCCTGCTGCTGGTTCTGACCATGGTGCTTGGTCTGGCCGCCTGCGGCACCCCCGCACCCGATCCCACCGATCCCACCGCCACCGAAGAAGTAACTGAAGAGGTCACAGAAGCCGGCCTGGTGGTGGACACCTGCATCCTGATGGAAGCAGACGACAACATGCTCAACACCTACTCCGCCCTGGCTGTCAACCCCGATGCCCCCTTCGTGGACGCCGACGGCAATACCGTTTCTGACGTCTATGTCAACACCGCAGGCGCTGATGCCCTGATCCAGTGGCTGCTGACCGAAGAGGCCCTGAACATGGCAGGCGAATACGGCGTGGCAGAGTACGGTGAGCACCTGTTCTACGTCAAGGACGGCGCCCCTGTTTATACCGGCGAGATCCCCGCCGCCACCGAAGAAACCAAGACCATCCGCCTGTCCACCACCACCTCCGTCAATGACTCCGGCCTGCTGGGTTGCCTGCTGCCCGCCTTTGAGGCTGCCTACGGCTATACCGTGGAAGTTCAGTCCGCCGGTACCGGCAAGGCCATCGCCGCCGCCAAGGCCGGCAACGCCGACCTGATCCTGGTCCACTCCAAGAAGCAGGAAGAAGCCTTCGTCGATGCAGGCTTCGCCCGCGTGGTGGATGGCTTCGAGGCAGCGCGCGTCAGCTTCATCTACAACTACTTCGTCCTGTGCGGTCCCTCCGCTGACCCCGCCGGCGCTGCTTCCGCCGCCAGCGTCCTGGATGCTTTCGCAGCCATCGCCGAAGGCGAGCACACCTTCATCTCCCGCGGCGACGGCTCCGGCACCCACACCAAGGAGCTGGCCCTGTGGCCCGCAGACCTGGGCATCACCGCCCAGGCTGAGACCTTCGCCGGCTATACCGGCTGGTACACCTCCGCCAACACCGGCATGGGCGCTTGCCTGGTCATGGCTGAGGAAATGGGCGCCTACATCCTCACCGACAAGGCCACCTTCCTGACCTTCGTTGCCAACGACGGCATCATGGGTTGATTTCCGGCCTGAAGTAAAGTAAAATAAATCCCGTGGGGCAACCCACGGGATTTTTCAAAAGAGAGGGACGACGATATGCAGACAGCTCTTGGAAAAGCGCTGGCGCTGATCCTCTCCGCTGACGCGGAATTACTGAATATCCTGGGCGTCACCGCCAGAATGAGCCTGCAGAGTTCTGTGATGGCCCTGATCCTTGGACTGCCCATCGGCATCTGGCTGGGTGCCTGCCGTTTCCCCGGCAGAAGCGTGCTGCTGATCGCCAACCGAACGCTGCAGGGCATGCCGCCGGTGGTCTGCGGCCTGCTGTTTTACATGCTGTTCTCCGGTGTAGGCCCCTTCGGCCATATGAAACTGCTCTTCACGGTGGAGATCATGGTTATGGCCCAGATCGTACTGATCACGCCCATCGTGGTGGGCAATATGGAAACCTATGTGGCCGGCATCGCCCCTGCAGTCCGGGAGACGGCCAGGGGCCTGGGGCTGGGCGGCTTCCGGACCTTCCTGCTGCTGTGCAACGAATGTGTCTACCAGATCATCTCTGCCTATCTTCTGGCCTTTGCCCGCTCCATCGCGGAGGTAGGTGCGGTATCCATGGTGGGCGGCGCCATCGCCTGGAAGACCAATGTCATGACCACCGCCATTATGCAGTACACCAACCGGGGCAATTTCTCCCTGGGCATTGCCCTGGGCATGATCCTGCTGGCCATCTCCCTGATTGTCAATATCGTGATCTCCCTGCTGCAAAGGAGGCTGAGCCGATGAAGATAAAAGCATTCTCCAAAACCTACAACGGTGTCCGGGTTCTGGACTTCCCCGGCATGGAGCTGCAGCCCGGTAAAATCTACGCCGTCATCGGCGCCAACGGCAGCGGAAAATCCACCTTCGCCCGGATTCTGGCCGGCGTCATCCAGGCTGATCAGCAGGGATATCATCCGCACCCCGGTTCCGTGCTGTACATGCCCCAAAAATCCTACGCCTTCCGCATGTCCACCCAGGCCAACATCCTGATGGGATCCCGAGAATACAAAAAGGCAAACAAGCTGATGGAGGATCTTCAGATCAGTCATCTGGCGCTCAGGCGGGCCGACAAGCTCTCCGGCGGCGAGACGGCACGGATGGCCCTGGCCCGGCTGATGATGCGCCCCTGCGAATTGGCCATTCTGGACGAACCCACGGCGGCCATGGATATGGAGTCCACCCTGCTGGCCGAGAAACTGATAACCGATTACGTCCCCAGGGCAAACTGCGCCCTGATCCTGGTTACCCACAGCCTGCAGCAGGCCCGGCGGATCGCGGACTACGCTCTTTTTTTCCAAAAAGGCGCGCTTGTTGAATCCGGCCCGGCGCAGACCGTCCTCCATGTCCCCGCAGCATCCGAAACAAAGGCCTTTCTCGATTTTTTCGGCAGCTGAAACATTTTTCTTTCTGACCGTAAAAAACGGGCCGGGATCACTCCCGGCCCGTTTTTTGATATCGACTGCGCATGCTCCTGCGGTTGCGCGGCACAGAACCGGATACACCGGGGGGCCTTTCCTGGAAATACAGCCGCCCGTCAGGAACGAAATGGTGTCCGCTGTCTCCTCCACAGTCTCAAAGACCTCATCGGGAACATACCGGCGTTTGTCCTCATCCAGGGAGTTTCAGTACAGCAAAACCTAACCGGAATTTCCAGCGCATGATCGAATCAGAAATGTTCTTGGCTCTGTCAGAATTCCGTGGTATAATGGAGAAAACTTTTTCCAGAGGATACCAATATGAATTACATTATCTTTGACATGGAATGGAACCAGCCGTCGGATATCACCGCCATGGTCACCGAGCCCCTGCCCGTCACCGGTGAGATCATCGAGATCGGCGCGGTGAAGCTGGACGACAGCTTCAAAATCATCGGCGAGCTGCGCCTGTACATCACTCCGAAATACTACACCCGGATGCACAAGCGCATCGCTGCCCTGACCGGCATCCGGGACAAGGATCTTATGACCCGCGGCATTCCCTTCCCCGAAGCCTATGAAAAGTTCCGGGAATTCTGCGGGAAGGAATATGGTTTCATGACCTGGTCCATGAGCGATGTGCCCATGCTCATCGACAACATGCTCCTCCACGGCATCGATGTGTCCGACCTGCCGGTTTGCTATGATATCCAGCGGATCTTCGGCCGGGAGATCATGCGCTCTGACACCCGCTATGCCCTGGACAGCGCCCTGGCCATTCTGAACGAAAAGGGCGACACTGCCCACGACGCCCTCAACGACTCCCGCAACACCGCCATCATCTGCAGCCATCTGGATCTGGACGAATACCTGGAGGAATACGGTGCCCAGGTCTTTGCCGGTCAGCCCCTCCGGCAGGTCTACAGCGACCACCGGGAAGCTTTGAATGACCCCGCCCTGGCAGAAGTGACCTGCCCCTGGTGCGGCGGAAGGCTGGACATGGAGCCCTGGATCCGGGGCGAGCGGTGTTATATGAGCTGCGGCACCTGTCCGGAAGAGGACGAGTTCCTGATCCAGCTGGCCATGACCCGCCTGCCCTCCAACACCTATCGGGCCCGGCGGCTGATGTACGAAATGAGCGACGACCTGTGGGACATCTACATGGACCGCAAGGAACCGCTGGGTGTGTAAAACGAAAAGCTGCCCCGTTCGGAGCAGCTTTTTGTATTCATTGGCTCAGCCGCCGGCAGGCCGCTGCCAGGGAATGGAGGGTGCTGCAGGAGACCATGGGGCACAGGGCTGCAAAGGTCTGGATGCTGCGGCTGTGCTTCCAGTGGCGCTCCGGAATGGGATTGAGCCAGAGGACACGCCCAGCCAGACGTTTCGCCTCCCGGAACGCATCAACGGCCCGGGGCTGGTCGATGGTCTTGGAATCCGACAGGATCAGCAGCGTGGTGGAAGCATTCAGCACCGCAGGCTGCATGCTGCAAAGCTTTGCCAGGGCGCTGCCCAGATCGGTACCCTTTCCGTAGAGGCCGCACTGGCGGACATAGCCCCGGAACAGATCCATATTCTGAAGGCTGAAATTGTCCGCCTCCGCCATTTCCTCGGAAAACAGGAACACCCGGGAGCTTTCCGACACCTGATTCAGTTCCCGGATAAACCGCAGGGCAAATTCCGAAAACTGCACCATGGAGCCGGATACGTCGCACAGCAGCACCAGATGGCGGCGGCGGTTGGGTTTTTTCTTATAACGCAGGCGGTAGAAGCTGCCGCCGGTCTCCAGACCCTTGCGGATGGTGCGGCGGAAATCCAGCTTGCCGCTGTGGCCGCCCCGGCTGCGCTTGGCGCTAAGCTCACCGTTGAGCTGCCGGGAGATGGTCTGGATGATGGAGATGGCCTTGGGGATCTCTGTATCCTTGAAATCCGAGATATCCCGGTAAAGCATGCCGATCTCCGGGTCTGCCGCTTCACAGCCCACGCCCACATCTTCCATGCGCATCTGCTGCTCCAGCAATGTCTTTGCAAAAACCGAGTGGATAAAATTGCTGTATAGATCCGGATTGCGCTCGGCGCTGCTGCGGTAGCGGTCCATGAATTTACGCAGCCGATCCCGGGCTTCCTCCGGCATGGCGGCATAGGCATCCAGCTGCTCCCGGTTCAGATCCAGGGGCTGTCCGTTTATCTGAAGATTATCCTCCGCCTCCCGGCGGGCCTGCTCCATTTCCGCTTCCCGCTGCATCTGCTCCTTCGCCTGCCGGCGCATGGCTTCTTCGGAGATGAAGAAACCGTCAAAGGTCCGGTCAAAGGTCAGCTGTTCCTCCCGGGACTTGGCGTATACCGTCCGCAGGGCCGTTTTCACCAGTTCCCGGTCATCAAAGCCCAGGCTGATCAGAATTCCTGCCGCATCCGCCGTTTCCCTGGGGCTGACACAAAGCCCCGCCAGCCGCAGCATTCCGGAAAAAGCCGACAGCTTTTCCAGATACACCGCAGGATCATGCATGGTGATGCCCTCCGCAGCTGCCCCCGCAGTGGCAGGCATGCGCCTCCTCTCCGGCGTTCATTTCTTCAAGAACTGCAATGTCCTCGCTGTTTTTCAGGACAAAGCCCGCCGTCTGCCGCAGTGCGTCAGGGGTCAGTTCCCGAATCCCCAGCGCATCCAGGGCCGCTGCCCAGTCCAGCGTCTCGGCAATGGAGGGCTTTTTCAGGATCGCCTCGCTGGAGCGCAGCTTCTGCACCGCCAGGGCCACCTGGGCGCACAGCCTGTCATCCACATGGGGAAGCTTTGCCCGCAGGATGGACAGCTCCTTCTCCATATCGGGATACTGAATATACAGATAGGCACAGCGGCGGCGCAGCGCCTCGGACAGCGGGCGCGCCCGGTTGGAGGTCAGCACCACAAAGGGCACGGACTTTGCCCGGATGGTGCCGATCTCCGGGATGGTCACCTGCATCTCGGAAAGCAGTTCCAGCAGAAATGCCTCAAATTCCTCGTCGGCCTTATCGATCTCATCGATGAGCAGCACCACCGGCTTTTCCGACCGGATGGACTGCAGCAGGGGCCGCTCCAGCAGATACTCGTCACTGAACAGGGAGCGGGTCAGCTTTTCGCTGTCGGTCTGTCCCATATTCACCTGGATGGACAGCAGCTGCTTCTGATAATTCCACTCATACAGGGCCTTGCTTTCATCCAGCCCCTCGTAGCACTGCAGGCGCACCAGATCCCGGTCCAGGGCAGAGGCCATGACCTTGGCGATCTCCGTTTTACCGACACCTGCCGCGCCCTCGATCAGCAGCGGACGGCCCAGCTGCAGCGCCACAGCCAGCACTATTGCAAGCGTGTCATCATAAATATACCGCGCTTCGTCCATTTTCTGTTTCAGGGTATTCAGATCCATAACCATTCTCCTTTCGATACTTTTATATCATTATCATACCAGATAATCTCCCGCCGGTCAATCGGGGATTCTCATCCATGCGCCAGGATGCACAAAAACATTTCAAAACTTTTTGTTTGGCAGCCATAAAAATTAGTCAGTTTTGCTCTTGTTTTTCAGCGTATGCAGCGCTATAATACGCCCCGGAATCGATCTGAAGAGCATTCTTACCCTTTGGACCAAATTTTCCCAATATTTGAAAAGAAGGCGTATATTTCATGGAAACTTCTCTGATTTGTCTGGCCATTGCCCTGGTAGGCGGCCTGATGATGTCCCGTCTGACCAAGCTGGTCCACCTGCCCGCCGTTACCGCGTACCTGGTTGCCGGCCTGCTGATGGGCCCCTATGTGATGGGTGCCATCGGCGTCCCCGGCCTGGGCTTCAACTCTCTGGCACAGGTGGGCGGTATGTCCATCGTAACCCAGACGGCCCTGGGCTTCATTGCATTCACCATCGGCAATGAATTCCGCCTGAGCCAGCTGAAAGCCACCGGCGCCGCCGCCATCACCATCGGTATTCTGCAGGCCGTCATCACCACCGTTCTGGTGGACATTGTGCTGATCTGCCTGCACTTCGCATTCCCCGCGATCATCTCCCTGCCCAGCGCAATCATCCTCGGCGCCATCGCCTCCGCCACCGCGCCCGCCGCCACCCTGATGGTCGTGCGCCAGTACAAGGCTGACGGCCCTCTGACCCGGCTGCTGATGCTGGTGGTCGCCATCGACGATGCCGTGGGTCTGCTGCTGTTCTCCGCTTCCTTCGGTGTTGCCACCGCCCTGTCCGCAGGCCAGGTCAGCATCATCGGCGTGGTGGTGGAACCCATCCTGGAGATCGTCCTGAGCCTGGGCCTCGGCGCCCTGATGGGCTGGCTGCTGAACTGGGTGGAGCAGTTCTTCCACTCCCGCAGTAAGCGTCTGACCATCTCCGTTGCCTTCGTGCTGCTGACCGTGGGCCTGAGTATGCTGAAATTTGAGATCGGCGGCATCCACTGCGGCTTCTCCCTGCTGCTGGTGTGCATGATGACCGGCACCGTCTTCTGCAACATCTGCTCCACCTCCGAAGAGCTGATGGACCGTGTGGACGGCTGGACGATGCCCCTGAACATCCTGTTCTTCGTGCTGTCCGGCGCGGAGCTGGACCTGCAGGTGGTGGCTCAGCCCGTCACCCTGCTGGTGGGCGTCATCTACATCATCGCCCGCTCCGCCGGCAAGTATTTCGGCTCCATGGGCAGCTGTGTGCTGACCAGGCAGTCCAAGCCCATCACCGACAATCTGGGCATCACCCTGCTGCCCCAGGCCGGTGTGGCACTGGGTATGGCCATGACCGCCGCCACCCTGCCCGGCGGCGACCTGACCCGCAATGTGGTGCTGTTCTCCGTGCTGGTGTACGAGCTGGTCGGCCCTGCTCTGACCAAGCGCTCCCTGCTGGCTGTTGGCGAAATCAAGCCCGAGGGCAGAAAGAGCCACCGTACCCACAATTCCCCCGAACCCAGACCCAGACACGCAAGATAAACCAATGATCCCCGATGCGATGCATCGGGGATCATTTCATTGCAGGGATCATAATGGTCTCCGCCCCGTCCCAGCCGGGAGACATGACTTCAAAATAGTATACCGGCTGATAAAAGCCTTTGGTATCCGTCTCATAGCCAAGGGAGCAGGACAGAATACTGACCGTTTCCGGCGCATCCTTTTCGAACCAGCCGCCGCAAAACCAGCCATCCTGCATCCGCCGGCAAGCTTCCGCGGCCGTGCAGATGGACTCATCGGCACAATAGGCATATGTGATCAGATGGTTGTCGATGGCGATATAGCATCCGTCTTCCGTGGCATGGCAATACAAGGTACCATCCACCAGCCCCGAATCCGTGACGATCTCTTCCGCACGGAAGCAGTACCAATATTCATCCGCCGAATAGTATTCGGAATCAGAGATGAAGAATTCCGCCTCCGCAGGAATGGTAATGCCATATCGGGACAGAAGCTGCTCCACCTCCGTCCGGCTCATCTGCGCCCAGACCACGCTGTCGAAATCGTAATCGCCGTAATCTCCCCAGTATTCGAACCCGCCATCCAGATGGGACACCGTCAGGTAATGCGTCCAGCCGTCGGTATCATAGTCCCGGAAATAGGTCTCCTTGTCATAGTAGTAGATGTCGTCATATTCGCCGCCCCAGCGCTTGGCGAACTCCATGGCGTAGGCGTCGCACTCCGATACCGTCATGGCGTTGGCGCGGTAAACCGCCGCCGTTGCGGCAGCATCCGGCAGCTCACATTCCAGCGTCCATACCACATCGCCGGTATCGGTCTGATAGAGATAATCACCGCTCAGATTGCCATAGGGCTGAAGCTCGTAGGCCAGGAAGATGCCGCCCACCGCCATCACCGGGATCAGAGTCAGCAGACCATATGCCGCGCCCCTGCCCCAGCACTGCTTTGCCATGGACAGCACCATCGTCAACAGGCACCAGCCCATCATGGCCCCCAGCGTATTGGAGAAAATGTCATCCACATCGAAAATGCCGCTTCCCCGGAGCCATTGCAGGCTCTCCACCAGCAGCGTGGCTCCCAATGCCACGGCGAACATCCGCAAAACCTTTCTGCATTTCGGGAACACCAGCGGCACCAGAACGCCCAGGGGCATAAACAGCGCCACATTCAGCAGTACATTGGCCCAGTTCTTGATGGAATAGTTGATCCACGCCTCCCGCCATGCCCGGAAGAGCCGGAAATTGAAGCCGGATCCGCCCATCCCGCCCAGTCTGGACAGTGTGGCAAACTCCATAATCGCCAGATAGCCCACCAGCAGGCCAGTCAGGATCATTCGCTTCCAAGGCAACAGCGCTTTCTTTCCGTTTTTACGCCTGTGAAAATATACCATACCGCCGAAAACCAGGACCACAACAGCAACTGCCCTTATGATGCCGGTGCCCAGCAGCGAAAACACCAATTTCAGGAATTCGTTCATTTGTGCCCCTCCTTTATGGATACAGTTTACCATCAGACGAACGGAGACACAAATTAAGAATCCATTAAGTTTACATAATCACCCCTTATTCCATTCCGATGCCAGGATGCTGTGCACACCGATATCAATAACGCCCCGGTTATTTTTTGCGGCCTGCCGCAGGATCCCTTCAAAGGTCATGCCTGCCTTTTGCATGACTTTTCCGGAAGCGGGGTTTTGGGTGTCGTGGCGGGCTTCCACCCGGTTGACGCCGACCTGCCCGATGAAGAACCCGATCACAGCCCGCAGCGCTTCTGTCATAATGCCGCTGCCCCACCAGGCTCTTCCCAGGCAATAACCGATCTCAACAGAGCCAGTCGTCTCCGCACATGCCACGGCGCTGATATTGCCGATGGGGGTATCCTTTCCATCGTTCAGGGTAATGGCCCAATTATACCAGTCCGGATTCCGATATTTTTCGATCCAGTCCCCCAGCACCATCCGGGTCACCTCCACGCTGCTGTGGGGCGGCCAGGTGAGATATTGCGTCACCGCGGGATCAGAGGCCCAGTTTTCATACATGGCGGTGGCATCAGCCATGATAAACGGCCGCAGGATCAGCCGCGCGGTTTCGATTCTTTGTGTTGCGATATGATGCATATGGTTCCTCCTCTCAGGAATTGGGCAGTGTCAGCGTAAAGGTATTGAAACCGTCCCGGCTCTCTACACCGACACTTCCGCTGTGCAGCTGCACCACCCGTTTGACAATGGCCAGACCGATGCCGTTGCCCATGGTTGCATGGGATTCATCGCCCTGATAGAATTTGCAGAAGATCTTCTCCCGGATCTCGTCCGGGATCGCTGCGCCTGCATTGGTCACGCTGACGCAGGTGGTCGTTTCATTCCGGCTGATCTCCACCCGGATCTCACCGCCGGGGGAAGAGTATTTCACCGCGTTGTCGATGAGATTGATGAAAACCTGGCGCATCATTTCCTCGTTGGCGGTGATATCATACTCCCCAAACTCCAGCACCGGCTCCATCTTCTTCCGGCTCCACTCATCCTCCAGCAGCAGCATGCACGAACGAAGCTGCTCGGACAGGTTGTAGGTGGTCACATCCGTCAGGATAGCCTGGTTCTCGATTTTGGTCAGGTTCAGCACATTGGTAGCCATGCAGGAAAGCCGCATGGACTCCTCCTCGATAATGGCCAGATATTCCTCCTGCTGCTCCCGGGACAGTTTTCCCCGGCGCAGCAGCTTGGCAAAGCCCGCGATGGAGACGATGGGGGTCTTGAACTCATGGGAGAAATTATTGATGAAGTCCGAACGCAGCACCTCCGTGTGATCCAGCTGCTCTGCCATTTTGTTGAAGCTTTCCGTCAAAGCCACAAAATGGGGATAGTTGCCCATGATCCGGCCCGGGACAATGCGGGTGTGGAAATCGCCGCCGGCCAGCCGGTCCATGCCGTCCATCATCTCCCGGATGGGACGCATGGGCATTTTGCTCATAAATACGGCGAAGAGACCGCCCACAGGCAGGCTCACCAGCACCATCACGGCGCAGGTGGTCCAGATCAGGGGCACCATTTCCTCGGTGGTGGGGATCAGGTCGCTTTCCACGATGAAGAAGGTCGCCACTGCCGATACCGCCACCGTGGCAAACATGGCGAGAAAAATAATGGAAGCAAACAGAAAGGTCAGACCGAATATGGTCTTGGGAAAGAAATTTTTCATACCTTCTTCACCGCCTTATAGCCCAGTCCCCGGACGGAAACGATCTCAAATTCCGGCCAGCGCTCAAATCGGCGGCGCAGCCTGCCCACATGGACGGTGACAGTTTCCCAGCCGGTTTCGCTGTCCGTGCCCCAGATCTCATCCATCAGCTGGATGCGGGTAAAAATCTTGCCGGGGAAGGACAGCAGCTTGTACAGCAGCAAAAATTCCTTCTGGGGCAATTCCTGTACCTCCTGCCCCCGGGTGACCGAAAGACTGTCGTAATCGAGTACCACATCTCCCACTTCGATGCGACGCTCGCTGGCGATCCGCGCCCGGCGCAGCAGCGCCCGGATACGCAGCAGCATCTCCTCCTCGTCGATGGGCTTGGTCATATAGTCGTCGGTGCCCGCCAGGAAGCCCCGCTTCTTGTCCTGGGGCAGCTGCTTGGCGGAAACCATGAGGATGGGCAGCTCGTTACGGTTTTCCCGGAGGGTTTTCGTGAATTCGTAGCCGTCCATTTTCGGCATCATCACATCCAATACCACCAGATCCACAAATTCCCGGTCCATCACCGCCAGTGCTTCCTCGCCGTTGGCGGCGGTGTGGACGCCGTAGCCCGCATCCTCCAGCACCGCCCGGAAAAGTCTGCGGATATTCTTGTCGTCATCGACCACCAGTATCTGAAACATAGTCGTACCTCTTCTCTGTATCTAAACGGTATTTGGATTCATTATAATACATCCGGCAGCAAATTGGGACTACCAAATTTGAAAAATCTGTGATATACTGACTAAAATATGAAATTTGGGAGGAATCCACCTTGAATCGACTGCTACTGATGGTCCTGCGCAATATTTTCCGTGTTCCCGGCCTGTACGGCAAGCTCTGCCACTACGCCAAGTACACCAACAAATACCCCGAAGAGGAGAAATGGAATCACATCGCCAAGATCATGAAGTATGCCGTCAAATCCGGCAACCTGAACTTCATCTGCACCGGCACCGAGAACGTGCTGGCCGCCGGTCAGGGCTTCATGATGTACGGAAACCATCAGGGCCTCTTTGATATCGTGGCCATCGCTGCCACCTGCCCCGTGCCCCTGGGCGCGGTGCTGAAGAAGGAGCTGGTGGGCATCCCCCTGATCGACCAGATCAAGGACTGCACCAAGTCCTTTCCCATGGACCGGGAAGATGTGCGGCAGTCTCTGACCGTCATTCAGAACGTCATCGCCGAGGTCAAGACCGGCCGGAACTACCTGATCTTCCCCGAGGGCACCCGCAGCAAGAACGGTAACATCATGGGTGAGTTCCACGGCGGCAGCTTCCGTCCCGCTGTCAAGACAAAATGTCCCATCGTCCCCGTGTGCTTCATCGACAGCTTCAAGGTTCTCGACCAGAAGGGCAGCAAGCCCCTGACCGTCCAGATCCACTACCTGGAGCCCATCCCCTACGAGGCATATGAGGGCATGAAGGCCACCGAGGTGGCCGCCCTGGTGAAGGAAAAGATCCAGGCCTGCATTGACGCCAATCTGGGCCGCGAGGAATAAAAGTTACCGCCGCATCCATTTCGGATGCGGCGGTTTTTCATTGGTGAGCCAGATACGCTTCCCTGCCCGTTTCGTAGAGGTTATTGCCCTCACTGTCGATGACCACCGTCACGGGAAGATCCTCCACCTCCCAGCGGCAGATGGCTTCCGCACCCAGGTCGGGGTATGCCACGATCTCACTTTTTTTCACGCATTTACCCAGCAGCGCACCGCAGCCGCCGATGGCGCCGAAATAGACCGCGCCGCATTCCTTCATAGCTGCCACCACTTCCGCACCCCGCTTGCCCTTGCCGATCATGCCGGTCTGTCCCCGGGCAATGAGCATGGGGCTGTAGGCATCCATCCGGTAAGAGGTGGTAGGGCCTGCGGAGCCAACCACCTGCCCCGGGGCTGCCGGGGTGGGGCCAACGAAATAGATGACGGCGTCCCTGATCTCGAAGGGCAGCGCCTTCCCCTCCTCCAGCAGGGCGCAAAGCCGCTTGTGGGCAGCGTCCCGGGCGGTGTAGATGGTGCCGCTGAGCAGGCAGCTGTCCCCTGCCCGCAGCGCGCTTGCCGCTTCCCTGGTCAGGGGTGCCGTGATTTTCTTTGCCATCTCAGATCACCTCCGTCACATGGCGGGTCACATGGCAGTTGATATTCACCGCCACGGGCAGTCCTGCGATATGGGTGGGATAGGTCTCAATATTCACCGCCAGGGCCGTGGTTTTACCGCCGAAGCCCTGGGGGCCGATGCCGAGGGCGTTGATCTTTTCCAGCAGCTCTGCCTCCAGGTCGGCATAATACGGCTGCGTGTTGCGTTCATCGACACTGCGCAGCAATGCTTTCTTAGCCAGCAGCGCCGCCCGGTCGAAGGTGCCGCCGATGCCGACGCCCACCACGATGGGCGGACAGGGATTGGGACCTGCCTTTTCCACGGTCTTCAGGACGAAATCCTTCACCCCCGCCACGCCGTCGGAGGGACGCAGCATTTTGACGGCGCTCATATTCTCGCTGCCGAAGCCCTTGGGGGCCAGTGTAATCTCGATCCGGTCGCCGGGGACGATCTCGTAAGTTATGACCGCCGGGGTATTGTCCCCGGTGTTCACCCGATCCAGGGGATCCCGGACAACACTCTTGCGCAGAAATCCGTCCCGGTAGCCCCGTCGGACGCCCTCATGGATGGCTTCATTGATATCGCCGATCACATGGGCATCCTGACCCAGCTTCACGAAAACACAAGCCATGCCCGTATCCTGACAGATGGGCAGTTTTTCCTCCTGCGCCACCTGATAATTCTCAATGATCCGGTCCAGGATCTCCTGTCCCTGGGGCCACGGCTCCTCTGCTCTTGCCTTTTGGATCCGCCGCGCTATATCCTCCGGCAGCCGGCAGTTTGCCTGCACACACAGCCGGGCAACACAGTCTGTAATGGCCTGGAATGATATTTCTCTCATATGCGTCCTCCTCTCGTTTTCCATATTGTATCGCAGCGGACAGGGAATTTCAATCCGTTTCCTTTTATTCTCCCCTACTTGACATTTATCCTTTTTTCGTGTACCCTTTTATGCGGGAGTGATTCAATTGTACGAAATTATCAAAGAAATCAACGACATGTTAAACGGCTTCATCTGGGGCGTTCCCGCCATGGTTTGCATCATCGGCGTGGGTCTGTACCTCAGTGCCCGTAGCGGCTTCATCCAGGTGCGTAAATTCGGCTATGCCATCCGCACCACCATCGGCCGTATGTTCAAGAAGAAGGAAGCCTCCGACGGCTCCATTACCCCCTTCCAGGCAGTCTGCACCGCTCTGGCGGCAACGGTTGGTACCGGCAACATCGCCGGTGTGGCCGGCGCCATCGCTCTGGGCGGCCCCGGCGCTGTGTTCTGGATGTGGGTATCCGCCCTGCTGGGTATGTGCACCAAATTCTCTGAAGTGGTGCTGGCTGTCCATTTCCGGGAGCGTAATACCCGCGGTGACCTGGTGGGCGGCCCCATGTACTACATCAAGAACGGTCTCGGCAAGAACTGGATGTGGCTGGCCTACGCTTACGCCTTCTTCGGCGCCTGCGCCGTTTTCGGCACCGGCAACGCCACCCAGGTCAACACCATCACCGCCGCCGTCAATACCGCGCTGATCAACTATGGCATCCTGACCCCTGAAGGCACCGGCGCCACCAATCTGATCATTGGCGTGGCCATCTGCTTCATCGTGGCTCTGATCCTCATCGGCGGCATCAAGCGTATCGGCAACGTATCCGAGAAGCTGGTTCCCGTCATGGCGCTGCTGTACATCGTCCTGGCCATCGGCCTGATCGGTATGAACATCGCCAAGGTTCCCGCTGTCTTCGCCAGCATCTTCCAGGGCGCTTTCAGCCCTAAGGCTATCACCGGCGGTGTTGTGGGCAGCTTCTTCCTGAGCATGAAGAACGGCGTGTCCCGCGGCATTTTCTCCAACGAGGCAGGTCTCGGTACCGGTTCCATCGCCCACGCATGCGCTGACACCCGCAAGCCCGTGAAGCAGGGTATGTTCGGCATCTTCGAGGTATTCATGGACACCATCGTCATCTGCACCATGACCGCCATGGTGGTGCTGCTGTCCGGCGTGGAGATCCCCTACGGCCAGACCGCCGGTGCAGAGCTGACCATCTCCGGCTTCACCAGGGTCTACGGCAACTGGGTCTCCATCTTTACCGCCGTCGCCATGTGCTGCTTCGCCTTCTCCACTATCATCGGCTGGGGCCTCTACGGCGCCCGCTGCGTGGAGTTCCTGTTCGGCCCCAAGTCCGTCCGCATCTACACCGTGGCCTATGCACTGGTCTCCATCGTGGGTGCCACCGTGGACCTGGGCCTGGTGTGGGGTATCTCCGACACCTTCAACGGCTTTATGACCGTGCCCAACCTGATTGCAGTGTTCCTGCTGGCACCTGTGGTGCTGAAGCTCACCAAAGAGCATTTTGAAAACGAAACGTAACAGCAAAAGCCCGGTTCTGACGAACCGGGCTTTTGTTATGCGTCTTTTCTGAGAATGAAGCGTATGGAACCGTATTTGGCAATGCGCTTTTCGATCCTGTAGCCCAGACGCAGGGCATTTTCCAGACTGTAGCGGTTGTCCGGGTGGATGGTGCAAAGCAGGATCCGCCCCGGAAGGGTCTTTTCTGCCTCCGCCATCATCCGCCGCTGCAGCCCGCGGCCCCGGAAATCCGGGTGGACCGCCGCCGTGTCCATGTGCACGACCCGCAGCAGCTCTGTCTCTTCCAGGCCGGTCTCATAGCCCAGGTTAAACTCCCGCAGGCCGGGTCGGATGATGCTGAACACCGCCGCCAGCCGTCCGCCGCACTCTGCCAGCCAGAATTCCATATCGCCGGAGACTGTCAGTTCCCGCATTTCCTCATCGGGATCCAGGGCAAACCACGCTTTTTCCGCCATGGCGTCCCGGACTTGGTGGGTGAATATCAGAAATGCTTCCACTTCGGAAGCTGTTCCTTTTCGAATCACAATATCCATATTACAGTTCAATGATGCTGCTGACCTCCGCGATTTTCTCCTGGCTGTAGACGATGAGAGTATCGCCCTCCAGCAGCGTCCGGTCGCCCTTGGGAACAATGACGCGGCCGTTGCGCTTGATCATGATGATGAAGGTCTGGCGGGGGATATTCAGATCCATGATCCGCTGACCGTTCCAGGGATGCATCTTCTGCAGCACGATCTCCTTCAGGTCGATGTGGGTATCGTCCTTCAGCGCCTCCGCGCCCAGAATGATGGTGTCATTGGCCTTGAGCATGACATCACCGCGGGGCACGATGCTTTCCCGTCCCCGGCGGATCATGGCCACGATGACGCCGTGGGGCAGCTCCAGTTCCATGATGGTCTTACCCGTCCACTTGTCCTCCCGGCGCAGGTGGATCTTGATGAACTGAACATCATCCTCCCGGGCGTATTCGCTCATTCGCTTCAGCCGGGAGTACTGGTCAACGAAGCCTGCGGAAATAATACCCGTGGGGATGGCCACCATACCCACGCCCAGGAATGTAATGATAATGCCCACGAATTTGCCCACGTAGGTAATGGGGTAAATGTCGCCGTAGCCCACCGTCAGCAGCGTGGAAACCGACCACCAGATGCCGGAAAAGGCGTTGGAAAACACCTCCGGCTGGGCCTCATGCTCCAGGGAGTACATACACAGGCTGGAAGCCATCATCAGCACCAGGATGATGAAGACCGAGCTCATGAGCTGCTGACGCTTGCTGGAAATGACCTCGCCGATGACATTCAGAGAATCGTAGTAGGCATTGATCTGGAACAGGCGGAAGATCCGCACCACCCGCAGCATCCGGAACACCGCCGCACCGGCGGGAAAAAAGACGGGCAGATAGTAGGGCAGCCAGCTCAGCAGGTCAATGATACCCGTCAGCGACAGCATATATTTCCGGATGGCCCGCTTTTCCGGGATGGTCGGATAGAGGAACCGTGCCGTCCAGACCCGCAGAATATAGTCCACCGCGAAGAAAAATACCGTCAGACTCTCGATCAGCAGCAGGGTATCGCCGTACTGCAGCTCCATCTGGTCGAAGGTATAAAGCACCGTGACGCTGATATTGATAATGACGATCAACGTACTGATCAGGTCATAGCCCTTGCTGACCCAGTCTCCGGCGGTACCCACCTCGATGATCTCCGAGATCCGCCGGCGCCGCTGGAGCCATTCTTTTCTGTTATGCTTCATATCCGTTTCCCCTCAGCTGTTATTTTCCAGTATTATACCATATTTGCCGGAAAAGTAAATACAGACATCCTCCCCTTCTCCCGCATTGGATCGCCGGATCCCGTAAACAGGCCATGACAGCAGATCAGCCCGGCAGCGCTTGCTGCCGGGCTGTTGTGATTTATTTACCGTAGTAGGCGTTCAGATACATCTGCTTCATTTCGCTCATCAGGGGATAGCGGGGGTTGGCGCCGGTGCACTGGTCGTCGAAGGCCTGCTCCACCATATCATCCAGGCGGGCCAGGAAGTCAGCTTCATCGATGCCGTAGTCGCGGATGGTCTTCTTGATGCCCACCTTCTCCTTCAGCTCGTCCAGAGCGGCGATCAGGTTCTCCAGCTTCTCTTCGTTGGTCTTACCGCCCAGGCCCAGGTAGTCAGCCACTTCGGCGTAACGCTCCAGGGTGTGGGGATGGTCGTACTGGGAGAAGGTACCCATCTTGGTGGGGATCTCCACGGCGTTGAAGCGCAGGACCTCGTCGATCATCAGGGCGTTGGCGACGCCGTGGGGCAGGTGATGGAAAGCACCCAGCTTGTGAGCCATGGAATGGCAGATGCCCAGGAAGGCATTGGCGAAGGCCATACCGGCCATGCAGGCGGCAGTGCCCATGTTCTCACGTGCCCGGGGATCGTTGGGGCCGTTGTCATAGGCGGCGGGCAGGTTCTCAAAAATCAGCTTCAGAGCACGCAGGGCCAGACCGTCGGTGTAGCCGGTGGCCATCATGGAAGCGTAGGCCTCCAGAGCGTGGGTCACGGCGTCGATGCCGGAGGCTGCGGTCAGGCCCTTGGGAGCCTGCATCATCATGTCGGCGTCCACAATGGCCATGTTGGGCAGCAGCTCGTAGTCAGCCAGAGGATACTTGATGCCGGTGGACTCGTCGGTGATGACGGCAAAGGGAGTAACCTCGGAGCCGGTACCGGCGGTGGTGGGGACGGCAACGAAGTAGGCCTTCTCGCCCATCTTGGGGAACTCGTAGATACGCTTGCGGATATCCACAAAGCGCATGGCCATATCCAGGAAGTCAGCCTCGGGATGCTCGTACAGCACCCACATGATCTTGGCAGCGTCCATGGCGGAGCCGCCGCCGATGGCGATGATCACGTCAGGCTCAAAGGTTGCCATCTGGGCAGCGCCGGCCCGGGCACAGGCCAGGGTGGGATCGGGCTCCACGGAGTGGAAGGTGTTGTGGATGATGCCCAGCTGGTCCAGCTTCTCCTTGACGGGGCGGGTGTAGCCATTCTGGTACAGGAAGGTATCGGTGACGATGAAGGCCTTCTTGTACTTCTTCAGCTCATCCAGAGCCACAGGCAGGCAGCCCTTCTTGAAGTAGACCTTTTCAGGGGCACGGAACCACAGCATATTCTCTCTCCTTTCGGCCACGGACTTGATGTTCAGCAGGTGCTTGACGCCCACGTTCTCGGAAACGGAGTTGCCGCCCCAGCTGCCGCAGCCCAGGGTCAGGGAGGGCGTCATGCGGAAATTGTACAGATCGCCGATGCCGCCGTGGGCGGAGGGGGTGTTGACCACGATGCGGCAGGCCTTCATCCTGGCGGCGAAGGCGTCCAGCTTGTCACGGGAGGTGACGGTGTCCACGTACAGGGAAGCGGTGTGGCCGTAGCCGCCGTCCTTGACCAGGATATCAGCTTTTTCCATAGCATCCTCGAAGGAATTTGCCCGGTACATGGCCAGGACGGGGGAGAGCTTCTCGTGGGCGAACTCCTCGCTCAGGTCGGTGGACTCCACCTCGCCGATGAGGATCTTGGTGTATTCGGGGACTTCCACACCGGCCATGGCGGCGATGGTGCAGGCGGACTGGCCGACGATCCTGGCATTCAGGGCGCCATTGATGAGAATGGTCTTTCTGACCTTCTCGCACTCTTCGTCGTTCAGGACGTAGCAGCCGCGCTTGATGAACTCCGCCTTGACAGCGTCATAGATGGAATCCAGGACAACGACGCTCTGCTCAGAGGCGCAGATCATGCCATTGTCGAAGGTCTTGGAGTGGATGACGGAGGAGACTGCCAGCTGGATATCAGCACTCTCGTCGATGACGGCAGGCACATTGCCGGGGCCAACGCCCAGGGCGGGCTTGCCGGAGGAGTAAGCGGCCTTGACCATACCGGGGCCGCCGGTGGCCAGGATCAGGTCGGACTCCTGCATGATGCGGTTGGTCATTTCCAGAGAAGGCTCGTCGATCCAGAAGATGATGCCCTGGGGCGCACCTGCTGCCACAGCAGCCTCGGAGATGATCTTGGCGGCCTCCACGGTGCACTTCTTGGCCCGGGGATGCGGGCTGATCATGATGGCATTGCGGGTCTTCAGGCAGATCAGGGCCTTGAAGATGGCGGTGGAGGTGGGATTGGTGGTGGGGATGACGGCACCCACCAGGCCGATGGGCTCGGCGATGCGCTGGATGCCGTAAGCGGGATCAGTTTCGATGACGCCGCAGGTCTTGGTGTCCTTGTAGGCGTTGTAGATATACTCAGCGGCGTAGTGGTTCTTGATGACCTTGTCTTCCACGACGCCCATGCCGGTCTCTTCGACAGCCATCTTGGCCAGACGGATGCGTGCCTTGTTGGCGGCGGTAGCTGCAGCCAGGAAGATCTTGTCAACCTGCTCCTGTGTGTAGGTAGCGAATTCAGCCTGGGCCTTGCGGCAGTATTCGAAGGCACGGGTCAGTTCTTCCATATTGGTAACGGGCATGTATTTTTCCATAAAAACACAACCTTTCTTTTATTCGATACTTTTGTATCGGTTGTTTTGTACTGATATATTACCACGTAATTCAATAAAAATCAATCGATAAAACATTACCAATTAAAGAAGAAAATCCCATTTATCTTTGTGAATTGCGATGAATTTCAGAACCGGCTCATGGGACTCCCCTGCTGCCGGATCTGTTTCTCCGGTCCCAACAGCAAAAGAATTACCCGCTCCATGGTGAATTCCTGTTTACTTTAGCCGCCGGATTTTGTAAAATTACACTAAAACCAATTACGGAAACAGGAGGAGATTATGCGGATCTATCTGAATCGGGACTGGCATTTCACCCGCCGGTTTTCATCTGAGCTTCTGGAACCGGACTGCGGCGGACTCCGGACGGAAATTGTCACCATTCCCCACACCTGTCAGCAGACCCCCTTCCACTATTTTGATGAAAACGCCTACCAGATGGTGTCGGGCTACCGGAAGGATCTGGATGTGCCCGCCGAATGGGCGGGCAGGCAGGTGCTTCTGACCTTCGAGGGTGTTGCCCATGACTGTGAGGTGTTCCTGAACGGACGCTCCGCGGGGCGGCACCACTGCGGCTACACGGCCTTTACGGTAAAGCTGGAAAACCTGCGCTGCGGACAGAAGAATTCCATCGCCGTAAAGGTGGACAGCCGGGAAACCCTGAATGTACCGCCCTTCGGCCATGTCATCGACTACATGACCTATGGCGGCATCTACCGGGATGTGTACCTGGAGGTGAAGGAACGCGTATACCTGGAGGATCTGTTCCTTCACACAGATTTGAAGACCCTGACGGCAGAGGTGACCCTGAATGCTGACTCCCAAACCCACCAGTGCCGCATCTCCATGAAGAAAAAGGGCACCGCAGAATTCACGGTGCTGGGTAAGGCCCGATTAAAGGGCAGAAAGACCCTGTGCCGGGCAAAACTGCCTGCGGTCGATCTCTGGGATCTTGAGCATCCCAATCTGTACGATATCAAAATCGAGCTGCTCAGGGACGACGCCGTACAGGACGAAAAGACCGTTTCCTTTGGCTTCCGTACCGTGGAATTCCGCAGGGACGGCTTTTATCTCAACGGCGCAAAGGTGAAGGTCCGGGGCCTGAACCGCCACCAGAGCTACCCCTATGTGGGCTACGCCATGCCCGCATCCATGCAGCGGCTGGATGCGGACATTCTGAAATTCGAGCTTGGTCTGAACGCCGTACGGACCTCCCACTATCCCCAGAGCCAGGCTTTCATTGACCGCTGCGACGAGATCGGCCTGCTGGTATTCACCGAGATGCCCGGCTGGCAGTATATCGGCGACACGTCATGGAAGGAGCAGGCCTGCCAAAACGTGCAGGATATGGTGAAGCAGTACCGCAATCACCCCTCCGTCATGCTCTGGGGCGTTCGCATCAACGAATCGCCGGATGACGATGCATTCTACACCCGTACCAACGCCATCGCCCACGCCCTGGATCCCACCCGCCCCACCGGCGGCGTCCGCAATATCCGGAAAGGCCATTTCCAGGAGGATGTCTACACCTACAATGATTTTTCCCACGACGGCACCAACCCCGGCTGCGCGCCCAAGGCGCATATTTCGCCGGATGTCGAAAGGGCCTATATGGTGACCGAGTACAACGGCCACATGTTCCCCACGAAGGCTTTCGACTCTGAGCCCCACCGGACACAGCACGCCCTGCGCCATGCGGAAGTATTGCGCGCTGTGGAAAGCCACGATGATATTGCAGGCTCCTTCGGCTGGTGCATGGCCGACTACAACACGCACAGGGATTTCGGCAGCGGTGACCGGATCTGTTACCACGGCGTCCTGGATATGTTCCGCAATCCCAAGATGGCGGCGGCGGTTTATGCCGCCAGACAGGACGCGATTCCCGTCCTGGAAACCAGCTGCGGCATGGAGATCGGTGAATACCCAGCCTCCACCCTGGGCACCGGCTGCATCTTCACCAATGCCGATTCTGTGCGGATGTACAGGAACGGCAAATTTATCAAGGAATTCAAAAACCACCACCGCCACCCCATCGAGGTGGATGATCTGGTGGGGGAACTGCTGATGACGGAAGAGGGGTTCCCGAAAGACCAGTCCGATGCCGTAAAGTCCATCATGAACAGCGTGGCCAAATACGGCCTGGGGCACATACCCGTCAGCGCCATGGTGCGGATCCCGAAGCTGCTGATCAAGTACAAAATGACCGTGCAGCAGGTAACGGATCTGTATACCAAATACATCGGCAACTGGGGCGAAAACGCTGCGGCATACCGCTTCGACGCCATCAAAAACGGCGGGGTGGTCAAATCAATCACCAAAGCCCCCATGAGCCGGATGCTCCTGGAAGCAGTGGCCGACCACACTGCACTGACAGAAGACCACACCTACGATGTGGCCCTGGTGCGTATCCGGATGGTCAGTGAATACGGCAACGTGCTCAGCTTTGCCAACGAGCCTGTCTTCCTGGAAACCACCGGCCCCATCGGGATCATCGGCCCGAAGTGCATCGCCCTCCAGGGCGGCATGTTCGGCACTTACGTCCGGAGCACCGGCATCGGCAACGCGGTACTTCGCATCAGCGATACCCGGGGCAATGAAAAAACGATCCATTTTCAGGTAACAAAAGCGGAGGATGACCATGGATGAATTGAAAATCAGAAAACGAAACTTATGGATGTTCCCCCTGGGAACGGTGGGACGGGATATGATGTACAATCTCGTCACCAATTTCCTGCTGACTTACATCCTGTTTACCAAGGGCCTGACGGCCCCTCAGCTGGGCGCCATCACCGCCATCATGGTGGCCGCCCGGGTCTTTGATGCCCTCAATGACCCCATCATGGGCAACATCATCGAGCTGACCCGCACCCGGTGGGGCAAATTCAAGCCCTGGCTGGTCTTCGGCATCATTCTGTCATCCGTCGTGGTGACCATGGTGTTCTCCACGGATCTGAAGGGCTGGCCCTTTGTGGTGCTCTTCGGCGTATTCTATTTCTGTTACTCCATCGCCTACACCATGCACGACATCGCCTACTGGGGCATGGTGCCCGCCCTCAGCTCCGACGCCCAGGCCCGTGACCAGTATACCTCCCGGGCCACCCTCTTCGCCGGCATCGGCGGCACCCTGGCGGGTATCGTCATCCCCATGCTGACCACCGGCAGCGCCACCATCGGCGGCAGCGCCAATGTGGCCTATAAAGCTGTTGCCATGGGCATCTGCCTGCTGGCGCCGGCATTCCTGTGCTTTACCATCATCGGCGCCAGGGAGCGCCGCGAAGCCGCAAAAGCTCCAAAATCCGCAGGCGGCCTGAAGAAGATCGTCAACACCGTTATTCAAAACGACCAACTGCGGTGGATCGCATTGATCTTCCTGATCCAGCAGGTGGGCAACGGCATCGCAGTGGGCGGTCTGGGCTCCACTTACATTTACTTTGAATACGGCTATGATGGCGGCCTGTATTCCCTGTTTACCACGGTGGGCATGTCCGCCACCGCCTTTCTGATGATCTTCTATCCCGCCATCTCCCGGCGGATCGACCGCAAGCCCCTGATGAACATCATGGCAGGCATCGCCATCGCAGGCTTCGCGCTGATGCTGCTGTCGCGCGTCATTCCCTCGGCGGGCTTCGCCCTGCTGACTGCGGGCTACATGTTCTCCAATTTCGGCCTCTACTGCTACTATCTGATCATGATGATCTCCATCATCAATACCGTGGAGTACAACGAATACAAGACCGGTGCACGTGACGAAGCCATCATCGCTTCCGTCCGTCCCTTCGTCACCAAAATGGCCTCTGCGGTCATTGTTATCATCACAACAGGAAGCTATCTCCTCTCCGGCGTCACGATTTATACCAATCAGATCTCCGATCTGGAGAGCGCCGCAGCCCTGGGAACCATTGCCGAAGCAGAAAAGCTGGCTTCCATCCAGGCGGTCATCAGCGGCGTCAGCGACGGTCAGCGTCTGGGGCTGCTGCTATGCATGACCATCCTCCCCTGTGCCCTGATGCTGCTGTCCAATTATCTGTATCAGAAGAAATACAGGCTGGACGAAGCGGAATACGAACGCATCTGCAAAGCCCTTGAGAAGTGACAGGAGGCTGCCATGATCCGACAATTTGGAAACCTGTTCGTCCTTGACACGGCGAACACCACATATACTTTCCGCATGCTCCCTTCGGGACATCCGGAGCATCTGTATTACGGTCAGAAAATCCATATTCAGGCGGAAGAAGAAGCGGAAGCTTTGACGGAAAAGCGGCTCTGCCTGCCCGGAAACACCGTCTGCTACAGCCCCGAATACCCGGCTCTGAGTCTCGAGGATGTGTGCCTGGAAATGTCCGCCCAGGGCAAAGGCGACATCCGGGAGCCTTTCCTCGAAGTGACCCACGCCGACGGAAGCTTCACCTCGGATTTTCTGTACGAAAAAGCGGAAATTTCAGCCGGAAAGGCACCCTTCGAGACCCTGCCCGGCTCCTATGAGGAAAACGGAAATGTGGAAGAACTGACTGTGACGCTGCGCGACCGCCAGTATGACCTGACGCTGGAGCTTCATTATTTCGTATTCGAAGATTACGATGTGATCTCCCGCTCTGCAAAGCTCATCAATACCAGCGATAGCGCCATTACACTGGAACGCCTCATGAGTCTGCAGCTGGATTTCTCCCGGTCGGACTGGGTATTCTCCACCTTCCACGGAGCATGGGCCCGGGAAATGAAGCGCAGCGATCAGCCCGTGGGCATGTGCAAGCTGGTGAATGAAAGCCATTGCGGCTGTTCCTCCAACCGGGCCAATCCCTTTGTAATGCTGTCGAAACAGGAGACCACAGAAGACCGGGGCGAGTGCTTCGGCTTCAACCTGATTTACAGCGGCAACCATTATGAAGCGGTGGAACAGAGCGCCTTCGGCAAAATGCGCCTCGTCACGGGTATCAATCCCCGGTCCTTCCAATTCCACCTTGCCCCCGGAGAAGCCTTCGAAGCGCCGGAAGCAGTCATGAGCCATTCTGACCAGGGCTTCAACGGTATGAGCCAGAATATGCACCGCTTTGTCCGAAACTGCATCGTCCGGGGTGTGTGGAAGCATAAGCCCAGACCGGTGCTGCTCAACAGCTGGGAAGCGGCCTATTTTGACATCAATGAACGAAAGCTCCTGAACCTGGCGAAAGCCGGAAAGGAAGCAGGTATTGAGCTGTTTGTGATGGACGACGGCTGGTTCGGATCCCGGGATGACGATACCCAGGCCCTGGGCGACTGGTACGCAAATATAAAGAAGCTGCCCCAGGGAATTGCCGGACTGGCGAAAAAGGTCAACGCGCTGGGACTGGACTTCGGACTGTGGGTGGAACCGGAGATGGTCAACACCAACAGCGATCTCTACCGCGCCCACCCGGAGTGGGTCATGGAGATCCCCGGCAAACCCCATTCCGAGAGCCGCCGCCAGCGGATCCTGGATCTTTCCAATCCGGAAGTGGTGGATTACATGACGGAGCGAATGACGGAGGTATTCTCTTCCGGCAATGTGGCCTATGTCAAATGGGACATGAACCGTATTTTCTCCGATGCGTACTCCCAGTATCTGCCCCCGGAGCGGCAGAAGGAGGTCGCCCACCGGTATATGCTGGGTCTGTACCGGATGCTGGACACCCTGACACGTCAGTTTCCCCATATCCTCTTCGAGGGCTGCGCCTCCGGCGGAAACCGGTTTGATCTGGGCATGCTGTGCTATTTCCCCCAGATCTGGGCCAGCGATGATTCTGACGCCATCTACCGGGTGGAGGCCCAGACCGGCTACAGCTACGGCTATCCCATGTCCACGGTGACGGCCCATGTCTCCGATTGCCCCAATCACCAGACCCTCCGCATAACGCCCCTGGCCACCCGGTTCAACGTGGCGGCTTTTGGTGTTCTGGGTTACGAATGCCACCTGGGCGAAATGAGCCGGGATGACGTGAAGCAGATCAAGGAGCAGATCGTCCTCTACAAAAAGTGGCGGGATGTGCTGCAGCACGGTACCTTCTACCGGGGTCGAAGCGCCGGCAATCTCTACGAGTGGACCTGTGTCAGCCCGGACCGGAAAAAGGCCGTGGGTATGATACTGCAGGTGCTGGTCACGCCCAACACAGCCTTTGAGACCTATCAGCCCAAAGGTCTGGACCCCGGCGCGAAATATCGTTTCACCAACCTGCAGCTGGAATTCAATCTGAAAGAATTCGGCAGCCTGGTCAACCAGGTCTCCCCCATTCATATCCGTCAGAATTCACTGCTGCACAACGCAGCGTCTGCCCTCATCAAAATGAAGGGGGAACGGGAAGACTGTGTGGCCACCGGCGAGATGCTGATGAACGGCAGCGTGAAACTGAAACAAGGCTTCGCCGCCACAGGCTACGCCGAAGATATCCGTTTCTTCAAGGATTTCGCTTCCCGGATGTACTTCATGGAAGAGATAGATTGATTCAAAAAGTAAAAAAGCCCCGGATCGCCTGTCCAAAAGCAAATCCGGGGCTTTTACCATTCTGTCAAGGATGTCCTGACAAAAGAAAATCGGCAAGCCTCTTTCGAAGCTTGCCGATTTTGCAAGTGACGAACACTATAGATATTTCTTTGCTTTACTGCCCAGGAAGAAACGAATTGCCCATTCCTGCTCTTCTCTGGAAATCGGCAACGCAACTCGGTCGAACATCTCGTTGATGGTCTGATAATCGCAGGCAAAGGAATCCGCACTGGCGATGATCATTTCCCGGGGACTGACCTGGGAGAAATCCAGGCGGTATCCGGCTACCAGCGCAAGGTACTCAATAAAGAGCCGCTGGGTTCTGCCGTTGCCCTCCCGAAACGGATGCAGCACATTGATCTCGCTCATATAGTACGCAAGGCGGTGCGGTATAGAACCGGTGCAGCCGATCAGGTAATCTTCCTGTTCCAGCTTTCGGAACAGGTTCTGCGCATAGGTTGTCAGATTCATGGCCAGACAGAATTGATTGCCTTTTGCGATATTCACGTGCCGCAGCTTGCCTGCCCAATCATAAATATCACCGAACACGGTCTTGTGGATCTTTTGCAGATGTTTGAGATCAAAGGATCCTTTGATGGGATTCGCTTTGGCAACCGCCAGACGAATGGACGTGATTTCCCTTTCCGCGGCTGCCAGTGCTTCGGCATCCCGGATATTCAGTTTGTTGATCAGAACGTTGGAATCAGGGTAACAGTATTCCACATCCCATTCGTAATCATAACTGTAATCCCTGAGCATACCTATTTCCTCGCCCTGACGGGCACCGCATGCTTTGCCAGGAGACCATTGATGATTCGATCCACGGCCAAAGGCTCAGACAGACACTTACGAATTCTATCTCTATCCTCATTCGTCAGAGGCATGCCTTCCATTGCCATGGAACTGTCAACTTCCCGGACGATCTTTTCAATATCACTCATAAGGTCACCTTCTTTCTGAGGATATTATACCATACACCTACAGAGAAATCAATTTCATTATGGATAAAAGAAAATCGACAAGCCTCAGCAGAAGCTTGTCGAAATCTGCAGGTGGCGAACACTATAGATTTTTATTTTCTGTTCTTGGCAGTGTTTATAGAAGAGATCAGCATTTTCTTGACTTCGTTGCATACCTTGATAATCAGTAATGCAAACGCCTCGGATTTATCCAGCAACGAACTGACCATACACTACGCCCCTTGCGTCCCACTTATTCACTATTACTTATTACCTTTCAAAAATCCCGAATGCGCAAGTTAGTGAAAAGTGAAGAGTGAACAGGTAATAAGTAAAAATCCCGAACGCTTTCGCATTCGGGATTTTTTGGTGGGCGAGGCGGGACTTGAACCCGCACGTCCGCAGTGAACACTAGAACCTGAATCTAGCGAGTCTACCAATTCCACCACTCGCCCATATGAAGTTAATTAAAGATGGTGGGCGAGGCGGGACTTGAACCCGCACGTCCGCAGTGAACACTAGAACCTGAATCTAGCGAGTCTACCAATTCCACCACTCGCCCATCTTTAATTAAAAGAGAAGAGAGACTGGTGGGCGAGGCGGGACTTGAACCCGCACGTCCGCAGTGAACACTAGAACCTGAATCTAGCGAGTCTACCAATTCCACCACTCGCCCATCTCTATTCTCTTACGCGCCGCAGCTTACGCCCGACGACTTGCATATAATACCACGTGGATTCGGATTTGTCAACACCTTTTTCAAAAATTTTTGTCAATCTTTGTAGTACAGCATGCAGTGACAAAATCCCTTGAAGTCCGGGTCTGCCATCTGCTCCCGGAATTCCTTGCAGATGCACTTGTTCTCCTCGGTCCGCTCCAGCCGGCAGGGGCAGTAGCCGCCGGTACGCTTGAGACCTTCCCGGATCATCTTCACCATTTCCTGATCAACATTGAGGCGAATCGCCATAAAAATCACTCCTCTCTCCCCTATTATAGTTCATACACTGCCAATGTCAAGAAAAACAGGATGCGCTCTGCGCATCCTGTTTCATATCATTCCACTTCCCGCAGCACGCCGTGGAGGACGAACCGGGCGTCGTCAAACTCATAGGTGCAGGTGGAGAAGGTAACCACCCTGTCATCGGTGGTGGGCGTGACGCCGGAGCTGAAATAGCTCTTCCGGGACAGCCCGTTGAGCCACTGGCCGAATTCCTCATCAGTGAAATACGGATTCCAGGCATTGGCATTGGTATCCGTCACATAGCCGGAGAAAAACCGGATCTCATAGCTTCCGCCGGGGGTCAGCAGCATGGCGTAGGGATGGGCGTCATAGAAGCTCTGGCTGCTGTAATCGCAGATCCGGGCGAACATGGAACCGTTCTTCATATGGTGTCCATGGAGCACGCTGTTGTTTGCCATGAAATCCGGGGACACGCCGCAGTCCAGGAAAATGCAGCCGGACTTATTGGTGGTGCCATCAAAGAGATGGGTCAGATAGTAGTCATTATCGGTGGTCTGAACAATGGGATAATTGATCACCGTGCCGGGAATATAGATCCAGCCCACGACGTCGGGGTTGATGTCCCGGAGGGCTTCGAAATCCACGCTGGGCCAGTAGACCACTTCCTCCTGGACCTCGGGCTCGATGTAGTAGGTCTCGCCCTCAGGGGTGGTCGCAACCTCCCGGTGGGGGACGAAGGGCTCCGCCGTGGAGATGTACTGCTCCAGATCCCGGTAGCTGTCCTCACCGCCCTGATATTCCGTGGTGATCTGGACAATCTGCCAGACGGAGAACGCCAGCACGCCCACCAGAATGACCAGGATAATATAGTAGATCGCTTTTTTCATGTGTACCTCTTAGTGCGTGGATGTATTGGGCTCCACGGCGGGGTTGGCAACGGACCAGGTATCGTCAAGACCTGTATCCACCTCCGCCCAAAGGAGCCACGTGGCCATATCGGCAGTGCCCGCATCGCCGGGCAGCTCATGGGACAGCGTCACCACACCATTTTCGATGGATTCAATGCCGACCCTGACGGAACCGCTGCCGACGGTCTCGTAGACAACGATCAGCGCCTTATCAGCAAAATAAGCCTCGTCATAGGCGGCCAGTGCCTCATGGTCGGGAAGCTGTTCCACGCTGGTAATATAGCGTACGGAGCTGATAGCGCCGTTATAGGCCACCCGGACGCAGCCGGTGGCGCCAAGGTCGATCCCGTTTCCGGTTTCCTGCTCCACGAAGGGCAGCGTCACACCGGGAGTCTCCATTTCCATAATCTCCACATCGCTCTGTGTCACGTTTTCAGCCGTTTCTTCGGTCATCTCTTCGGTCTGCCCCTGGGTATCAGCGGGGGCACCAGCGGCGCTCTGGCAGCCGCACAGCAGCATCACAAGAGTCAGCAGGATGCACAACATTCGTTTCATAGCGGAACCTTCCTTTCTCAATTGTATTGGTACCGTTATTATAGGTTTTTGCCTCCAACGTGTCAAGGTTTCCCCCGCAATCTTAACGAAGGGTTTACAAAAGGGCCGCCATTTTTATGGCGGCCCTCGGGGTTTAATTCGATTACTTGGTGAAGGTGCCCACAGTCAGTGCATTGACAGTAAACTCTTCCTCCTGGCTCTCGGATTCCAGACCGCCGGTGACTTCGGCGGAATGGATGGAGGCGGCCACATTGTAATCGCCGGTGTTGCCCAGATCGAACAGGCGGTCAGGGGTCTTGATCTCCACACGGTTCCAGTTCTCGTCCCAGGTAAACTCACCGGTACCGACGCCGCCAACGTACAGATACAGCTCGTTGGTGGTGCCGTTGTTCCAGTAGTCGTACAGGGAAATGGCGAAGATGGGTGCGCCGTCGGAAGTCTCGCCGGCATACTCGATGTCGGAGAAGGAATAGGTCATACGGGGCAGGCTGCCCTGACGGAACATATCGGTCAGCGGGGTCTCCGCCACTTCACGGATGACGAAGACGCTGTAGGAAGCGTTGCCGTTCTCGTCCACGATCTCGACAGCTTCCACGCCGTGGAACTCATCAGAAATCAGACTCATACTGTCAGCACTGACATAGTTGGTGGTACCCCAGTCAGTGGTCTCAGAAGACATGCCAGCGACCTCGTCGATATACCACAGACGGCCCACGTTGTCCATAAGGACAAGCGTCTGGGTGGACGTATAGGTGATCTCAGGACCGCTTTGACCCATGAAGTCCATGGACATATACCGCTCAGTGCCGCCTTCGATGACCGTAACACCTGTGAATACGATCTCGCTGGATGCGCCATTACCGGTCTCGCCGGTGACGAAGCCGCCGTTAGCCTCTTCCAGGTAGGGCAGCATATTGATGCGGCGCCACATGAAAGCATGCTCGGTCTCGTCGTAGGACTGATTGGCCTGCTCATCTGCCCAGTGGGTCAGGGGCTGGTCAACGTACAGGTGGTAGTTCATGATGCCGGTGAAGCTGTCCAGCTTCTCAGAGTAGGCCAGACCGAACATCATGTCACCGTCAACAGGCATCAGGGAATCGACGACCACGCCGGTTTCGGGATCGATCTCATAGATCATTCCGGTGTTGCCGTACTCGCAGGCCCAGATGGAGCCGCGGCCCATGGCGGAGGTGGCCAGAGCCAGACCGTAGTTATGCTCCTCGGGAGCGGTAACGGAATTGCCATCGGTCATGGTGGCTGCACCGCCGACCATCTCAAAGGCGTAGAGTCTGGAGTTGTAGGTGCTGCCCACAGTGCCGCCCAGGGTGGAAACGATACCCTCCAGCTTCAGATCCAGAGCGGTGACATTGACGGTGACGGTGTCAAACTTGGTCTCGTCTACCTTATTGGCGGCGGTGACGATGGCAGTACCTGCACCGACGGCAGTGATGGTGCCCTTTTCGTCCACGGTGACAACCTCAGTATTGTCAGAGGACCAGGTCAGTTCCTTGCGAGCGGTGTACCAGGGATCAAAATCACATCCCAGGGTCTTGATGCCGCCCAGATTCATGGTAACCGTGTCGTCCCGCAGGACAGGGGTACCGATCTCGCTGGTGTCCATGGAAGGAACATTGGAATGCTCTTCCCTGGCGGCGCTGGAATCGGTCAGGGGTGCGAACAGGGCGCAGGTCTCACCGGTCAGGGTGCCCACGACCTCGGTAGAGATCATGGTGGTGACATTGCCCTCTTCATCGGTAACATCTTCGGTAACGGTGGGATCAATGACCACCAGCTCAGCGTCCATGGAGAACATACCGGCTGCGTCAAAACGGGCCCAGTACAGCTTCTCGGAATTGTGATCCCAGGTCATGGACTGCAGATAATCCATGGTCATACCGGTATCACCAAGCATCGTGGAACGGTAGGAAACGGAGCCGTAATAATTCTGGGGATAGAACTTCCACAGCTGCGCGTTGCTCTCAACGGTCTCCCACTCGCCGGTTTCATTGTTCCAAACATCCTCGTAGCTCAGACCCATGACGTACATGATGCCCTCGTCGTCACAGGCCAGCGTCAGACCGCACAGGCCGTCACGGTTGACAATCCAGTCTTCCTGGTATGCTTCCACATCCACCCAATTCTCTTCATCATAGTAGGCGCCGCGGATGTTGATGGAATTGATGTAGGTTGCGGTGCCCCACTGATCCTCGTAGATGTACAGGCCGTAGAGCTTGCCATCGGCGTAGTTGTAGGCAAAGTCCTGATAGATATTGTCCAGAGTGGTGATGTAAGTCTCTTCCAGATCCAGGCTGTCGGTCAGCATATCCTCGTAGGCGAAGCCGTAGAGCTTGCCGTCCTCGGTCTGGGCCAGGACCTGGCCGTTGACGTACTCAGCAGCGACGAAATTGATATCGCTGGAGAAGATGCCGGTCTCGTCCATATCGACGCCCTCACCGAAGGCGACCCATCTGTTGACGCCGGTGGCGTAGTCATACTGGAAGGCCACCAGATCATCGAAGGAGTTGCCGTCGCCGTTCAGGTTCAGGCCGTAATAGGACTCGTTCAGGGCGTAGTCGCCCAGGACCAGAATGATCTTGTTGCTGGTAACGTCGGTGATATCATAGGTAACGGTATAATTCTGATAGCCGTTTTCATCCTCAGCCACGTCCTCAACGCCCTCGCGCATGAACTCGACGATGGAGCTGCCGTCCATCATGCCCACGACTGCGGTGGAGACGTTGTCACGGAAGGACACCTCCAGGAACTTCTCGTCAGTGTCCAGATCATGCAGCTTCCGGACACTCAGCAGCTGGGGAGCCTCCAGGTCGATGGTGATGGGATAGCTGATGGATTCGTAGGTGTCATCGGCATCCACGCCCTTCAGGGCAAATTCCAGGATCAGCTCGGTGTTGTTGGGCAGGCCGGCAACATCGTAGGGATCCAGGTCGTACCAGGAATAAACGCTGGGCATCAGCGCGCCGGCGCCCTGGTTGAAGTAGCTCTTGGAGATATTTTCGTAGGTTCTGCTGTCGTACACCTCGCCGGTATTGGCGTCGGTGTAGGTGACGGTCATCTCTGCTGCGTTTCGCATGGTGGAGATGTAGGCATTGATGATGGAATCAAAGTAGCCGTTGCCGTCGGGCGACAGGGAGATGTGGGCAGGATCGAAAACCTCATTCACATACAGGTTGGCGCCGGGAACGGTGGAGTCCATGGAACCATCGGGCAGCTGGCCGAATTCGGACCAGATGGCGTGGTAGTACTGGTTACCCACCCGACGCTCGTTCAGGTAGTCGTAGTAGTAGACCTCATCGTCCAGCACGCTGGGCTCAGCCCAGTCGCCGTAGAAGCCCAGGTAAGGCAGGGACAGGGAAACTGCGCCTGCGTTCTTTGCGGTCAGGTAGGTGAAGCCTTCCACGTAGCCGCCGTTGACGAAGAACTTATCGAAGTAAGCCCTGTCGTCCTCGGTGAGGGTGACATTGACATTGACCACAGCAGTCTCACCGGCAGCGACCATCAGCACTTCGGCTTCCAGGTCAGCCACGGACGCCTTGCCCACCAGGGCATCCAGGTAAGCCTGAACGTCATCGGCGGAGACAGCCTCGTCGGCGGTGGTGTCGTAGCGGAATGCCACATCGCTCCAGTTTTCGTCCATGGGGGCGCCCTGCACAGCCTGGTAGATCCAGTATGCGTCATGGGAGCCGCAGATGCCGCTGTCGTCCACATCGTGGGTCAGAATGGAGGCGTCGGATTCGGTGGTGGTCGCAGCAGACAGGGCAACGGGAGTGCCGGACATAAAGTCCTGGCCGTCGCCGCCTTCACCGTAGGAGGTAACGCCTTCTGTCTGGGCAGTGGTGTTCAGCGCATAGAACATGGGGCTGTCACCAAAGTTGTGGACGTTGAACGCGTAATCGTAGGAACCGGTGCGGCCGTTGTCGTCGCCCAGCTCCACCTTGGCGGTGTCGCTGCCGTCCACGGTCAGGTAAGCCCGGGTGTTGACGGCATTGAAGGCGTTAGCCAGGCCGGAGCCCTGGGAACGGGGAGAATAGGTCACACCGTTGTCGGGATAGACCAGGGGCTCGGAGGTGGACATCAGCAGGTCCCGGACCAGCTCACGATAGTCGGTGGTCTCGTCATCAAAGTTCTCACGGACATACTCCATGACCAGGGCGGAGATACCGGCCAGGTTGGGGGCGGACATGGAGGTGCCGCTGTAGACGCCGTAGGTGCCGTCGTTGGTGGTGGAGTAGATATTGCCGCCGGGGGCGGTGATGTCAGGCTCCAGGGTCAGGTCGGGTGCAGGACCCCAGGAGGAGAAGCTGCTCATGGTGTAGGCAGCGGAATTCTCCATATTGGCCAGATCCTCGGGGAAGGAGATGGTCAGATTCGCATTCTCTTCCAGCGCAGCGAGCAGATACTCACCATTGGCCATGGTGATGGAAACAGCGGGGATCAGGGTTTCGCTGTCAGTCAGATCCATGCCGATCTCGCCGGTGGTGTTATTGTAAACGATACAGGCCACAGCACCGGCAGCAGCGGCGTTGTCGACCTTTTCCACAAAGCTCAGGACACCGCGCTGGACCAGGGCCACCTTGCCGGTGACATCCAGACCCTCGTAGTCCTCGGGAGCGCCGGTATTGGGCACGGCAACAACGCCGTACTCGTCGGTCAGAGTGGTCAGCGGATAGCGGGGGAAGTCGGTTGCAGTGTCAGCATAGCCCATCTTGTAACCGTCTACATCGATGTACAGGGCAGGATATGCCACATTCTCCACGGAAGCGACGGACATGACGTTGTGGTAGGCGCCGGGGGCACCCAGCACAGCGTTGTCGGGATGGCTGGTCAGGTTCTGGTTGGTGCCCCAGGTGTTGCCGTAGCCGGAGTTGAAATTGTTACCGGCGGAGATGGTCAGCACCACGTCGGACTCGCCGATCAGGGCGAAGTACTCGTCCATCTGGAAATCACCGGAGGTGGTGAAGCCTGCGGGAGAACCCAGGGACAGGTTGATGACGTCGGCGCCCAGCATCTTGGCGTCTTCCAGTGCAGCCAGGATGGCAGCGTCACCGGCGCCCTCACCGTTGAGGCCGAAGACCTTCATGGCCATCAGCTGGGCATCGGGCGCAACACCCACCACATCGCTGCCTTCCACCTTGTTGGCGGCGGCAATACCGGCAACATGGGTACCATGGTCGCCCTGGGTGTCGCCGCTGTGGGTGAAGTTGGTGTTGTCATCGCAATAGTTGAAGCCGAAGACCACCTTGGAGTTGACATAAACGTCCTCCAGACTGAGGCCTTCGTAACGGGCGGTGGCGTTCAGGGGCTTGGATGCCAGATCCGCTCTGATGTCATCAGCGGTCAGGGCGATCTCCACGTCCTCGTCCAGGGCCTGGAAATTCTGATGGCTGATGTCCAGACCGGTATCGATGACGGCGATGACCAGTCCCTCACCGCTGTAGCCGTTTGCCCAGGTTTCCTCACGGCCGATCATGGCGCCGTCGTTGTTGGTCAGGGGCTGGGCCGTGTTCTCACAGACATGGTAGACCCGCTGCAGCAGAACGTCCTTGACGCCGTCCACAGCCTTGATGTCGGAGATCATGCCGTAGGGAACCTCGGCGGAGACTGCGTTCAGCAGCCAGGTGTAGTTGTAGCCCACATCCAGAGACTCGCCCTCCAGAACGGTCTCTTCGATGGCGGCAACCACGTCAGCCTGGGTCTCTTCCAGCGCCTGGACCTGCTCCAGGGTCTCGTCATTGACCACAGCGTTGACGTCGGTCTCCATGACGGATTCCTCTTCCATAACGATGATGACCTTGACCTGGTCGTCATCGGCGTAAACCTCCTCAGCCTCCAGCTTCTGGGCGGCGGAATCGGTATTCAGTTCCAGGGAGTAGTCATTACCATCCAGCTGCTCGATGGCCAGATCGGTCACGATGGTATCATCGGTCTGCGCGGCAAAAACGCTCACAGGAACCAGGGACAGAACCATGCACAGGCAAAGGCAGACTGCCAGAAATCTTCTCATATTCATCATGCCTTGCCTCCCTTGTTTTTCTTATTCATGACCACCAGGACCGCCACGATGGCCACGACACAGACCACGGCCAGCACAATGGGCACAACCAGGTCAGCATCGTCACCGGTCTCCACGCCCTTGATCTTCAGACCGGCAATGGCGGCCTTCAGCGCAGCGGCAGCGGCATCCACCTCAGCCTGGGTGGCGTTGGGATCATCAAATACTTCTCTGGCGTCTTCCAGAGCCTCCACCAGAGCATTCCAGCTGTACTCGGTGTAGTTGCCCTTCTTCAGGCCCTCTGCAATGATAATGGCCTTCTTCAGCTCGCGCTTGTCCACACCACCGGCGGGCACATCGGCCAGCTCCAGGGCATCGATGGCGGCACGCAGCGCTGCAACGGCGGCGTCCACCTCAGCCTGCGTGGCAGCGGGATCAGCCAGGACTGCCTCGGCGGCAGCCAGAGCCTTTTCAAAAGCGGCCCAGGATTCTGCAGTGTAGTTGTCCTCATCGAGACCCTGCGCCTGCAGAACGGTCTTATACAGCGCCAGCTTATCCACTGCGGGTGCATCGGTGATCTCCGCGCCGGTCAGGGTACCCTCCAGGGTCACATCCTCGCTGGAAGTGCCGGCGAAGTTCACCTGGATCAGCATTTCATTTCCCTCAGGAACGAAAGCCTCGGGGGCGACCCAGCTGATAAGTACGACGCCCGCTTCGTCAGCATTGACAGCATGCATGGCAACGCAGGACTCGTTGACGGTGACGGACTGATAAGTCAGCTTCTGTGCATCATAATTCACAGCCACAAGACCGTCGGTGACGGTAGCGTCGGTGACAATGAAGGCAACAGTGCCATCGTCGGTGTCAGTTTCCGTGATCCACACGGAACCATTGTCGGCCGCGAAAACGCCCATGGCCATTATCATGCACAGCACCAGCGCCAGAGCGAGAACGCGGACAGAATTTCTCACACGTTTCATCATATCCTCCTATATATTTTTCTTTGAACGGCCCCTCCCCCGGCTCACTGGAAAAGCCATGGCAGCTCCGTTCCGATCCGAAGTTTCCTGTCTTTCATATAAAGACAAAAATCCTCCAAACCCCTATAGTATACACCTGATGCCAAAACGTGTCAATGAATTATTTATCATTTTCCTCCAGATTTGGGGCATATTTTCCAACCTTTTGTTTTCGTTATTGGTATATTCAATTTTAATATTCATGGGCCTCCGTTTCTGCCCCCCCGCCACGCTCCTGCGCCCGGTATGACCCACAAAAAAGTCCGCAGGATTGTAAAAAACAGGAAACCCCCAAAGGCGTTTCCTGTTTTTTGATATGCAGACCAGGCTCAGGTGCGCAGGGTTGCCCGCAGACGGTCAGTTTTCAGCAGCAGGTCCAACGCATCGTGGATGGAGGTCACCACCACGTCGCAGCGGCTCAGCAGGGCGCCGCAGCAGCCCTCTTTGCCGATGACGCAGATGGAAAGGTCAGCTGCATCGGACATCTGGATGTCGTTGAAGCCGTTGCCGATGGTCACCACACCGCCGGTGAGCTTCTTCGCTTCCGCGGCCTTGATTTCCCCCACTTCGGTGGTGGGAAAGGTCTTGACCTCCAGAGGCAGTCCCTCACAACGTTTTGCGGCGGTGCCGTGGGTATCGGCGGTGATAACGCAGATCTGCAGATCCCGGCGCAGCTGCTCCAGCCGCCGGGCAACGCCCTCGATAATACAGCCGTCTTCGGCGATGGTGCCGTTGTAGTCCAGGATCAGGTGGGACAGCACCATCTCCCCCCGTCCGGGAATTCTGATTTTCAGCATAGCTTCCTCCTGGGTCGATTTTTCGGCTTTGGGATCAATCCGGGATCTGGCCTTCCCTGCCGCTGAGCAGGTTGATGCCCGATGCGGCAATGGTGACAGCCGCCGCGCCCATGCCCCAGAGCCTGGTCACATTGCAGCGCATCTCCTCGTTGGCGCAAACGCCGATCAGGCTGGTAAAAACCAGAAACAGCACCGCCCCCGCCACGGCGGTGACCACCATCAGGCCCTTGTATTCCTTCTTTGCCAGCAGCGCCATGACGGCAGCTGCCAGAATGATAAATGCAACCGCCATCGCAGCCTGTGCCGCCCAGTGGCACTTCATGGGCACCTGCTTGCCGCTGGCCAGCTCCAGCAGCCCGCCGCAGACGGGCGCCCAGATCTTCACAGCGCCCACCATGACGGCCCCGGCGAGAAGCTGCAGGACGATAAGAATATTACTCAGTTTGGTTTTCATTTCGTATTCCTCCATTTACGCATTCATATCTGTCAGGACACCATCTTCCAGGCGCATGCGGCGGGTGGCTGTTTTGGCCCAGCGGCTGTTGTGGGTGACCATGATCACAGCAGTCCCCTTCCCGGCCTGCTCCTTCAGGAGCCGGATGACTTCCTCGGACCAGTGGTCATCCAGATCGTTGGTGGGTTCGTCCGCCAGAATCAGTCTGGGATTATGAAGCAGCGCCCGGGCTGCCATGGCACGGCGGCGCTGACCGCCGGAAAGCTGATGGGGAAAGAAATCCGCCCGATCCTCGAGACCAAACTGATACAGCAGCTCGTCCACCTTTTTCGGATCCTTCTTTCCGCCCACGCCCTGGGTGAAGATCAGATTCTCCCGCAGGGTCAGTGCCTGGATCATGGTGCTGTCCTGGAAGAGAAAGCCGATCTTCTTCGCCCGAAGCTCCGATTTCTCCGCATCGGACAGCCTGGATACATCTTTTCCTTCAAAGAAATAGCAGCCCTCGTCGCTTTGCAGCAGCGTTCCCATCACATACAGCAGGGTGCTCTTGCCGATGCCGGAGGGCCCCTCCACTGCGATGAAATCACCGGCATGGACGTTCAGACAGATATCTTTCAGGGGCGTCACGACCTCGCCCATTCGGTAGTCCTTGTGAATATGTTCCAGCTTGCAGATTTCCATATCAGTTCACCTCTCCCTGTGTAATGGCAGCCTGGGGATCCATGGACGCGCTCCTCCACGCCGGAGAAACCGCCGCTGCAAATCCCAGCACTCCCGCCAGCACCACACCGGCACCGCCGCAGAGCAGCGCCAGCGAAGGATTCCAGACGGAGGGAGACAGCTTGAACGCGTCCTTAAGCATCCCGATAACGGGGTGCATGGCCAGCAGCGCAATGCCGCTGCCAAGCAAACCACCCATCAGCGCCATGGTGCAGGTTTCACCGATGATCAGCGCAAAGACCTGCCCCTTTTTCAGGCCGATTGCCCGCAGCAGACCGATTTCCTTCTTGCGTTCCTTTGCCAGTGCGTTGAACCGTCCCACCAGAGACAGCACTGCGATCAGCAGCGACGCCAGCCACAGGGCGAACATCACCTGCATGGTCACCTGCAGCTGACTTTGCACAGATGCGATGGTATCGCCGGTCAGAAGGCATTTGGCCTCCATGCCGGATTCCTCCACCTGCCGGACGAAGGCATCCGGATCCACGCCATTTTCGAACTTGATCATGATGACGGAGATGTAGTCGTGGGGGTCGCGCCCGGTCCAGCTCTGGCTCAGGACTTCGGACTCCAGACACAGATCCTGAGCGGTGCGCCAGTCCATGAAGAAGGTGCTGTCCATACCGCTGCCGGTGGGCTGCAGGATGCCGACCACTTCCAGCACCCGGCCCAGGAGCATATAGTTTCGGCCCAGCAGATCATCATCTTCAAAATTGCTGCCCACGATCAGCTGTTCTCCGTTGATCCCATTCTGACATTCCCCATCCAGATGCGGCTTCAGCAGAAAATCCGTTTCGGCATCATAACCGATAATTCGGACAGCTTCGCCTGGCTCACAGCAGCCCAGTTCCAGAGTCTGGCAGTAAAACTGGGGCGTCATGGCGGCGATGCCTTCCAGCTGCCCGGCCTGTTCCACGGTTTCAATGGGCATGTAGATATTCTCCGGCATGGCGGTGAACAGCAGGTCATCGCCCTTGGCGGCGGAATATTTCGGGATCAGCACCGCATCCGCACCCAGCCGCTCCCGGCTCAGGGCAAGGCCCTGATTCACCGTCTGAAAGACGCCCAGCACCATCACGAAAACCAGCACCGTCAGCATGGTAATGGTCACCGTCAGGGTGGACTGGGTCCGCCGCCGGGAAATATTGTTCCAAATCAGCATCAGCATGTTCTTTCCTCTTTTCTTTATTCCCCACAGGGATTTTCCATGGTATTCATCTGCACCATCTGATGGATCTCTTCCTTGGGCAGCTGCCTGACATCCTCCGCCGTGATGGTGGGATCCTCCTGCAGAAGCTGCTGCCAGGCCAGATACCGGGGAATGCACAATCCCACCGCCTGGGCGGCCCGGACCGTTTCCCAGTCCACCTGATAGTAGACCACATTTTCTTCTGCGGCAATGTTGTAGGCCCGGCACAGCACTTTACTCAGCATTTCCTCGCTGTGGACCTGGTCCCCGCCAGCTACTGTGATGGTAATGGTACTGCCCTGCTCCAGATAGGGTTCCAGGCTGTGGCTGAGCAGGATCCGCTGCATCGCGTCATCATAAGCCATGCCGGCTACGTCTATTTCCTCTGCCAGGGCAATCCCGTCAGAATTCCTTCCCCGCAGGGCAATCACCCGGTCCAGGGCGTTGACCTTCAGCTCAACGGATGGATTGACATCCATGCCGATACTGGTGGTGGGAAAAAACCAGACCCCTGTCCCGGTCAGTACCAGAACCAAAACCAGGAGCCCCGCCGCCAGCCGTCTGCGGGCACTTCGCAGCCGGATCAGATTCCGGCCATAGTCAAAGGTTTTTTTCCGCAGCGCTGCCCTGGTCTGCCGCTTCAGCCGCTCCGGCGCCTGAACAGCGTCAAAGGCCGCTCTGATTCGATCATCCATCCATAACACCTCCCAGAATCTCTCTCAGCAGTTTCTTCCCCTTGTGCAGATGGGTGTAGACCGTATTGGGGTTGCGTTTCAGGATCCCCGCGATCTCCGGGGCGGTATAGCCCTCGTAATAGTGCAGATAGATCACATCCCGGTACTGCTTCGGCAGCGACCAGACAGCCTCCATCACCGCATACTGCTCCGCCGTCACCGCCGGTGCATATTTCGAAAAATCATCCATGGCAATGGTGCGGCTGTGGAAGAAGCTCTTCAGCAGATCCTTGCAGGCGTTGACCGTCACCCGGATCAGCCAGGCTTTTTCATGCTCCGCATTTTCAAAGTCCCGGCTATGAAGGGCATATTTCAGAAAGACCGTCTGGAAAATATCCTCCGCATCCGCCCCGTTTTTCAGATACACCATACACAGCCGCAGAACCATATCCGCATACCGCTCCAGGGCGCTGTTTACTTCCTGCTCGCTGCGCATGGTCTCACCTCTTTCCCGATTTGGTTATCTATTATATATAATACGACCGTGAAGCGCAATTCCATTTTCTTCCGCAAAAAAACACAACCACCGGCTTTGTGCCGGTGGCTGTCAGTTAAGGGACTAATCCGATATCCCCCGCAAAATGCGTCAATGCGCAAGTCTGATCCGCCAGCTGCGCAGGATCACTATCTGCTGCCTGTAAGCGGGCGGGTGCCGGGAATTTTCATCTGGTCAGACGCACAGAAGCGCTTCGATTTCTGCCCCTGTTTTGCTGTCTTTATGGTTTTTTCAAGTCGCCCGTTGCAGGATTATCCAGCAGGCTGCCGTCCTTTCCAAACCGCGACCCGTGGCAGGGGCAATCCCAGCTATGCTCCTGTGGATTCCATTTCAGGGCGCACCCCATGTGGGGGCATCGGGGTTTTGTGGGCGTCAGCAGATTCACTGCAGCCTCAGCCCCATTGATGAACAACTGCGGTCTGAGCATGGTGCGCGATGGCGAAAAAAGATCCGCATAGGAATTCTCCCGTCCCTGCACCAAATCACTGAGGACCATGGATGCTGCCATGGAAGAAGTCATTCCCCATTTATTGAAGCCCGTCGCCACATAGAGGTTGGGCGTTCTTTTACTGTACCGGCCGATATATGGCACCCCATCCAGGGTCATGCAGTCCTGCGTTGCCCAGCGGCGGATTTCTTTGGAACCGGGAATGCTCCGCACAGCGAATGACTCCAGTTCCGCCCAGCCGCCCCCCTTCTTCCCCGTCCGGTGGCCGCCACCGCCCACCAGCAGCAGCTCGCCGCAATTGCGGAAGGACAAGCCATTTTCGGCCGCATCCAGATACATCCCATTCAGCTTCGGCGCATTGTCCAGTGCCAGCACATAGGACCGCTGCTGATGCATTTTCAGGAAGTAGCTGCCATGCTGATTGAGGATCGGAAAATGAGTCGCCACGATGATTTTGGAAGCGGTGATCTTCCCGCTATCGGTCAGCACCGTATTTCCTTCGCATGCTTTTGCAGCTGTCTTCTCATAGATGTTCAGCCCTTTCGCGATCCCCGAAATCAGTTTGAGGGGATTGAACTGAGCCTGATTCCGGAACCGGACCGCTCCGGCCGTGGTCAGCGGAAGCGGAAGCTTCTGTACAAACTGCGCCGGAATCCCCAGCCGTTCCAGCGCAGCCATCTCCTCATCCAGTTCCTTTGTGGAGTCGACTGCGTATATCAGGTTATCTTTGATTTCAAAATCACATGCCACATTATCTGCAAGCCTCCGGTATTCCCGAATGGCCGTTTCATTGATTTCCCAATATTTCCTGGCGGTCTCCTCACCAAATTCCCGGATCAGTTTTCCGTAGATCAAGCCGTGCTGGGATGTGATCTTCGCCGTGGTATTTCTCGTAACGCCGTGACAGATCCGATCCGCCTCGATCAGCGCGTAATCCACGCCGCTCCGGGCCAGTGTGCAGGCACACAGAATACCCGCCAGTCCACCGCCAATAATCAGAACATCCGTTTTCAGATCCTGCTCCAGCCGCGGGAAAGCCGGCATCTGAACATGATCGGTCCATATCGAATTGTACATAATATCCCCCCTCTTTGACACAGGAAATCCATCATGGAACACATCAAATTCGCGTTAACAGTTTACCCATGAATATCTAACTTATTCGATCCGGAATCCCCATGTGAGAAAGAAAATGAACACCTTCAATTCAGCATTTCGCAGTTAATGTCCTGAGTCGACGAATCCTCCCACGGACACTTTTTTACCCTCGCTTCGCGCGGGCCGTCCTTTCGAATCCCAACGCCCATCAAAGCAAAAATCCGCCCACAAGGGGCGGATTTTTGCTTTGGCGGAGAGTTAGGGATTCGAACCCTAGGTTCCTTTCGGAATCACCAGTTTTCAAGACTGGCTCCTTAAACCACTCGGACAACTCTCCATACTCGGTAATGATATCATCTTCCTGGAAAAAAGTCAAGAACGGATGGTCTTCCAGGCATCCGTCAGCCGCTCCAGGGACCAGGCGGCATTGGCCGCAGACGTGGATGGCAGGCAAACCGCTTCCCTTCCAGTGACTTTCAAAAGCCAGCGGCGGTAATACTTCTCAGCGGTCTTTCCGTTGACGAATATTTTCTCGATGCTCGCCGTATCCAGGATCCGGCTCAGATCATTCGGCACCACGTTTTTGATGGAGCTGTCGGAACTGCCCGTAATTTCGCAGGAAGCGATCACATCCCACAGAGCCACTTTTTCCGAAAGCAGCAGCGCCCGCTTCTGCGCAACGCTCACCGGTACAGGCCGATGGAATACTGCTGCCAGCACCTGCCAAAATCGGTTGCTGGGATGTCCGTAGAAGAACATCTCCTCCCGGGATTTCACCGACGGGAAGCTGCCCAGGATCAGGATGCGGGATTCTTCATTATATACCGGTTCAATAGGATGGCAGATCATAACTGTTTCTTCCTTCACTTTTCCATTTTATATATCTCATCGATGGCGAAATTCATAATGCTGCCGCCATCCAGCCGGGTGCTGCGTAAGTGTCCTTGCGCTAAAGAAGGCTCTTACGATCCTTGGTGTTATGGTATTTCTCAAAGCTGAACTCCCGGAACCGTCCGATAAAAGGACGAGCCAAAAGCAGAAAAATAGCAAACTGAGGAACATCGAAGAAAACAAACATTCCTGCACCAAACCATGCTATGACTTCATTCACCGATAAGCCAAACATGGCTCCCAATCCAAGCATCAGATAGAGAGCAAAGGTAAAACATCTAATTCGCCAAAACAAAATCAGACCCTTACAAAATTTCACTGCATGAATACAGTTGGTTTCAAAAGGAATGAACCACACTCTGTGTATGAGTTTGTACTCTTTCTTGATTTTCTGAACGGCAGACTTGCTTCTGTGCATTTTCAGCAATGAATCTAGAATACCATATATCATGCAAAAACCAAGCAGGAAAAGAAACACAGAAATTCCCATGCATACCACGGGAAGCTCCGCCAAATTGTCGATGACATCCATCATGCTATCCTCTCCTTTTATGAATTGCGATCTTATTCTAATTCTAAATAGTTTTTCGCTTCAAGTCAAGGAAACAGCAGATTATTGGAATTGATGTGTATCGGCAACACGCAGGAATTATATCCTTTACAACCCCCGGACTGTCATGTCCGATAGGTTCAAAGCCCTTATCTGGGCAACAAAAAAATGTCACACCCCATATGGGATGTGACATTTCCTGGCGGAGTGAGAGGGATTTGAACCCTCGCGCGCTTTTTAGACGCCTACTCCCTTAGCAGGGGAGCCCCTTCGGCCTCTTGGGTATCACTCCGAATAAACAGTACTGTTCAGTTACCTGATGTATTCTAGCACAGGGGGCATCTTTTGTCAAGGATAATTTCTCGTTTTGAGGAAAAATCTGCTGCGCAGCGGGAGGGGCAAGCCCCTCCCCTGTAATGATCATACCAATTCCGCCAGCACACCGCCTGGGAGAAGATTGGTACCCTCCAGCTTCCGGGCGTAGACCGCGTTGACGGTCTTCAGGGGCACGGACTCCGTGCCGCCGTTGATCCAGACCCGCAGGATGCCGTCCCGGCCGGGGCGGTCATAGCAGATGAGCCGGGGATGGATGGGATTGTGGTGCCAGCGGATCTCCAGGTCCCGGGTCTGGGGATGGTCTTTCCGCAGGGCGATGAGTTTCTTCAGTTCCGTGATGGCCGCATCATGTTTGCCCGCCTCGATCTCATCCCAGGGCATGGTGCGGCGGCAGTCGGGATCATGGCCGCCGGGCATGGCGATCTCCGTGCCGTAATAAACGCAGGCGGAGCCGGGCAGCGTCATCAGAATTGTCAGTTCCTGATAGAGCTTATCCAGACTGCCCGTGCGGTTGATCGCCCGGAGGGTATCGTGGTTGTCCATGAAATTGAAGATGCACCGGCTGGTCTGCCGGGCGTACAGGCTGTAGACCCGTTCCAGGCCGTACTGGAGGTCCTGGCTGGTGGCATCGGCATCCACCCAGAAATTGTTGATCGATTCCATAAAGGGGAAATTCATGACGGAATCGTATTCGTCTCCCCGCAGCCATTCGATGGAGTCCATCCAGATCTCGCCCAGCAGGAACAGGTCAGGATTCAGCTTCTTCAGGCTCCGGTTCATGGTTTTCAGGAAGGAATGGGACACCTCGTTGCCCACATCGAAGCGGATACCGTCGATGTTCCACTGCGTGACCCAGTATTCGCAGATTTTCCGGAAGTAATCGACGACTTCGGGGTTGCCGGTATTCAGCTTGGGCATGGAATCAATGAAGGCAAAGCCGTAATACCGGCCGTCCTTCAGGCTGCCGCGCTTGCGGCGGAAGGGGCGCTCCTCGATGCAGAACCAGTCAAAGTAGGGCGATTCCTCTCCCCGCTCCCACACATCCTTCCAGGCGAAAAACTCCGTGCCGGAATGGTTGAATACTGCGTCCAGCATGACCCGGATCCCCAGGTCATGGGCAGTACGCACCAGCTCCCGCAGGTCCTCCTCGGTGCCGAAATCGGGATCGATGCGCTTATAGTCAAAGGTATTGTACTTGTGATTGGAATTGGATTCAAAAATGGGCAGCAAATAAATGCCGGTGATGCCCAGATCCCTGATATGGGGAAGCTTGTCGATAATGCCCCGCAGGTCGCCGCCGAAGAAATCCCAGCCCGTGATATGGTTCCGGTCGTTCCATTTTTTCAGCTTCATCCGCTTGGGGGCATCATCGCCCCGGCAGAAGCGTTCGGGCATGATCTGATACCAGATCGTATCCGCCACCCAGGCTGGCGGGCTAATCACGTCGGACGCATTGAGCCAGGGGAATTTGAAATACTGCTTCCAGCGGCCGTGCTTGTGCAGCATCCTGGGGGGATAGATGTCATCCTCCATCACCACCATCTTCCGCTTGCCGCAGAACACTTCAAAGCAGTACTGCACCCGCTTGTACCGGGGGCGGATAACGGCGGACCAGATGAAGCAGTGCTTCAGTTCATGGCGCACCTGCATAGGGACGGTCTTTCCATTCCAGCGGAAATCGCCGGAAATGCCGAACATATACGGATCTTCGTGAATGAGATTGACAGCAGTGATGTCCTTGCCGGTACGGATGTTGATGACCACTTCGTCCTTGTTCAGGGCATAGCAGTCCGGCAGGGCGCTGCGGTGGATGATGGCGTTCAGATTCATATGGATCCCCTCCTGGGGCTATTATACAAAAATCTGTAAAAAATTCTAGTACCAGGACGGAAAATATGATATGGTATTTCATATCCATATTACGAAAGAGGAATGACTATGGCAAACAATCTGAAACGCCTGCTGGCACTGATGCTGGTGCTGGCTGTGATGGTGCCGCTGTTTGGTACCGTGTCCGCCAATCAGGAAACCAAACAGGCCACCATTCTCTTCACCCACGATCTCCACTCCCATCTGCTGCCGTCGGTCTCCGAAGACGGCGGCGAATACGGCGGCTACGCCCGGCTGATGACCGTCATCAACGCGCAGAAAGCGCTCCATCCCGACGCCATTTTGGTGGATGGCGGCGATTTCTCCATGGGATCTCTGTTCCAGACCGCTTTCGCCACCTCCGCCATCGAACTGCGGATGATGGGCGCCATGGGCTATGACGCCACCACCTTCGGCAACCACGAATATGACTACCTCCCCAGCGGCTTCGCCTCCATGCTGAACGCCGCCGCGGATTCCGGGGATCCCGTTCCCGCCATTGTGGAGGCCAACTATCTGCCCCCGGTGGAGGGCGATGCGGAATACACGGAGGATTCTGCCGCCGTCTGGGCCGCCTTCGAAAACTACGGCGTTCGGGATTACATGATCCTGGAGCGGGGCGGCGTGTATTTTGTCCTTTTCGGCGTCATGGGCGTGGATTCCGATGAATGCGCCCCCAATTCCGGCCAGATCCTCCATGACATCACGGAGACCTCCCAGCGGGTGGTGGATGAGGCCACCGCCGCATGTCTGGAGACCTACGGCGCGGAGCCAATCGTCATCGCCCTGTCCCATACCGGCACCGAGGGCGGCGAGGGTGAGGACTATGCGCTTGCCCAGAATGTCTCCGGCATCGACCTGATCGTCTCCGGCCATACCCACACCACGCTGAAAGAGCCCATCCAGGTGGGCGGCACCTGGATCGTCTCCTGCGGCGAGTACGGCAAGTACCTGGGCGTGGTGCAGATGGAGCAGCATGCCGATGATACCACTTTCCTGACAGACTACCGGCTGATCCCCATTGACGAAACGGTGGAGGAAGATCCTGCCACCGCCGCATTGGTCGAAAGCTTCAAGGCCGATGTGGAGCAGGACTATCTTTCCAATTACGGTGTCAGCTTTGATGAAGTGCTGGTGCATAATTCCTATCCCTTTGAGCCTCTGAAGCAGGTCAAGGCCACCCTCCACGAATCCACCCTGGGCAACCTGTTCTCCGACGCCTACAAATGGGCGGTGGAGCGGGCCACCGGCGCGCCTGTGGATGTGGCACTGACCGCCGCCGGCGTTCTCCGGGAGACCGTCCCCCTGGGTGACGTCACCGTTTCCGATATCTTCAACGCAGCGTCCCTGGGTGTAGGCACCGAGGGCGAGCTGGTGTCCATCTATATCACCGGCGCCGATCTGAAAGCCGCGCTGGAGGTGGACGGCTCCGTCCAGCCCCTGATGAACAGCGCGCAGCTTTATATCTCCGGCGTTCATTACTCCGTCAACACAAACCGCATGATCTTCAACAAGGTGGACTACGCCAGACTCCACCGCCCTGACGGCAGTCTGGAAGCCATTGAGGACGACAGGCTCTACCGGGTGGTCACCGGCATGTATGCCGGCCAGATGCTGGGCAATGTGGAGGCAACATCCTTCGGCCTGATCCAGATCACCCCCCGGAACGAAAACGGCGTGCCCATCGATATGGCCAGACTGGCCGATTATGTGGTCCGGGACGAAAACGGCGTGCCTGTCAAGGAATGGTACGCCATCGCCTCCTACCTGCAGAGCATGGGCGGCGAAATGGATGAACAGTACGCCCAGCCCGACGGCCGGAAGCTGATCCATTCCAGTCTGGATCCTCTGGATCTGCTGAAAAACGCCAACAAGTTTACATTTATCGCCCTGGGTGTCATCCTGCTGCTTGCGCTGATCGCTGCGGTCATCGTCCGGGCCATTGTCAGACGCATCCGGAAACACAAATAAGCAACATGCTGCCATCTTCCGATGGCAGCATTTCCTATGATATGGAATTTGACTTTTCCTGACAGATTCGCTATACTAATAAGGATTGGAGGGATCACCGTGGAACTTGGCAATTACTTTTCGATTTGGAAGAAGCTGACCCCCGCCCAGCGGCAGACCATTGAGGACGCTTCGGAATTCCGCAATGCAAAAAAGGGTACGGTTCTGCACAACGGCAGTATGGACTGCCTTGGCCTGCTGGTCATCAAGTCCGGCCAGCTGCGCAGCTACATGCTCTCCCCCGACGGCCGCGAGATCACCATCAATCGTCTGTTTGAAATGGACGTCTGCCTGTTCTCCGCCTCCTGCGTCATGCCCAGCATGCAGTTCGACATCATCATCGAGGCAGAGAAGGACTCGGAGCTGTGGATCATTCCCGCGTGTCTGTTCAAGGACCTGATGGATGAATCCATCGTGGTGGCCAACTACTGCAACGAGCTGATCTCCAGCCACTTCTCCGAGCTGATGTGGCTGATGGAACAGATCATGTTCAAGAGCTTCGACAAGCGGCTGGCAGGCTTCCTGCTGGAAGAAAGCAACATCGAAAATACCGCCGTTCTCAAGATCACCCACGAGAAGATCGCAGGTCACATGGGTACCGCCCGGGAGGTAGTCACCCGGATGCTGCGATATTTCCAGGGCGAAAATCTGGTAAAGCTGACCCGGGGCGCGGTGGAGCTCATCGACAGGAAGGGACTGGAAGCCCTTCACGACGCGTAAAAATGCATAAAAAAATGTCATTGCGAACCCGTCCGCAGACTGGTTCGCAATGACATTTTTCTTTTTATCCCAGTGCCACATCCAGCACCATCATCAGCGTGAAGCCCACGGCGAAAAACACCGTGCCCAGATTGGAGTGCTCCCCCTCGCTCATTTCGGGGATCAGCTCCTCCACCACCACGTAGAGCATTGCTCCCGCGGCGAAGGCCAGCATATAGGGCACCACCGGCACCAGCAAAGACGCCAGCAGGATGGTGATGACCGCGCCTACAGGCTCGACGATGCCGGAAGCCACGCCGTAGCCGAATGCCCTGCCACGCTTCATACCGGAGGATTTCAGGGGCATGGAAATAATAGCCCCCTCGGGAATATTTTGAATTGCGATGCCCAACGCCAGCGCCAGGGCGCCGGCGGCGGAAATGCTTTCGTTGCCGGTGAGCCAACCGGCGGCCACAACGCCCACCGCCATTCCCTCAGGCAGATTGTGCAGCGCCACAGCCAGCACCATCATGGTGTGCTTGCCCAGATTGCAGGAGCAGCCCTCGGGGCACTCGCTGTTCAGGTGCAGATGGGGAATCACATGGTCCAGCACCAGAAGGAACAGAACACCCGCCCAAACGCCCACGAATGCCGGAACAAAGGACCACTTGCCCATGTGTTCCGCCTGCTCCATGGCGGGGATGATCAGGCTCCATACGGATGCCGCCACCATGACGCCGGCGGCAAAGCCCGTCAGCGCCCGCTCCAGGGAGCGGCTCATCTTCCCTTTCATAAAGAATACAAATCCGGAGCCGATGCAGGTGCCCAGAAACGGCAGCAGCACGGCAAGAATGACCTCAGGTCTCATTGGAATTCTCCTTTCTGTTTTCCTTTGACATTATTATAATAATGCATTATACTGTATTTCGGTGATAAAGTCACGGTAATTATTTTTCAGACGGGCTAAAATATAGCCACGAAGAAAGACAAACGACAAGGAGCTTGATCATTATGAAGATTACCAACGATATCAAATACATCGGCGTCAACGACCACAAGGTGGACCTGTTCGAAGGTCAGTACATCGTCCCCAACGGCATGGCCTATAATTCCTACGTGATCCTGGATGAAAAGATCGCCGTCATGGACACCGTTGACAAAAATTTCGGTCACGAGTGGCTGGATAATCTGCAGGCAGCCCTGGGCGGCAGAAAGCCCGACTATCTGATCGTCCAGCACATGGAGCCTGACCACTCCGCCAACATTGCAAACTTCCTGAAGGTCTACCCCGACGCAACAGTCGTGGCTTCCGCCAAGGCTTTTGTCATGATGGGCAATTTCTTCGGCACCGACTATGCCGACCAGCGGATCGTGGTCGGTGAGGGCGACACCCTGAATCTGGGTGTTCACACGCTGACCTTCGTCACCGCCCCCATGGTCCACTGGCCCGAAGTCATCGTGACCTACGATTCCCACGACAAGGTCCTCTTCTCCGCCGACGGCTTCGGCAAGTTCGGCGCCCTGGATGTAGAGGAAGACTGGGCATGCGAGGCCCGCCGCTACTACATCGGCATCGTGGGCAAGTACGGCTCCCAGGTCCAGGCTCTGCTGAAAAAGGCTGCCACTCTGGACATCCAGACCATCTGCCCCCTGCACGGACCCGTTCTCACCGAGAACCTGGGCTACTACCTGAACCTCTATGACATCTGGTCTTCCTACCGGGTGGAGAGCGAGGGCGTGGTCATCGCATACACCTCCGTCTACGGCAACACCAAGGCAGCCGTGGAGCTGCTGGCCCAGAAGCTGCAGGCAAAGGGCGCACCCAAGGTGGTCATCCATGACCTGGCCCGGACCGATATGGCAGAGGCTGTGGAGGATGCTTTCCGCTACGGCAAGCTGGTGCTGGCCACCACCACCTACAACGCTGACATCTTCCCCTTCATGAAGGAATTCATCCACCACCTGACCGAGCGCAACTACCAGAACCGCACCATCGGCCTCATGGAAAACGGCTCCTGGGCACCTATGGCTGCCAAAATCATGAAGGGCATGTTCGAGAAGTCCAAAAACATCAGCTTTGCTGAGAACACCGTCAAGATCCTCTCCGCCCTGAACGATGATTCCAAGGCACAGCTGGACGCTCTGGCTGAGGAACTGTGCCAGGACTATCTGGCCCGGCAGGACCACACCGCCAACAAGAATGACATGAAGGCCCTGTTCAACATCGGCTACGGCCTGTATGTGGTCACCTCCAACGACGGCACCAAGGACAACGGCCTCATTGTCAACACCGTGTCCCAGCTGACCAGCACCCCCAACCGCGTCGCTGTCTGCATCAACAAGCAGAACTACTCCCACCACGTCATCAAGCAGACCGGCATGATGAACGTCAACTGCCTGGACGTTTCCGCCCCCTTCGCCGTCTTCCAGAAGTACGGCTTCCAGAGCGGACGCACCGCTGAGAAGTTCGCTGATGTCGAAGAGCTGCGCAGCGACAACGGCCTGCGGTTCCTGCCCCGGTACATCAACTCCTTCATGAGCCTGAAGGTGGAGGATTACCTGGATCTGGGCACCCACGGCATGTTCATCTGCTCCGTCACCGAGGCCCGGGTCATGTCCGACAAGGAGACCATGACCTACACCTACTACCAGAAGAACGTCAAGCCCAAGCCCCAGACCGAGGGCAAGAAGGGCTACGTCTGCAAGGTCTGCGGCTGGGTCTACGAGGGCGATCCCCTGCCCGAGGACATCATCTGCCCCCTGTGCAAGCACGGCGCCGCTGATTTCGAGCCCATCAAGTAAATAACCGCACCAAGCCCGCCGGGATTTCCCGGCGGGCTTTTTCCCTTCATTCGTAACAAATCGTTTACACAATTGGCGTTGATAAAATGAATGGGCAATGATAGAATAAAATCGTTTTATATTCCCCGAAAAGGAGTTCTTTTCATGCCAAAATTCAGTGTAAAAAAGCCCTTTACCGTCTTTGTGGCGGTGATCGCCATTCTGGTGCTGGGCGTGGTGGCATATTTCCGGATGACCCCGGATCTGCTGCCGAATATGGACTTCCCCTATGTCATGATCATGACCACCTACCCCGGTGCAAGCCCGGAGAAGGTGGAAGCGGAGCTGACAAAGCCCATGGAGCAATCCATGTCCACCCTGGAGCATATCAAGGAAGTCACTTCCACCTCCAACGAGAATTACAGCATGGTGATGCTGGAATTTGAAGAGGACGTGAACATGGACACCATCGGCGTGGACATCCAGCAGTCCATCGCCACCCTGTCAGCCAGCTGGGACGAGATGGTAGGCACGCCTTATGTGCTGAAGATCAATCCCTCCATGCTGCCCGTCGAAGTCGCCGCCGTTTCCATGGAAGGCATGACCACCATGGAACTGACGGAATTCATGAACGATACTCTGCTGAATAAGCTGGAAGGCATCGAGGGCGTGGCCCGCATCTCCACCACCGGTATGATCCAGCAGGAACTGCACATCGTGCTGGATCAGGGTCTGATCGATGCCCTGAATGCCGATATCCAGGCCGCCATTACTGACAAAATGGAGGTGGCCGCGGAAGAACTGGAGGATACCCGGCAGGAACTGGAAAATGCCCAGTCCCAGATTGAAAGCGCCAAGGATCAGCTGGATTCCGGCAAGGAATCCATGGCAGACCAGCTGGCCCAGGGCGAAGCGGAGCTGAACTATCAGCAGTCCCAGCTCATTGCAACCAAGGCCGACCTGGGTGACCAGCTGGCCCAGCTGCGCAGCGGCAAGACACAGCTTGAAACCACGCTGTCCGTGCTGAAAGCATTGCAGTCCGGCCTGGCCCAGCTGGAGAAGGAAGCTGCCTCCCTGGAAGCTACCCTGGATGACCTGCTGCAGCTGCAGCAGACTGCCGAGACCCTGCAGGCCCTGCGGGCAGAATTCGACGCCCGGATGGAGGAGATCGAAAACAATATCGACCTGAGCCCCGAGGAAATCGAAGCTGCTCTGGAAGAGATCCGAAACTCCCCCGAGTACCAGCAGATGGAAGCCGCCTGGGCACAGCTGCAGGCGGAGCTGGCCGCCTACGGTCTGGACATCGACACCCTGCGCCAGCGCATTGAAACCGCTCAGGCCGCCTGGGAAGACCTGCAGCAGCGTCTGGAAGAGCTGGAAAATTCCCTGACCGACCAGGGCTTCAGCGCAGAAATGCTGGATACCTCCATCGCTGAGATGGAAGCCAACATGGGCCAGATCGACACCGGCATCGCCGCCTTGGAGGATGCCCTGAAGCAGCTGGACGCCGGTATGCTGCAGATGAAGGACGCCTACGCCCTGCTGAGCCAGCAGAAGACCCTGGGACTGCTGGAGCTGAACCAGGCTTCCATCGACCTGGCCGTCAACGGCTCCACCCTGACGGCTGCCCTGACCCAGATCGAGCAGGGTCTGGACACCCTGGAAGAGAGCCGCAAGACAGCGCTGGAGCAGGCAGACCTGAACAATATCCTGACCATGGATATGGTCAGTAACATTCTGACCGCCCAGAATTTCGCCATGCCGGCAGGCTTCGTGGAACAGGACGGCGTCAGTTACATGGTATCCGTGGGCGATCCCATCACCGACGCCGACACGCTGGCGAACCTGCTGCTGTTCGACATGGGCATGGAGGGCATCGCGCCCATCTACCTGAAGGATGTGGCCGCTGTTATGGTCACAGATAACCAGGCTGAAACCTATGCAAAGCTCAACGGCGAGAACAGTGTCATGCTCTCCTTCGAAAAGCAGAGCACCTACGCCACCGCTGAAACCACCAACAATATTGAAGCGCGTTTTGAACAATTGCAGGCGGAATTCCCCGGCCTGACCTTCGTGGCGCTGATGAACCAGGGCGACTATATCTATCTGATCGTGGACACCATTATGAACAGCCTTCTGCTGGGTGCAGTGTTCGCTGTCATCATCCTGTTCATTTTCCTCAAGGACATCCGTCCCACTTTCATCACCCTCTGCTCCATCCCCATCAGCGTCATCTTTGCCATTGTGCTGATGTATTTCTCCGGTGTTACCATCAATATGATCTCCCTGTCTGGTCTTGCCGTTGCTGTGGGTATGCTGGTGGATAACTCCGTTGTCGTCATCGAGAATATCTACCGCCTGCGCGCCAGGGGCGCCAACGCCGTCCAGGCCGCCGTATCCGGCGCCCGGCAGGTTGCCGGCGCCGTCATCTCCTCCACCCTCACCACGGTGTGCGTGTTCGTGCCCATCGTGTTCGTGGAGGGCATCACCCGCCAGCTGTTTACGGATCTGGCCCTGACCATGACCTATTCCCTGATGGCCAGTTTGATCGTCGCCCTGACTCTGGTGCCCGCCATGGCCTCCGGCTTACTGCGGGAGGAAAAGCAGACCAGCCACAAGCTGATGGATAAAGTCCTGGCGCTGTATGAAAAGCTCATCCGCTTCTCCCTGGATCATAAGATGGCCGTTCTGGTGGGCGCCCTGGCGCTGCTGATAGTCACTGCCGCCGTCAGTCTCAGCCGCGGCTTCATCTTCATGCCCGAGATGGATATGCCCAATGTCACCGTCTCCGTCACCATGCCCGAGGGCTGCACCATGGAAGAATCCACCGCCCTGGCGGATGAAGTGCTGGACCGGATCGAGACTGTGGATGGCATCGCCACTGTCGGCGCCATGATGAATTCCGGCAGCGGCCTGCTGGGCGGTTCCGGCGACGGCCATTCCCTGACCATCTATATCACCCTGGCAAACCAGGAGGACAAGGGCTCCGCCGTCAGCGACCGGATCGTGGAGGCCTGCGCGGATCTGCCCTGTGAGGTCAGCGGCAGCTCTGCCATGATGGACACCAGCGCCCTTACCGGCGGCAGCGGCATCTCCATGCGGATCTACGCCGATGATATGGACGCTCTCCAAAACGCCGCCCGGGAAGCCGCCCGAACCTTAAGCGAGGTGGAAGGCGTGGCCGAAAGCACGGATGGCCTGGAAGACGCCGCCCCGGCCCTCCATGTGAGCGTGGACCGGAACAAGGCCATGGAAAAGGGCCTGACGGTAGCCCAGATCTACATGGAACTGGCCGGAAAGCTCACTTCCTCCACCACTGCCGCTTCCCTGGAGCTGGACGGCACCAGCACCTCTGTCATCATCGAAAAGCCGGAGGGCGCAGTACTGGATGTGGAAGGCATGAAGAGCTACGTCTTTGAAGTTACCGGCCAGGATGGTGAAACAAAGGAAGTCGCCCTCTCCGACATTGCCGTCATCGAGGAGACCTCCAGTCTGAACACCATCCAGCGCCTGAACCAGCGGCGGTACCTGACAGTCTCCGCCACCCTGGAAGATGGTGAAAATGTCACCCTGGCAACCGCACGGGCTCAGCGCGCCATGGCGGGTGCCAATCTGGGCGAGGGCGTCAGCTATGTGTTCTCCGGCGAAAATGAGACCATCATGGAAGCCGTGGAGCAGCTGATGCTGATGCTGCTGCTGGGCATCGTACTGGTGTATCTGGTGATGGTGGCTCAGTTCCAGAGCCTTAAGTCCCCCTTCATTGTCATGTTCACCATTCCCCTGGCCTTCACCGGCGGCTTCCTGGCCCTGCTGATCTGCGGCATGGAAGTCAGTGTGGTGAGTCTCATCGGCTTTGTCATGCTGGTGGGCATCATCGTCAACAACGGCATCGTGCTGGTGGACTATATCAACCAGCTGCGCACCGAGGGGATGGAGCGCCGGGCAGCCATCATCGAAGCCGGCAAGACCCGCATGCGGCCCATCCTGATGACCTCCATCACCACCATCCTTGGCCTCATCGATATGGCCCTGAGCAATGCCGCCGGCAACGCACTGATGCGTCCCGTGGCTGTGGTCTGCATCGGCGGTCTGCTGTATGCCACCCTGATGACGCTGTTTGTGGTGCCCTGCATTTATGACATGCTCAACAAAAAAGAACTGCGCACCGTCCGGGACGAAGACCTGGAGCTGCTGGATCTGTAACAAAAAAGACACCCCAAGGGCAGCTTCCAATAAGACAGTATGAAAATTACTGACATAGGGTAGCTGCCAAACAGGGTGCAACAGCAAAAGATAAGCGATACTTGGTTTAGTTAACCAGGTATCGCTTATCTTTATTTCTTCTTAGGCTGTGGTAGCTCCGGATACATTGCTTCAAGCAGTTCTTTCAAAAATGCTCGGTCATCCACATTTTCAACCAGCAACATTTCCTTGGCACCGTCATAAGGAGTCTCGAATTTTGCCTGTGGCATCATCTTTATCGCAGATGCCACAGGCTTGACCAGAAGCCGATCATCGCATAGGTAGGCGGCGATTTTACCATGATGATAAATGATGTATTCGCCCATCATCTGTCGATGGGTGATACCATCAAGCTCTGAAAGCTGATCCAGTATGAAGTTCAAATATTCCTTATTTGTTGCCATCGATTCGCACCTCGCTATTGCGCTGATAATTGATACCAGATTTTCTGGCCTGACTGCATAGGTCTTTTGTCTGCAATTTGTATTCTCTGCCGTCCTTGATGAAATGTGTTCCGCATTGACGGAATTCAAAGGACACATTCTGCCGGATGCACTGTTCGCGCAAGGAAAGTACCCAGTCGTAATGCATAGGTCTGGCATAGCGGTCAGATTCGCCGCCTGCCACTACCAGTTCCACACCGTCCAGATAATTTTCCAGATCAATGGCGGAGATCATAGGCTGGCAAATGATATTCTTGTGCTTGATCGGAAGCTGTGAGAAAACCCTCAGTCGCTCATCTGCCCGCCGCTGATTCTCCACGGTGCATCCCACGATTACATTGTCCCAGCCATCGCCCCAATCAGAGGGAATACAATCCATAAACCGCTCGATCCGCTTGGTCAGGAAAAGGAACTGGCAGTCAGTACGCTCCCGTATCATATCCCAGCATTCTGAGCGCCAGGGATCGGCATCCTCCAGCAAAAAGTCCGAAGAAAAGCAGACATAAGCAAGGCCGGACTTCATCTTGTATTCGCCATTTTTCTTTCTCTCAATGGGTGCATAGAACTTGTCTGTCTTTGTAATGCAGTTCGTATCTACACCTCGTTTGGCATCACCTTTGTGGATATAGCAGAATTTACATCCTTCACTATATCGGTGACACCCACGCCATGGGTCCCATCTTGCCATAACGCTCTCCGTAATTACCGGCGCTTATACACGACTATTTCCGGATCTGCGCCGTTTTCACCGTATTCACATACGAGCAGGAAATCAGCACAGGCAATCATACCGTAGCATCTGCCTTTACGCAATTCGCATTCCACCTGATTACCCAGATACATACTGTTATTGTCTAAGAATTTCACTTTTTGTCCGCTGTGGAGAGGATATTCCAGGTTGACGAAATTGCCGACCAGGGCATACAGTTCATTGATCTTCGGCATACCCGGTATGCCCAGAGCATTGAATTCCTCAATGAGGGTTTGTTTGAATTCCTCGTATGCTTCTTTTCCGTCCTTATTTATGTACTTTGCAATAAAGCATTTTTCATGGTCGCAGCCGGGGCAGGTGCTGTTCCACTGACAATTTGCGCAATCTGCGCCGCATAATGATTTCATAGGATAACCTCCCATTTATAATCTTCTGATTGGAAAATACATATAGTTGGTTCCGGTCTGGGGGCAGGTGAAGTCATGAACAGCACCGGATAAGGTCATGTCATGCGCCCGAAGATAGTCGATCATTTCCGGGAATACGCCATCGTGGTTACACATCACACGCAGGTACTCAAAGCCCGGAACGGCCCACCTCGTCCAGCCCTCCGGCGGTTGGGCATCATCGGGGCATTCTACGCCAGCCAGATATAGCCCCTTGCTGAAACCATCCTCCCAGGGCTGAAAAGTCCGGGAGAAATCCGTCATAGCACCCCAGATACCTACGAGATTTCCGTTTTCATCTTTCTTTGCCAGGTGAGCGACCTCTGCAAAGTGAGAATTGGTATCTGCCCACAGGTTCTGTACAAAACCTGCGCCGTCTTCTGTGGAACCCTCCTTACCGATCACGGAAAAGGATTCTTTGATACAGCTTTCAATTTTCATGTTTTCCCTCCATGGCCCATAATGTTTTGCAAGGTTCGATTTGTAACCTCAATGTCCTTTTTAATCAGCGGGCGCATACTGTCTTTGTACTTTGACAAATCAGCTTCCCGCAGAGCTTCTGTTATCCTTGGTATGTACTGCGGTTTTGCCTGTCCGATAAGCGTCAATGACTTGATACACTGTCTTGCTGTGATGGGCTTTTCATCCATGATGTGGGAAAGAAATTTCGGCAGGATGGCAGCAAATCGATTCTCGTCATCCCACTGCGCGTTAACAGCAAGTATATGCAACACACGGTTTCTCACCAGGGACTTTGGATGGTTCAGAAGGGATGCAAAAGCATCAAAGTATTCATACCATTCGTCTGTATCCCGACTTTCAGAGATGATTCTATCCGCAATGGCGCAGGCATATTTATCATCTTTGACTGTCAATTTTGAGATTATGTCCTGCATAGCATTTCACCTAACAATCCCATGTTTTGCCCTATTTACCAGTTTTGAATAGATCCGTTCCACAAACCACGGCTCGCTGCTTTTTTCAGCAAGCTCGTCCATATCAAGCCATGCCACACCGCTATTCTCGTCGGGCTTACACCGAAGATCTTGCGTTGGTTCAGCCTCAAAGAGGAAAGTCAGATTCAGGTGTAAGTGGCATGGCACATATTTACCTTTCTTTTCATGTCCGTTTACGGTCAGAGTTTCCAGAGAAACGGGATCCGGAGAGATCAGTGTCAGGGTTTCAATACCACTTTCTTCCCGGGCTTCCTTTTCAGCCACCCTACACAGATCCCAGTCACCGTCCGCGTGTCCACCCAGCCATGCCCAGGAATCGTACAGCTTGTGATAAGCCATCAGAACCAGCTTCCGATCAGGACTGACCACCCACGCAGAGGCCGTCAAATGTCCTGTCAGATTCTCTCTGACGCTGATATCTTCGGGACGGTTCAGTAAGTCCAGCAGGGTCTCTTTGTCTGTTTCCTCCTGCTCATTGACAGGATTGTAGCGCTGAATCTGCGCCATCAGTTTTTCTTTCATATATCTTATTCGCCTTATTTGTATTTACAGGTTCTGAATTTTCCTTCAATCCAGAAGGTGGCCTCGATGGTATGGAAGTGAATCAGTCGGAATTTGGGGTCATCGATGCCTTTTTTGAAGAACTTCCGGTCCGTTTCTTTCCAGATGCTTTCTTGCACCGCTCTATCTTCGATGAATTCCACATTTCCGATCAGCGTCACGCTATCCCCGCCGAGGAAATAGCAAACGCTGGCCTTGGAATTGACTTCGAAATGGGTAGCTTTTCCATTAAGGGCAGAACGTTTGGATGTTACGAAGTAGATATCCGAAAAGTCATCTGCCTTGGCAATGGACAGCACACAGGTGCGGGGATACCCCTTTTCGTTGATGGAAGTTAATGTGGCTACATCACATTTTGTGATCAAGGCATCGGCTTTCGCTTCCAACTCTTTGATTCGCTCTTTCTGTATTTGACTTGCTGTTTTCTCCATAGTAGCACCTCCGATTAAACACCCAAATCCTCCGGTGTCGGCTGCTTTTCCGCAAGCCGGTAAACTTTCCCGTCCCGGCTGCGGTCAAGGAAACGGTAGTCGTACAGCTCCCGGCGCAGAGTGGCAGGATCGGCAAAGGTATGCCAGTCCAGCAGAATATCGTTTATTTCCCGCTCTGTAAAATCTGTATCTGCCGGAATTTTCTGCGCCAGATACAGCAGAGCATAGAGCTTCATTTTTCGTTTTGCGGGAAATGCCGTCAACTTACCGTTTGCATCCAGAAAATTTTGCAAAATATGTGTCAATTCCATTTAGCTTTCACTCCATGCGGCAGCAAAGCCGCTTTCATAGTTTCCGGTTATGATGATTTCATACTCATTTCCGTATGCTGCATTCAAGCTTAAAGGATCACCGCAGGGATACTCCTTCCCCGCACCATCGACCACAAACACTTCAATGCAAAATTCAGCCAGGTTTGCCCCCTCTGGGAAATCTGCCGGGATGAAATCCTTCAGCATCACATCGCCGGAACGGATAGCGCTTCCGTCGGCATTACAGACATATCCGCCGCCGACAGGTTTGTCACCGATGTAATACTCATGGTGCATCTTATAGATTTCGCAATCACAACTGTTCCGCAACCCAATCAGAAAGGTGGTTTCATCTGCTTCGATTTTTACACCGTGGGAGCATCCAGCAAGAAGCAGAATGCACAGCACGATAGCAAATACTCGTTTCATCTCATGGTTCTCCCGCTGTTATAGATAGATTCCCAGAAATGATGTGATCTTTCCAAAGGTGTATTCTCCCTCAATGAGTCCAAATTCCGGGTCATAGTATTTTCCCTCATTCAGCAGTACCCAATGGGTATATCCGGCATTGGTATGGACGGTCAGGATAGAGCAGGGATGAGGCACGGGGTTCTTCTTCGAAATGCGGGTGTTCCGTTCTGCGTGTCTTACACCGCAACGGTCCAGTGCTTCAATCAGCTGGCCTATGCTGGTGGGTCCGCTGGTTTCCATATCCCGGATCACATCCTCAACGGAATTTCCGGTAATCATGGCGATACAAGCCTGACCGCAAGTTTCAGGTGTTGGCTGCATTACCAAATTCATATGATTTCCTCCTGATTACGCGGTAAAATCGATTTCATACCGTGTACCATCCGAAAATAGCACCCCATCTGTCAGCGCAATCTTCAGCAGGCAGGTGTTGGGATCTGCTTCGTTGGTATGACCGTTATCGTACCATGTGGCAAATGCCGCACGGAGAATACCCATAACCGCCTTGTTTTCAGGCAACAGAACATGGCCCAGATTTTCGCCGACCCCATGGGCAGTAAACCACTCCCCGGAGATGGCAACAGTGGGATTCTTTGCAATCTGCTGCATCTTGCCGGACAGCGCATAGGTCACCACATAGAAGGCACCGTCAATATAAACCGCATCCACCGTGCGGACATGGGGGATACCGTCTTCCACAGTAGCCAGGGCGATCAGGGAATCCTTGCCGAAACGATCCGATAGAATCAAATCTATTTGCGTATTATGTTTCATGTTGCTCCTCCCATTCTTTTCGGTTAATGACATAGACACGGGTATAGGTATTGTCAGGGTCTTCGTATTCCTCAACAAATCTCATACCATTTTTCATAGCGGTTCGTTGAGAAGGGATGTTAGTGTATTTCATATAGGAATACACCGCCGGAAAATCATAGTTTTCAAAGGCATACCGGACACAGGCGGCAGCGGCTTCCGAGGCATAGCCCTTGCGTTGTTGGTCTTTGCGAATGTGGTAACCGATTTCCGGCAACAGGTGGTCGTGGATATTCTGCATGGTGATTCCGCAATCGCCGATCATTTCTCCTGTTTCTTTCAGAACCACAGCCCACAGACCAAAGCCGTCTTTTGAATAGCGCTCCATATTCCGAGTGATCCAGTTCCGGACTCTGCCTTCATCAAAGGTATAGGGGTAATGCGCCATGATATCGGAATCCGCAAGCACTGCATATAAAGAATTGAAGTCGTTTTGATCCATTTCCCGCAGGATCAAGCGTTCCGTTTCTAAAATCATAGGTTACACCTGCTTTTGATAATACACAGTTTCTTCATCCCTGCCGGTTTCCTGGTAGCCCAGCTTGGTGTAGAAGCGGTTTGTGCGGATATTCCATACCGGGGTGTCCAGCTTACAGAGAAATCCGGGATGTATCATTTCTATCTGCTCCATGATGGCAATGCCATAACCCTTCTGAAAATGCACCGGATCAATAAAAATCCTGCCGATGTACAGTTCCTTTTGTTCTGCATTGGGAAACAGCACAGCGCCACCGATGATTGTATTTTGATCGATGGCCGTATACAGGTTTCCATCTTCCATCATTTTTGCATGCCAAAGTTCAGAATCATAGTCCGGCGGACCACCTGTTTCCGGGTTGCCCACAAGGTTGTCCGTATCAAATGCCGCCTTGGAGATCCTGGTCAATTCAGGAATCTCTGAGTGGACAGTTTTGCGTAAAACCATGGTTATCTCCCTTCGAATGCCAGGAATGCATCCCTGGCCCGGTTCGCCATGGCGATGATCTCTTCCTCCGGGTAATTCACAAAACCGCTGGCCGTATAGGACGCAATTCCGTGGATGTAAAACTCATAGTTCATCAGAAAAGATGCAGCCTGCGGTTCTGCCAGACCCTTTTCTTCGCACAGCATATGGACAATCTTTTTTGTATTGTCCAGCTGGAGTTTCTGCACCACATCAGAATTCTTGCACTCGTCTTTGTTATCCACGAATACAAAACGGAACAGATTCGGCATATTGCAGGCAATGGTGATATAACCCCGGGCGGTTTCGGTAAGCAGATCGTCTAAGCTGCCGTTCCACACAGTAAACTGGCTCTTTGCGTAGTCGATGCAGTATTCAAAGAATGCCTTGCGGAAACCAATCATATTCTCAAAATGCCAGACGATGGGCTGAGTAGAACAGCCAATCTCAGCAGCCAGCGTCTTGACGGTAATGGCTCCGTAGCCGTCACGAATTAACATCTGAAGTGCAGTCTCCAGAATGATTTCCTGTGTGATCTGTGTTTTACGACCCATAATATCAACTCCATAAATCGTTTTATATAACCCTATTTATATATTACTGCCTGCATATAGAATTGTCAATATTAAGGCAATTAGATTTCTTTGTTTGATTTCAGTTCGATTCTCTGGAAATCTCATATGACCTTTGCTATAATGATTGCATGCATTGGGCTTCAGAAAAAAATTGAAAAATTTTCGCAAACATTGGAACAATTTGGCCTTTCCCAAGCCATATATAGTAGAGGGGTATTCTACTATCGAAAACAGGAGGTGAAGCAATGGCAAAATCCCCGCAAGGATTCATCGTGGTGCTGCCCGGAGAGATCATCGAAATCGCCCA
>JAFTVM010000056.1 GCA_017465745.1 Oscillospiraceae bacterium
GAATGGAAAAGGGCCTTTCTTTCCTGGAGTTCAACTACATGCCCATGCAGTCCTACGACTTCTACTACCTGTTCCAGCATTACGGCTGCAACATGCAGTTCGGCGGCAATGACCAGTGGTCCAACATGCTGGGCGGCACCGAGCTGATCCGCCGCAAGCTGGGCAAGGACGCCCACGCCATGACCATCACCCTGCTGCTCAACTCTGAGGGCAAGAAGATGGGTAAGACCGCCAAGGGCGCTGTCTGGCTGGATCCCAACAAGACCACTCCCTACGAGTTCTACCAGTACTGGCGCAACGTCGAGGACGCTGACGTCATGAAGTGCATCCGCATGCTGACCTTCCTGCCCCTGGAGCAGATCGAGGAGATGGATTCCTGGAAGGATGCCCAGATCAACAAGGCCAAGGAGATCCTGGCCTACGAGCTGACCAAGCTGGTCCACGGCGAGGAAGAGGCCGACAAGGCCCAGGCTGCTGCCAAGGCCCTGTTCGTCGGCGGCGGTGACGATGCCAATATGCCCACCACCGAGATCCCTGCCGACAAACTCACCGACGGCAAGATCGGCATCCTGAACCTGATGGTGGCCTGCGGCCTGGCTCCCTCCAACAAGCAGGCACGCCAGCTGGTGCAGCAGGGCGGCGTTCTGGTCAACGACGAGAAGGTCCCCGATCCCACCTTTGCTGTGACGGAGGAAATGCTGAAGGCAGGCGTCAAGATCCGCAAGGGCAAGAAGGTCTTCCACAAGGCGGTGCTGGCCTGATGCTGCAGCTTGCGTCGAAAGCTGACCGGGCATCGGTGAATGAAATTGCCGCCCAGGTCCATGCCATGCATGTGGATTGGCGGCCGGATCTTTATGAAATGGTGGATAACCTGTATTCTGAGTCACGCTTCCAGGAAGCCGTATCAGCAAGGCAGCTTTATGTTGCACGGCTGGAGGGAAATGTGGTTGGCTATGCGCTGCTGAAGATCCGCAGCTATGACTGGCCCGGCGTGGTGCGCCGGATAGTCATGGTGGTGGATGAGATTGCGGTCCATGAAGCCTGCCGCGGCCACGGCATCGGCAGGGCTATGATGGAAGATGTCCACGCCCTGGCCAGAGCCTTTGGCTGCACGGACTTGCAGCTGGGGGTTTATCCCCAGAATGAGGACGCTATTCGGTTCTACGAATCCTGCGGCTTCGCCATCCGCTCCATCGACATGCAGAAAAAGGTATAAAATCCCAAGGGCACGCAGAAATGCGTGCCCTTTTGCTGTATTTTATATGGACAATTGGGGATTAACTGGTATAATAATGTTATCATGCCTTACTTTGGCAAACAGAACGGAGGATCCCAATGAAGCTGAACTACAAACGCACCATCCTGGTGGGCTTTGCGTTCCTGTCCATCTCTGCCTTCTGGCAGATGTATGACAACGTGGTGCCCCTGATCCTGACCAACAATTTCGGTCTGAATGAGACCTGGTCCGGCGCCATCATGGCCGCCGACAACATCCTGGCCCTGTTTCTGCTGCCCTTCTTCGGAGCGCTGAGCGACAAGGTCAATACCCCCATCGGTCGCCGGATGCCCTTCATTCTGGGCGGCACCTGCGGCGCTGTGATTCTGATGAACATCCTGCCCCGGCTGGCCAACGGCTATTTTGCAGCCCCCTCTACGGGCGTTCTCATCGGATTCGTGGTGATCCTGGGTCTGCTGCTGATCTCCATGGGTACCTATCGCAGCCCGGCTGTGGCGTTGATGCCTGACGTGACCCCCAAGCCCCTGCGCTCCAAGGGAAACGCCATCATCAATCTCATGGGCGCCCTGGGCGGCATTATGTATCTGGCTATTACCGCTGTGCTGTACTCCGGTGCCAGGATCGAAGCCCACTACACGCTGGGCTATATCCCCGGTGAGGACGGGGTTCAGACCGCTGTGGTGGACTACACCACCCTGTTTACCGTGGTTTCCGTTATCATGGTGGCGGCCATCGGCATTCTGTTCACGACCATCCGGGAGCCCAGGCTGGCTGCCATGAACCGGGCCTATGAGGCTGCTCATCCCGAGGACAATCTGGTTCAGACCACCGCTGAGGGCACGGAGGAGCTTCCCAAGGCTGTCAAGAAGAGCCTGCTGTTCATTCTGCTGTCCATCTCCCTGTGGTACATCGGCTACAACGGTGTCACCACCTGGTTTACCACCTATATCAGCCGCGTCATGGGTGAGGGCATCGGCGGCGCATCCACCTGTCTGCTGGTGGCAACGGCCGGCGCCATCGTATCCTACATCCCCGCCGGTAACATCGCCTCCAAAATCGGCCGCCGCAAGACTATCCTGGGCGGCGTCGTCCTGCTGGCGACCTGTTTCCTGACCGCTGGCTTCGTCATGAACAACGCCACCGCCATTACCCCGCCCATGTACATCCTCTTCGCCCTGGTGGGCCTTGCCTGGGCCGCAATCAATGTCAACAGTCTGCCCATGGTGGTGGAGATGTGCAAGGGCAGCGAGGTTGGCAAGTTCACCGGCTATTACTACACCTTCTCCATGGCCGCTCAGGTGGTGACTCCCATTGTGGCAGGCACTCTGCTGCGCACCGTGGGCTATAAGGTCCTGTTCCCCTATGCCGCTTTCTTCGTGGCCTGCGCCTTCGTCACCATGCTCCAGGTCAAACACGGTGACAACAAGGTGGATGCCAGGAAGGGTCTGGACGCTTTCGATATGGATGACTGATTATGATGATTGCAATTTTGATACTGATCCTCCTTGCGCTGGCTGTCCGGGGCAGAAGCGGTCATAAAGACCTGCCCGCTTTGCGCAAATGGAAATATGCCCACCGGGGTCTCCACGATGAAAAGCTCCCTGAAAATTCCATGGCTGCGTTCCGGGCGGCTCTGGAGCACGGCTACGGCATCGAGCTGGACCTGCATCTGCTGGCCGACGGGAATCTGGCCGTCATGCACGACAGTGCGTTGATGCGTACCACCGGTGCCGCGGGCATCATCGAGGACCTGACCACCCAGGAGCTGAAAAACTACCGCCTGAACGGTACGGAGGAGACTATCCCCACCTTCCAGCAGGTGCTGGCGCTTTTCGATGGCAAAGCGCCCCTGATCATTGAACTGAAGCCCGTGAAGGGCAATCACGCCGCCCTGACGGCAAAGGCTGTGGAGATGATGGAGGGCTACAAGGGTCTTTACTGCATGGAGTCCTTCGACCCCCGGGTGGTACACTGGCTGCGGAAGCACCGCCCCGACATCTGCCGGGGCCAGCTGACGGAGAATCATTTTGCCACGTCCGCCAAGCTTTCCGCTGTGCTGAAATTTGCCCTGACCCACCAGCTGCTGAATTTCATCACCATGCCTGACTTCGTGGCCTATAAGTTTGCGGACCGCAGAACCCCCAGTAATTTCATCGTCCGCAGACTCTGGGGCATCCAGGGCGTCACCTGGACCCTGAAGACCATGGACGAGTACAACACCGCTGTCAAGGAAGGGTGGATCCCTATTTTCGAGGATTTCAAACCGTAAAGAAAATGCGCACCGAAAGGTGCGCATTTTTACGTTATTCGGACAGGAGCTTTTTGCGAAAATCTTCCATATCAATGACCTGCCCCGTCAGCCGGGACTCCTCCAGTGCGCAGGCCATGAGATGGCTTTCCACAGAGCGGGAAATGGAACTGCGGGTCTCGGCGCCTGCGGAAAGGGAAGCGGTGAAATCCTCCATGATCCCTGCGTCTCCGCCGCCGTGGCCGCTGGCATTGGTACGGATATGGATGGTTCGCTCTTCGAAGGATTCGTAGCCGTTGGGGGCGAATCTCCGGACTGTGATCTCCCGCTGGCCGTCATCGGCTTCGATCTCGCCGTTCTCGCACATGATGTGGATGTCCCGGTGGATCCCGTTCGTCTGGGCGGTGAGGGAGAAGGTGGCAGTGACGCCGCTTTCAAATTCCAGGATCATGCTCATGTGGTCGCAGACATTGTTGTCGCAGTGGTAGATGCAGCGGCCGTAGGGTCCGGTGCGCAGGGCTTCCGTCAGGGCTGCCTCCGTCTGTTCCAGACACACCACATCCGCTGGCCATCCGCCCAGGGTTGGCAGATATACCTTCCTGGCGTCAAAGCGGCAGTTTTCAGCGGCGGGGCAGTCCAGGCACCGCGCGGCAGCTCCGGCGGGGGCGTTGGATTCTTTGAAATAGGTCAGGGCTCCAAAGGCAGCTGCCCTGGTGCAGGGGGAATCCGTCAGCCACAGCAGAATATCCAGATCGTGGCAGCTTTTTTGCATGATGATGGGACTGGAAAGCTGGTCGTTGCGCCAGTTGCCCCGGACAAAGGAATGGGCCATATGCCACGAGCCGATGTTTTCGGAATGTTTGATGGCGACGATTTTACCCAGTTCTCCGGAATCGATGATCTGCTTCAGCTTCCCCCAGAATGCCGTATAGCGCAGTACGTGGCAGACGGTAATCTTTCTGCCCAGAGCATTGGCTTTGGATTCAATTTCCAGGCACTCCCGGGCGCTGGGAGAAATGGGCTTTTCCAGGAGGATGTCATAGCCGCAGTGCAGGGCCTGCATCACGTGGCCGTAATGATCCCGGTCCATGGTGGCTATGATGGCGGCGTCCGCGATTTTGCCGAGGGCGAACAGATCAGCGGTATCAGTGAAGCGCATATTCTCCGGCACATCCAGTGCTTCGCCCGCTGCTTTCAGGCGGTCAGGCCGGATCTCTGCAATGGCTGCGATCCGGTCGCCGTTTTTCCCTGCCAGAGAGCCGTAGGTCATGCCCCGGGAGCCGGCGCCGATGAGGATATATTTCATGAGGATTCCCCCTTCTTCTTTTCGTACATATTATCAGTATAGCATCCCGGGGCAGGGAAATCAACGGTTCAAATATGCTTCCAGCTTCCGGAGGTTTTCGGCAGAAAGGGTTGTCAGCGGCAGGCGGCAGGGACCGCAGTCCAGGCCCAGAAGCCGCAGGGCCGCCTTGACCGGGATGGGATTGATTTCACAGAACAGAAGCTCCACCAGGGGCTGCAGGCGGCACTGCAGATCGGCGGCGGTGTCGAAGTCTCCGTCCAGGGCGGCTTTGGCCATGGCCTGGCTCTCGGCGGGTAGAATGTTGGACAAAACCGAGATGACGCCCTGACCGCCCAGGGAAATGACGGGGGTGGTCAGATCATCATTGCCAGACCACACGAAAAAATCTTCGCCGCAGGCGCAGCGGATTTTCGTAATCTTCGTCAGATCCGTGGACGCTTCCTTGACCCCAACGATATTGGGGATCCCGGAAAGGCTGCGGTATACCGGTACGGGAATATCCACCCCGGTGCGGGAGGGAACATTGTAGAGGATCACGGGAATGGACACGGAAGACGCGGCGGCTAAGTAGTGGGCGTGGAGTCCCTGGGGGGTGGCCTTGTTGTAATAGGGACTGACCATCAGCAGGGCATCCGCTCCCGCTTTTTCCGCTCCCTGGCTCAGGGAAACGGCATGAGCGGTGGAATTGGACCCGGTGCCGGCGATGATCTTCATGCGGTCAGCTGTCACATCCTTGGCAAAGCGGAACATTTCCAGCTTTTCCTCATCGGAGAGGGTTGCGGATTCCCCAGTGGTGCCGGAAAGGACCACTGCTTCAATACCTGCCTCCATCTGCCGTGCCAGCAGCAGTTCCAGCATGGCGTAGTTAATTTTTCCGTCGGTAAAAGGGGTGACCAGAGCGGTGCAAACCCCGGTGAACAATGGTTTTTTCATAGGCTGATACCTCCGCTTCAATCTATGCACCGGCGGGTATTTTGGGAAGCTGTTTTTCATAGGATATCCTGAGGTGATGCCATGGGATATCGGATCGTGTACGGGAAAGACGCCTTTGCCGAAACGGGAGAAAGAAAAAGCCATCTGCGTGCCATGACAGCGGGCTTTGCACTGGCGTTGGTGGTACTGGTAAGGATCTTCTGGCCGGAGGGGACGGCGGTTCTGCGGGATGTGCTGCTGCCAGGGCAGAGTACCGCGTTTTCTCAGCTGACGGAAGATTTGCGGGCGGGGGAGCCCATCGGTGATGCGGTGACGGCGTTCTGCCGGAGCATTGTGGAGGAAGCGGTTGCGAAACCGGATTGAGGTGACGCCGGGCTTCTGTATCTTCTGGGCATTTCTGCTGCTGGTGCTTCCGCTGAGACTGATTGCAGTTGCTGGAATGGCGGCTGCGTTCCACGAACTGTGCCATATCCTGGCGATCCGGCTCTGTGGGGGACATGTCATCAGCCTGACTGTGGGGGCAGGGGGGATGGTGATGGAAACAGAGCCAATGACTCCGGGGCGGGAGATCCTCTGTGCCCTGGCAGGTCCTGCGGGAAGCCTGCTGCTCGTTTTGCTTTATTCGATCTTTCCGCTGCTGGCGTTCTGCGGACTGATTCAGGGCTGCTTCAATCTGCTGCCGCTGTATCCCCTGGACGGGGGACGTGCACTGCGATGTGCATGGTGCCTTAAGAAAAATACCTTGCAAAGATGAATCTTTCGGAGTACAATAAGGAAAGAGTAAGTTGCGAGGTATTGCTTATGACCGAATTGATCCAGAGAATTCTCCCTGCCGTGCAGAAGCCTGCCCGGTACACCGGCGGAGAATTCAATGAAATTCAGAAGGACCCCGATGACGTTCGCGTCCGGGTGGCTTTCTGTTTCCCTGATACTTATGAGATCGGCATGTCCAACGTGGGTATGCGGATCCTCTACGGCGTCATGAACGAGATGGACGGCGTCTGGTGCCAGCGGGTGTTCCACCCCTGGGGCGATATGGAAAAAGCCATGCGAGAGCATGATCTACCCCTGTGGGCGCTGGAGAGTCAGCAGCCCATCCGGGATTTCGACATGATCGCCTTTACCATCGGCTACGAGATGGCCTATTCCAACGTGCTGAACATGCTGCGCCTGGCGGGGATCCCTCTGCGTTCCAAGGACCGTCCCGGCCTCCAGGGCATCGTCTTTGCCGGCGGCGTCTGCACCTTCAATCCCGAGCCTCTGGCGGACTTCATCGACTTTTTCTCCCTGGGAGAGGGCGAGGAAAGCACTGTCGAGATCGTTTCGCTCTATGACAAAGCGAAGGCAGAGGGCTGGGGCAAGGAGCAGTTCCTGCTGGAAGTCTCCAAAATTCCCGGCGTCTATGTGCCTTCCTTCTATGAGCACCGCTACAATGAGGACGGCACCCTGGCCGAGATCATCGCCCGGCCCGGCGCCCCCAAGACCATCACCAAGCGGATCGTGGAGGACATGGACACCGCCTACTGGCCCACCAAGATGATCGTTCCCTCCACGGAGATCGTCCATGACCGCGCCAACCTGGAAGTTTTCCGGGGCTGCATCCGGGGCTGCCGGTTCTGTCAGGCAGGTTTCAGTTGCCGTCCCGTCCGCCGGAAGAGCCCGGAAGTTCTCTACCGCCAGGCGGTGGATATGCTGGAAAACTCCGGCAACAACGAAATTACCCTGTCCAGCCTGTCCACTTCCGACTATCGCGGCTTGAAGGAAGTCACCGACGAACTGATCCCTTACTGCGCCCAGCGGAAGATCAGCCTGTCCGTACCCTCCCTCCGGGCGGACAATTTCTCCCGGGAGCTGATGGAAAAGCTCCAGGCAGTGCGCAAGACCGGCCTGACCTTCGCCCCCGAGGCCGGTACCCAGCGGCTGCGGGATGTCATCAACAAGAACCTGACGGAGGAGGAGATCCTCTCCACCTGCACCCAGGCTTTTGCCGGCGGCTGGAACAATGTGAAGCTCTACTTTATGCTGGGTCTGCCCACGGAGACCGATGAGGACGTGCTGGGCATCGCGGATCTTGTCTACAAAGTGATCCTGGCCTGGAAGGCCAACGCCGTCAACAAGAAGCGGGGTCTCCGCGTCCATGTGGCCACCGCCTACTTTGTCCCCAAGCCCCACACCCCCTTCCAGTGGGAGCAGCAGATCACCCCCGACGAGTATCTGCGCCGGTGCAAGCTGCTGAAGAGCCACTTCTACTCCAAGTCCATCGAGTATGACTACCACGCCCCCGACCTGAGCCGCCTGGAGGCCGTTATGGCCCGCGGCGACCGCCGCCTGGGCGCTGTCCTGGAGGAAGCCGTTATGAACGGCGCCCGGCTGGATGGCTGGGATGAGTATTTCAACTATTCCATCTGGTTCGACGCCCTGAACAAGTGCGGCGTGGACGCCGACTTCTACACCACCCGCGGCTACGGCGAGGACGAGCTTTTGGCTTGGGATCCCATCGATGTGGGCGTCACCAAGAAGTTCCTGCTGCGCGAGCGTGCACGGGCCTACGAGAGCAAGGTAACCCCCGACTGCCGCCAGGGCTGCGCCGGCTGCGGTGCCCAGTGCCTTCTGAAGGAGGTGGCATGCGATGCCTAGACTGCTGTTTGAAAAGACTGGAAACGCCATCTGGATCTCCCATCTGGACACCATGCGCCTGTTCCAGCGCGCTTTTAAGCGGGCGGGACTGCCCCTGACCCACAGTAAGGGCTTCAACCCCCGTCCCTCGGTTTCCATCGCCCTGCCCCTGAGCGTGGGGGTGGAAAGCAGCTGCGAACTGCTGGATTTTGATCTGGACGGCTATGAGGTCAGCTGTGAGGAGATGAAAGTCCGCCTGAACGCCGCCCTGGTGGCGGGTGTAAAGGTGCTGGAGGTCTACGAGGATGCAAAGAAGATCAAGCATCTGGCATATCTCGACTGCGTGGTGACCCTGGAATATGACAAGGGGGTCCCCTGGATCGGGCCTGCCGCTCTGGACGCCCTGTTCCACCAGGAGAGCCTGTTTGTTGAAAAAAAGACCAAGAACAATGGCATTCAGGATCAGGATATCATTCCCATGATCCGTCGTATGGAAATTGTGCAGACCGACAACAATACCATCGAGCTGCGTGCACTGGTTTGCTGCCAGAATCCCACGCTCAATCCCATGCAGCTGGTGGCCGCCATCGAGCGCCATGCACCTGCATTGATGCCCGACTTCGCCAAGTGCCGCCGGGTGGAAATTTACGATACCGAAGAGAATATTTTCAGATAAGGAGACAATTACCATGGATGAAATGAACATGATCCTGCTGGAAGAGTGCCCCTGCTGCCGCGGCGGCGGTATGCTGGTTCACGAGGGTGGCTGGAGCTGCCAGGTGGAGTGCACCATGTGCGGTGCCCACACCGTGTATATGGAGTACGAGACCGAGGAAGAAAAGATCGAGGCCGAGAAGGCCGTCTGCCGCCTGTGGAACATCGGCAAGGTCATCAAGCAGGATCCCGGTGAATAATGGCGATGGAACCTTCCGTTAATAATTCCATTGCGGGCCTGCACCGCAAGGCTCCGGGCTCCGTGGGTGATCTGATGGATTTCCATGTGCTGAAGGAAGACCGGGAAAATGGTGCGTACACGCTGTGCTGCAGGACGGAGCCCTGGATGCGCAATGCCCTGGGCACCCTCCACGGCGGTATGTGCGCCACCGCGGTGGATCAGGCTATGGGCTTCGTGGCCTACAGCTATATGGCGGGGAAGGGCACCGCACCCACCATTCAGATGACCATCAATTACCACCGTCCCATCGTTCCCGGCGCAGATATCATTGTGGAAGTGAAGGTTGCTTCCATGACCCGCAGCCTGATCACCATGACCTTCGAGGCGTTTCAGGCAGACAAGCCCGGCAAGCTGTGCATGACCGGCTCTGCCACGTCATTCCTGAAAACGGCAAGGGAATAAAAATTTTTGTAAAAAAAGAAAAATAATGCTTGCATTTTGCGTCAAGGTGTGATACTATATCTTGGCTGTCAGGTGACAGGCATTTATCCGGGTGTGGCGAAGTTTGGTATCGCGCTTGAATGGGGTTCAAGAGGCCGCTGGTTCGAATCCAGTCACTCGGACCATCTTTAGAGAACACTATAGATGCAACTCGAAAAAGGTTAGCATCTATGGTGTTTTTCTTTTTATATCGGCATATATGCGAGGAGAAAAGTGCAGTGTTCAACACAAAAATGTGAACACGAATTTTTCTGATTCCATAGATGCAATCTCGTTCCGGGGCAGCTGTGCAGAGCTTTCTGGGATGATCAAAGCATAATTCAATTGCGCCCTTTTTGATTTGTCCGAATTTCATCGGAGATTTCAAAAAGGGCACTATTTATTTTCAATAGAGTTCAAACCAATTATGAGCCGGAGATCCGGGAGCGTTGCTCTCAGATTTCCGGCTCTTTTTGTTTTTCCGGATCCTGCGTGGTCCGAGGTATTTGAGAATGAGGAGGGAGGAATCGCAATGGGCATTGGCTCAAAAAGGGCGCAGGTGCCTTGAACGCACCTGCTAGGCGTAAGGCGAGAATGGAACGGCGGAGATTTGCCAATCCGCCTCAGAGTGGGGAGCCCCCGATCTGCACCAGATCGGAGCTTTGCGTTGGCTGCCAGTTCCCGGCATCAGGTTTTATCTGCTGGGGCGCTGACGGCGAGTGTATGAAAACAAGAATCAACAAATTGAAGGAGACACCAAATGATCAAAATCAAGTTAAGACGGTATAACAAAGCCGTGGAGATCCAGCTCCCCACGAATCGGGAAACCGTGATGGTAAACCTGTGGCGGCTTGGCCTGGAACGGGATCCCGGTAAGTACACCCTGCGGCAGCTTAAGGCTGTCATTTCCTACACCACTCCGTGGGAACACCAGATGGTCCGCCTGATCGATATGAGATACACCCTGGAGGATGCCATATCGATCCTGCACCAGATGCTGGCACCGCCCTATCCCATTGCGGCGAGAATGCGGTCGGGGATTCTGTCTGGGCAGTTCCGCTCCGGGAAACATTATCTCAGAGCTCTGGAAAAGCTGGTACAGCTGGAATGGCAGGTCTGGGCAGAGATGTGCTTTCCGCTGACCGGCGAAATCGTGAGCGCAGGCGGCGATGTGAGCAAGGCACCTGCCGGAATGCTTGTTCAGTACGTTCAGATGATCGATCAGGCAGTAATGGATCTTCGGCGACAGACACTGCATAACGAAACCTATCTGTTCTCTGATGTGGATGGCTTTTATGAGAATATGCTCTCCGCCCGCTGGAGCGTGCAGGAAGTCGGAGGCCGGCTGGTCGGTAAGGTCAAGTTCCTGCTTTCCGATATGCCTACGATGGAGGAATCCGCGTATGCGGCCCAAAAGATCGAGATGATCCACAGCATGGAGTTTGCGCTCCAACTCAAGAAGTGGTCGGTTCTGACGGACCGGGGGCTGCTGTTCCTTTACCTGTGTGATCGGAAGGGAAATTACGAAATCATCTCGCCGGAAGAACTGGACGATGATGACGAAGACCTGTATGACGATGAGGAGGATCCGGATGATGACGACCAGGACCCGGATGGGGAGGAAGAGCGCTGCCTCTGTCCGGAATGCAGAAAGCTGCGGGCTGGTCAGGTCGGCGTGATTCTGGTAGAGGATATGGAGGATTCCGATGAGTGACCGCGCACTTTCGGCAGAGGAGATCCGGGAGATCAAGGAGAACTATCCGCCCGGTACGCGCATCCAACTGATTCATATGGAGGATCAATGGGCAGTTCCATCCGGAACCCGCGGAACTGTGGAATTCGTGGATGACCAGGGGCAGATCCATCCCAAGTGGGATAACGGAAGATCCCTGGCCATCGTACCGCAGGTGGATCAGTTCAGAAAGCTGACACAGCAGGAGCTCCGGGAGGAGCAGGGGATTCGAATGGAGGAACAGACGTTATCCATCTCTGTCTCTCCTTGTAAACGCAAACTAAGTTGCATTATACCATGAAATTCGTGAAGATGAAGTCTTGACTTTTCGACACGATTCAATATTACCGCGTGTGCGGTCCGATAAAACGGACTTCACCATATAACCACATCACGAAGGGAGGTGATGCTTATGTTGAACCCTCGCGCATTTAAGGATAGGTGCCGCTCCATTTTTGTA
>JAFTVM010000057.1 GCA_017465745.1 Oscillospiraceae bacterium
AGGGGACGGGTTCCCCGTCCCGTGAACCTTCCGATTACGAATTCGCCGATACAAATGTCAATTCGCCAGGTTTTACCGCCGGGACGGGCGACCCGTCCCCTACAATTGAAAACGTTAAGTGTACGACAAACTACAATTTGCAGCGTTCCCGGACGGTCTGTTTTGGACCGTCCGGGAACTTTTAATTTTTCATGAAATCATCTTCAAAGGGTGGAATTTTTCAAACGGCTATGCTACAATGTCTGTAACTATATCATGATGGAGAGATATTGTCATGCTGGAATTACTGGCTCCTGCCGGGTCGATGGAATCCCTGAAGGCCGCCGTTCAGAACGGCGCCAACGCGGTTTATCTTGGCTGCGGCATTTTTAACGCGCGTCAGAGCGCAAAGAATTTTACGATCCAGACGCTCACCGAAGCTGTGAAATACTGCCACGTCCGGGGTGTGTCTGTTCACCTGACCCTGAACACCCTGGTCTCCGACAAGGAAACCCCGGAACTGGAGGAGCTGATCCGCCAGGCGGCACTGGCCGGCGTGGATGCTTTCATCGTCCAGGATCTGGGCGTGGTGCGGCTGTGCCGCCAGATCGCCCCCAGGGTGCCCATCCACGGTTCCACCCAGATCACCGTCCATTCCCTGTCCGGCGTCCAGGTCTGCGCCGCCCTGGGCATGAAGCGGGTGGTGCTGAGCCGGGAACTGAGCCGGGAGGAGATCGCCCATATCTGCGCCAACTCCCCCATTGAGATCGAAGTATTCGCCCACGGCGCCCTGTGCATGTGCTATTCCGGCCAGTGCTACCTGTCCGCCGCCATCGGCGGCCGGTCCGGCAACCGGGGCCGCTGCGCCCAGCCCTGCCGCCAGAGCTACGGCTACGGCGGCCGCTGGGAGAATAAGCACCCCCTGAGCCTGAAGGACAACTGCCTGGTGCACTACCTGAAGGACCTGGAGAAGATGGGTGTTTCGTCCCTGAAGCTGGAGGGCCGCATGAAGAAGCCCGAGTACGTGGCCACTGTCACCGCCGTTTACCGCAAGGCCATCGACGAGGGCAATGTGACCCGGGATATGGAAAAGGCTCTGCACACCGCCTTCAACCGCCAGGGCTTCACCGACGGCTATTACGCCGGGAAAACTGGCCCCAATATGTTTGGCATCCGCGACAGCGAGCGGGAAGACCCCAGGTGGGCCGCCGCCGCCCGCGCCAGCTATGAGGGTGTGGAGAACCAGCTTGTGGATATCGTGTTCGAGGCATCTGTCACCGAAAAGGGCAGCTGGCTGAAGGTCACCGATCCGGAGGGCCGCACCGTGAAGGTGGATGGCCCCCAGCCCGAGACCGCCCGCCGGGTGGCGCTGGATGAAGATTCCCTGACTCAGCGCCTGGGCAAGACCGGCGGCACCCCCTACCGCTGTGCCGATATCCGGGTGAAGATCGGGCTGGAGCTGACCCTGTCCGCCGCCGCCATCAACGCCATGCGCCGGGACGCCCTGAATCAGCTGACCGCTCTGCGGGCCCGCCACGAGCTGCCCCGCCTGGGCAAGGCGGCCACGCTGCGGGAGCGCTACGGCACCCCGGGCAGGCCCGCCCTCACCGTTCAGATCACCGAGCGGGAGCAGATCACCGGACGGCTGCTGAAGATGGACACCGCCATGCTCTATGTGCCCATGCACATCCTGCTGGATGATTATGGCCTGACCAAGCGGCTGGTGCAGCGGGGCAATGTGGCTGTTGTGCTGCCCCGGATCGTCCACGATTCTGAGATGGACGCGCTGCTGGAGAATCTGCGGATCCTCCGTGCCCAGGGCATCACCGACGCCCTGGTGGGCAACATCGGCCATCTGATCCCCGTCCGGGAGGCGGATATGCGTGCCCGGGGCGATTTCGGCCTGAATATCTACAATTCCCGTGCCCTGCTTGCTGCCCGGGATATGGAGCTGGCCTCCGCCACCCTGAGCTTTGAGATGACCCTGCCCCAGATCCGCTACATCAGTAAGAGCCTGCCCTGCGAGATGCTCATCTATGGCCGCATGCCCCTGATGGTGACGGAGAACTGCCTGATCCGGGGCCGCACCGGCCAGTGCACCTGCCACCTGGGCACCGTGCGCCTGACGGACAAGACCGGCGCGGACTTCCCGGTCATCCGCGACGGCGCATCCTGCCGCAGCGTGCTGCTCAATGGCAAGAAGCTGAGCCTGCTGGACCGTCAGCACGACCTGCACAGGCTGGGCCTGTGGGCCACCCGGCTGTATTTCACCACGGAAAACAGCCGCGAGGTGGACCGGGTGCTGGCCGATTACCTCAATCCCCCTCCCTTCGACCCTGCGGGATGTACCCGGGGCCTGTATCTGAGAGGACTGGACTGATTACGCTTTTGTAGGGCGGGGTCATGACCCCGCCGACCACCTGAAGCGATAGAGTGGTTAGCTGGATGTGTAGTCCAGCCATTGCGCAATAACGAAACGAACCAAACGACGATACCGTATCGGCAGGGTCATGACCCCGCCCTACAATAGAAGGTTAGAACTTATGAATCTGATATTAGCATCCGCGTCTCCGAGGCGGAAGGAATTGCTGAGCCTCTTCGGCGTTCCCTTCTCCATCCGGGCGGCGGATATTGATGAGACCATGGACCCCGACACCGCGCCCTTTGATGAAGTGGCCCGGGTCAGCCGGCTGAAGGCCCTGGCCACCCTCCGGGAAGCCGGGGACACGGTTATCGCGGCGGACACCATCGTGGTCTGCGCGGGCAGGGTTCTGGGCAAACCCCGGGATGCCGAAGATGCTGCCGCCATGCTGCGGCTCCTGTCCGGCCGGGACCACCAGGTCATGACCGGCGTTACCGTTCTGCACGACGACCGGGCGGTCACCTTTACCGAGGTGACGGATCTCCACTTCCGGGAACTGACGGAAAAGGAGATCGCCCGCTACGTCGCCTCCGGCGAGCCCATGGACAAGGCAGGCAGTTACGGCATCCAGGGCGGCGCCGCCCTGTTCTGCACCGGTATGACCGGCGACTATTATAATGTGATGGGCCTGCCGGTGTGCCGGCTGGGCCAGGTCCTGAAGGAAATCGCGCCCTCAATAATGGAGGAATTTCTATGAGACATTTATTTACCATGAAGATCCGCATCCTGCTGATCGCGGCGGTCCTTGTGACGGCGGGGCTGGCGGCGCTGAGCAGCATCACCGGTCTGAGTGTCGGCAGCGTGTTGGTGCAGGGCCTGCTGGCGCCCCTGCGCTTTGCCGGAAACGCTCTGACCACCCAGGCCCAGAATATCTACAGCTACATGTTTGAATACGAGGCCCTGGCCGCCGAGAATGAGCAGCTGCGCCAGCAGATCGCCGATATGAACGACCTGGCCCGGGAAGCCGACGCCGTGGCCCGTGAGAACGAGTACCTGCGTGCCGTCCTGGAGATGACCAGCACCCACGAGGATTACAAGCTGGTGGACGCCTACATCATCGGCAGAAGCTCCGTGGACTGGTCCAATACCATCACCATTAACCGGGGCACGGGCGCCGGCATCGAGGTGGGCATGTGCGTCATCACCGCCGACCGGGAGGTGGTGGGCCTGGTCACCGAGGTGGGCCCCAATTATGCCGTGGTGAAGACTGTGCTGGACTCCACCCTGGAGGTCTCCGCCACCATTGCCGCCTCCGGCTACAACGGCATGGTCACCGGCAACTACATCGAGGGCCGCAAGGATATGCTGCGCATGGAGTATCTGCCCTCCACCGCCGTCATCCGCAACAAGGACCAGGTGGTCACCTCCGGCTCCATGGTCTATCCCAGAAACCTGATCATGGGCTATGTGGTGGACGCCGGCTTTGACGACACCGGCGTTGCCAAGTACGCCGTGCTGGAGCCCGCCGCCCAGATCGGCAAGCTGGAGCAGGTATTCGTCCTCACCAGCTTCACCACCACGGGGTAAGCGCCATGGCAAAGAAGAAACTGCCCCGCTTTGAGTTCAAACCCGATCCCACCGGATCGGATCCCATGAAGATCTTCCACCTGACCAGTCTGCAGCGCCACCGCATCGTCAAGTGGATCCTGTACAGCGCCCTGGTGCTGTGCGCCCTGCTCCTGCAGGACACCATGCTCAGCCGCATCCGCCTGTCCGGCGCCACCACGGATCTGGCTGTGTGTGCCATTTTGCTGGTGGGCATCCTGGAGGGCCCTGAGGAGGGCGGCCTGTTTGCCCTGCTGGCATCGCTCTTCTATTACTGCTCCGGCTCCGCTCCCGGCGTGTATGCGATCGCGCTGGTGACGGCGGCGGCCATCTTCGGCGCCCTCTTCCGCCAGGGCTACTGGAGCCAGGGTATGAGCTCTGCCGTCCTGTGCACCGGCGCGGCGCTGTTTGCCTATGAGCTGGGCCTGCTGCTTGTGGGCGTTTTCCTGAATCTGACCATCTGGAGCCGCACGGGCGTATTCGTCCTGACGGCGCTGCTGTCCACCCTTGCATCCATCCCCCTGTATCCCCTGGCCAGGGTTATCGGCCAAATCGGAGGCGAACCATGGAAAGAATAAGCCGGCTTCGTGCCGCGTTTCTGCTGGGTATCTTCGGACTGATCCTGGTGCTCTTCAGCGCCAAGCTCTTCTCCCTGCAGATCATTGAGACCGGCGGTAATACCAGCAATATTACCACCTATACATCCCTGACCACCGTTAAGGCCGCCCGGGGCGACATCCTCGACCGCAACGGCAATGTTCTGGTGGGCAACCGCGCCAGCTATAACCTGGTGTTCAACCATTATGTCATCAAGGGCCATGACGACCGCAACCAGGCCCTGTACGACCTGGTGAAGAAGTGTGACGAGCTGGGCCTCAGCTACGCCGACCACTTCCCCCTGACCGAGACCCGTCCCTTTGAATACACTCTGGCGGACTATTCCTCCGCCTGGCAGGGCTATTTCCAGAGCTACCTGACCGACCGGGAGCTGGACTCCGACATGACGGCGCCCCTGCTGATGGAGCAGCTGCGGGAGGAGTACAACATCCCCGCCGAATGGACCATGGACGAGGCCCGTGCCGTCATCGGCCTGCTGTACGAATTTGACCTGCGCGGCGTGGCGGCGCTGGCCAACTATGTCTTCATCGAGGACATCTCCGACGAGAACCTGTCCGAGATTCTGGAGCTGAACGTTCCCGGCCTGATGGTGGAATCCTCCACCGTCCGGGAATACCACACTACCTACGCTGCCCACATCCTGGGCTTTGTGGGTGCCGTGAGTCCTGAGCAGTGGGAATACTACAAGACCGTGGACGGCTACAACATGGACGCCGTGGTGGGCCAGTCCGGCTTCGAACAGGCCTTTGAGGAATACCTCCACGGCGTGGACGGCACCCGCGTGGACGTTGTCGATACCAACGGCAATATCATCTCCCAGGAATACCGGGAGGGTAAGGAACCCAAGGCCGGCTCCAATGTGGAGACCACCATCGACATCAATGTTCAGATGGTGGCCGAGGACGCCCTGGCCGACCTGATCCGGGAGTTCATCGCTGCCGACGGTGACGCCGCCGGTGTCGAGGGTGCGGCCGTTGTGGTCATGGAGGTCAAGACCGGCGATGTGCTGGCCTGCGCCTCCTATCCCACCTACGACCTGTCCACCTTCCGGGAAAACTATAACGAGATCGCGGAACAGGATTTCAAGCCCTTCTATAACCGTGCCCTCCAGGGCATCTATCCCCCCGGCTCCACCTACAAGATGTGTACCCTGGTGGCGGCCATGGAGAACGGCGCCCTGGCACCCGGAGAAACCATCTATACCAAGGGCCAGTTTACCAAGTACGCCCCCGGCTTTGCGCCCGGCTGTCTGATCTGGAACCAGAGCAGACAGATCCACGGCACCATCGACGCCACCGTGGCGCTGCAGGAGTCCTGCAACTACTTCTTCTTCGAACTGGCTGACCGTATGGATATTGAGGAGCTGGACAGCACTGCCGCCGCCCTGGGTCTGGGCGAGCCCACCGGCATCGAGCTGACGGAAAAGATCGGCTGGCGCGCCAACAAGGAGACCAAGAAGGCCCGCTATACCGGCAGCGAGGCCACCTGGAACCCCGGTGACAAGATCAACGCCGGTATCGGCCAGGCGCAGAATGAATTTACCCCCCTGCAGCTGTGTGTCTACACCTCCACCCTGGCCAACAAGGGCGTCCGCTACCGGGCCACCTTCCTGAACCGGGTGGTGTCCTCGGACTACAGCGAGATGGAAGTGGAGAACGTGCCCGAGATCCTCAGCACCATGGAAATGTCCGACGAGACCTACCAGACCGTGGTCGACGGCATGATCAAGGTGTCCCAGCCCGACGGTACGGGCTACACCTCTCTGAGGGGCAGCAATGTCACCGTGGCGGCCAAGACCGGTACCGCCGAGCACGGCCTGGGCAGCCAGTATTCCTCCCACGCTTCCTTCGTCTGCTTCGCCCCCGCCGAGGAGCCCGAGATCGCCATCGCCATCTACGCCGAGAAGGGTGCCCACGGCTCCAGCCTGGGCGTCGTGGCCAAGGAGATCATCAATTCCTACTTCTCCGACGAAGCCGAAAGCGCTGTCACCTCTTCTGAGAACAAGCTGAGCTGATAAAGATAAAAAGCCGCCGTAAGGCGGCTTTTTGCTGTGTGATTGCGCTTCAAATTGTAGTTTACCGCTCCGATATGGTACACCAATGTAGGGGACGGGTTCCCCGTCCCGTGAACCTTCCGATTACGAATTCGCCGATACAAATGTCAATTCGCCAGGTTTTACCGCCGGGACGGGCGACCCGTCCCC
>JAFTVM010000007.1 GCA_017465745.1 Oscillospiraceae bacterium
GACCGCAAGGCAGGTCGCCCTGCGGTGGTGATTTCCTATGTCGTGATTATCTGTCCCTGTCTTGGGATTTCTTTCTCTGCTTCGGCTGAGAGTTCTGTTTGCCCTCTTCCTGAAGCTGTCTGAGCCTGTTACGCACACTTTGTTTTTCGGGCGGTCTGTGCTGTTTCTCGGCAAATTTCTGTCCGTCCTTAACTGCCTGCTCCCATTCTGCAAGGTCTTGGTTATACTGTGTCACAATAGCCTCTGCTTTGCGGTAAGTTTTCATAAATGCCTGCACATCAGGATAACCGTCATCGGTCAGAATATCGGGGAGTTTATCCAGTTTTTCATTAAGTTCGGCTTCGGTCTGCTGTATCTGTTTTTCCAGAGCCTTACGTTACCACTCCCGAATGGCTCACAGGTCTTTCAGAAGATAAGGAATATGACAGCAGAACGCTTTGCGAAAAAGACTTGGAAGAACATATCAAAAAGTACATTGATACTGTGTCTACGGTTGTGAATGGAGAACCACACCAGCAGCTCCTTACCACATTTCTCGGAAAGATGATTGATTTGTATTCCGTTCTCTGCCACCACTTCTCCAATGCTATGACAGAGGTTGACCGTGTTGCAGAAGACGAAGGATTGAATGAACATCTACGCTCACTCTAAGAGGGAAGCGAAACGAACTTCCGCAAGACTGCTTGATAAGGTGGTCGGGGAAGCCTAAACAAAAAGTTTCCCTTGTTTCGGCTCATAAGGGCAAAAACAAGGGAAAATACATAAGGAACAAGTATTAAAATGCCGATTTTCCTTGAAAATACAAGGGTTTCGGAGGATTGATTAGATAAATTCCAATTTGAAATACAAAAACCGGGAGGGTCATCCCTCCCGGTGGTTTTTTTACTTGCCCGCCACGCTGAGGCACTCCACCAGGATGGTGGGGCTGCCGTAGGTAGTCATGCCCAGGGGCTGGGGGAGACGGAAATCGTTGCCGATGGCGGTGATGTTCTTCAGCAGATCAAAGAAATTGCCTGCCACGGTGAAGGACTTCACATGGGTGGTCTTCTGACCGTTCTCAATCAGGTAACCGGCCGCCTGCAGGGAGAAGTCGCCGGAGATGGCGTTGGCGCCGGCGTGCAGACCCTCCAGGGAGTTGATGAACACGCCGCCGTTGGCGCGGCGCAGCAGCGCCTCCACGGGAGTGTCACCGTTTTCGATATAGAAGGTGAAGGGACGGATGCCCACGGGGGCGTCGTAGCTGGCCTTGGAAGCGTTGCCGGTGGTGGTCCTGCCGGCCCGGGCGGCGCTCTTGAGGTTATACAGCAGGGTGTTCAGCACGCCCTTCTCGATAATATTCTTGCGGTGGGTGGGACTGCCCTCGGCGTCGAAGTTGACGGGGCACGGGCTGTCGGGATGGAAAGGATCGTCCACCAGCGTGACGATGGGGGCGGCGATTGTCTGCCCTTCCTTGCTTGCCAGCTTGCTCAGACCCTTGTGGGCGGCTTCGCTGGAAAAGACACCGGAAAAGCAGCTCAGCAGGGCGTGAACAGCGTCGGGATCGAAAACCACGGGGACAGAACCGGTGGCGGGCGCCTCGCCGCCCAGGTTGCCGATGGCGTTCTTTGCGGCTCTGGCGGTCAGCGCGTCGGTGTCGATGGTGTCCAGGGCACCCAGCTTGATCTGAAAATCGTTGGCCTTCTCACCATTTGCTTCCACGGTGGCGTCCACCATCAGGCCTGCCATATTGTGGGCATAGCGCAGGTCAAGGCCCCGGGAGTTGAAGATGGCGAATTCGCTGCGTTCGGCAAAGCCCCGGGTGGAGGAGCCGTCCACGATGGCCTTGTCGGCAGCGTAGAGCTTCTCCTGGGTGTCCAGCACCGCGGCGATGAGGGCGTCGGTGGCGGGGAGCGCATAGTCATTGACAGTCAGCGTTTCGTAGGTCTGGCCGCCCTCGCCCAGGAACACGGCGTCGTCATTTTCGATGGTGGCGGCGTTGTCCACGGCACGCTCCAGCAGCTCCCTGGCACCCCTGGGATCCAGGGCCTGGGTGGAGGCGTAGCCCATCTTGCCGCCCACGATGCAGCGCAGGCATACGCCGCCCTCCATGGAGGAGGTGAACTCATTCAGCTCGTGGAGGTATGCGCTGACGGAGGTGGACTCGGCGGTCTGATAATACAGCTCGTAATCGGCGATGCCCATGGCCTGAGCCTCGGCGATGACGGCTTCCTTAAATGCGGTAAAATTCATGGTGCGTTCCTCCTTATCTGCCGCCGACGGTGATGCTGGACACACGGATCATGGGCTGACCCACGGAGGTGGGAACCATGCCGCTGGATGCGCCGCACATACCCTGGGCCAGGTCCAGGTTGGAGCTGACCATGTCGATGTTCTTGATGACCTCGGAGCCGTTGCCCACCAGGCAGGCGCCCCGGACAGGCTCGCAGATCTTGCCATCCCGAACCATGTAGCCCTCGCTGACGGAGAAGTTGAAGTCGCCGGTGACGGGGTTGACGGAGCCGCCGCCCATGGAGGCTGCGAACAGGCCGTACTCGATGGAGGAGATGATTTCTTCATCGGTGTCGGGGCCGGGGGCGATGAAGGTGTTGGTCATGCGGGAGGTGGGGGTATGGGCGTAGCTCTGGCGGCGGGATGCGCCGGTGGATGCCATACCCATGCGGCGGCCGTTGAACTTATCGATCATGTAGTTCTTCAGGACGCCGTTCTCGATGAGGACGTTCCGGGTGGCGGGGGTACCCTCGTCGTCGATGTTGATGGAGCCCCATGTATTGGGCATGGTGCCGTCGTCGATGGCGGTGACCTTGTTGCCTGCGATCTGAGTGCCCAGCTTATCCATGGTGAACTGGCTCTGGCCGTAGGCGACACAGGCAGCTTCCAGGGAGTGGCCGCAGGCCTCGTGGAAGATGACACCGCCGAAGGAATTGTTGATGGCGACAGGCATGACGCCGGCGGGGCAGTAGCCGGCGCCGGCCATGGTGCTTGCCTGGCGGGCGGCTTCCCGGCCCACGTTCACGGGCAGCACGGTGTCGAACATTTCAAGACCCATCCGGCGTCCGGGGGAGCAGATGCCGGTCTGAGAGCCTTCGCCCTTGTCTGCCACGGCCTGCACCACCAGGCGGGTGCGGATCTGGCGGTCCTGGGTGTACAGACCCTCGGAGTTTGCCACCAGGATGTTGTGGTCCACGTCCAGCAGCATGCCGCTGACCTGGCGGATCTCTTCGCCGTATTCCTTGGCGGCGAAGTAGCCCTCCTTCAAAATCTCCACCTTCTGTGCGTTGGGCACGCTGGAGGGGACGGTGACGATGGGGTGGATGTCACCGAAGAGGCGCTCGCGCAGGACGATGTCGATGCAGGCGCTGCCCTGGCCCAGGGCTTCCGCGGCCTTCTCGGCGCAGCGGATAAGGCCTGCCTCGGAGGTGTCGATGGTGGATGCCATGACGGAGCGCAGGCCCTTGTAAACACGGACGGAAGCGCCGGCGATGACGGTGTCCTTGACGCCTTCGACCTTGGAATCGATCATGCTGATCAGATGGTCATTGGTATACTCAGCGAAGATTTCCGCATAGTCCGCCCCGGTGGCGGCTGCTGCACGGAGCACGCGCTGACAGATTTCTCTTGAGATCATATCATTCTCCTTTGCTGTTTTGCATTTCTGGATACATTGTACCATATTTTGGGGAGAATGCAACAGAAATGAAATGAACATTTGGTGAATTCGAATAAAGGCAAATGGTTCCAAAATACAGAAAAAAGCCAGCCGGTGGCCCGGCTGGCTGGCGTGATTGCGAATTTACTTGTCGTCGCCCAGGCAATTCATGTCGCTCAGGGCACAGGTGGTGTCGTCATTGGCCGAGGCGTTCATGTCGGTGATGCCGTAGGTTTTTTCCTCCTGGGTCTCCAGGCAGTTCATGTCGTTCAGGGCGCAGGTGCGATCGTCTTCGGCGGACATGCCGTTCACATTACCCCAGCCCAGGCCGGTGTTCTTTTCATTTGCCATCGTACATACTCCTCCTTTGCGAATTGGAGACACAGTCCCCTATAATTGGAGTATATCAGTATACTGCCCAAAATTCAAGGGAAAAATAAAGATTTATTTGACAATTTTTTCACATTGTCAAACCATCTGCCATCTTTCCATCCTTTTTCTTGCATTGATTTTATTCTTCGGATATAATAAAGACAGAAATCCATACCATGAAAGGAGCATCGCCATGCAGCACATGATCCGAAAGCCCCTGGAGGAATTCTCCGTTTACGGCTACTGCCGGGGCGACAGCCGCATTTACACCCGGGAAGATCTTCTGGGTCACTGGTCCGTTCTCTTTTTCTATCCCGCTGATTTTACCTTCGTCTGCCCCACAGAGCTGAAAGATCTGGGGGAACACTACGATGATTTCCTGGCCGAGGACTGCCGGATCTACTCCGTCAGTGAGGATACCCATTTCGTCCACAAGGCATGGGCCGATGCCTCCGAGACCATCCGCGCCCTGCCCTATGTGATGCTGGCCGACCCCGCCGGTGTTCTGGCCCGCCAGTACGGCGTGCTGCTGGAGGAGGAGGGACAGGCCCTGCGGGCGACGTTTGTCCTGAATCCCGCCGGTGAAGTGGTGCTCTACGAGATCCACGACCTGGGCATCGGCCGCAACGCTGCCGAGCTGCTGCGCAAGCTTCAGGCCGCCCGGTTCGTGGCCGAGCACGGCGACCAGGTCTGCCCCGCCAACTGGCACCCCGGCGAAGACACCCTGACCCCCAGTCTGGACCTGGTGGGCCTGCTGTAAAGGAGGCCGTCTATGGATCCCAATACCTTCCCCGCCAGAAGCGGCCTGATCAATGATGTGCTGGAGGGCCAGCTGAAGACTTTGCTTGCCAAGCTGACTGCGCCTGTGGCGTTCACCTGCATTGTCGATGACGGTGAAAAATCCACCGAGATGGCCGCGCTGGTCAACCACATTGCGTCCTTGTCCGATCAGCTCTCTGTCCGTTTTCTGGCTCCCGGCGACGACCCGGCCCTGGACAACGCTTTGGACGCCTCCCTGCTCCCGGCCACTGCGGTGGGAAGTCAGCGCATGGTCTTCCACGGCGTCCCCGGCGGCAAGGAGATCACCGCCTTCGCCTCCGCCATCCTGACGGCGGGCAATGCCGCCAAGGCCCTGGACAAGTACACCCTGAAGGACATCGCCAAGATCGCCAAACCCATGACGCTGCAGCTGTGCGTGTCCCTGGGCTGTGCCCACTGCAGCCAGCTGGTGGCTGCCGCCCACCGCATAGCCTGGGAAAATACAAACGTCACCGCCCACATGATCGACGCCAACCTGTACCCGGAGCTGGTGCAGAAGCTGAATATCCAGCGGGTGCCCCTGACCGTCATCAACGGCAAAGATGCGTTCCCCGGGGGCAAGACCATGGCAGAGCTGACGACGCTCCTGGCAAAATACAAGGGCTGAACATAATCTCCAAAAAGCATGGGCATTGACTGTGCTTTTTGGAGATTTTTTAATTTGGTATCGGTTTCAATTGCACATTTGCACAAACCGTGATACAATCCGAGACAGACAACTGATCCGTGCAGCGCACCGGCCAGCCGGGCGCTGCATTTTTTTGTACCAGTGCGCATATTCATTGTATCGGAGGCATGGACCATGTGCGGCAATACCAAACAGCGCATCGCAGCGGCCCTGCGGCAGCTGATGAACGAGAAACCCTTTGACAAGATCACCGTCCGGAACCTGATGGACGCCACCAATATGAAACGCCAGAGCTTCTACTACCACTTCCGGGACACCCGGGATGTGCTCATGTGGATCTGCCGCCAGAATTTCATCGAGCCCATGCGCGTTCTGGAGCTGCCCGCTGTGGACTGGGTCGCCGCGGGCATGCGGATGCTGGCGGCCGACCGGAGCTTTTACCGGAAGGCCATGGGCGCGGTGCATGAGGAATTCCTGGAGGCGCTTAACCGGGAAGTGGCCATTCCCCGGATCCGCGCAGCCCTGTATCCCGGCGCGGAAGCCCTGGACGATAACCGCGCCTTCCTGGCGGAATTCATTGCCCAGGCGCTGACGGGGCGGATGATCCAGTTTGTCATCTCCCGCCGCCCGCTGGATGAGGCGCAGGTGCGGGAGCGAATGGAGTATCTGTTGAGTGAACTGACTGATGGAAAATGACTGGTAATTTCGCTGGGTTTCGTATGTTTTCAAACTGTTTTTTTATAAATTTTGACAATTCGGCAATTATGACGAATTGACAAGTTGGGTAATAGTTGATAAGATTGTGTTATGGACAAACCTCTGTTTTGGTCAAAATTTCTAAATGCCAAAAAGAGCGTTCAACATACCAACAACTAAGAGGAGGAATTCACTATGGCAAAGTACATCATGGCGCTGGATGCCGGCACCACCTCTAACCGCTGCATTCTGTTCAATGAAGCAGGTGAGATGTGTTCCGTCGCCCAGAAGGAGTTCACTCAGTTCTTCCCCAAGCCCGGCTGGGTCGAGCATGATGCGAGCGAGATCTGGGCTACCCAGCTGGAGGTCGCCCAGAAGGCGATGGCAAACGTGAACGCCACCGCCGCTGACATTGCCGCCATCGGCATCACCAACCAGCGTGAAACCACCATCGTCTGGGACAAGACCACCGGCGAGCCCGTCAGCCACGCCATCGTCTGGCAGTGCCGCCGTACCTCCGAGTACTGCGACTCCCTGAAGGAGAAGGGCCTGACCGACACCTTCCGCGCCAAGACCGGCCTGGTCATCGATGCCTACTTCTCCGGCACCAAGCTGCGCTGGATCCTGGAGAATGTGCCCGGCGCCCGCGAGAAGGCCGAGGCCGGCGATCTGCTGTTCGGCACCGTGGAAACCTGGCTGATCTGGAAGCTCACCGGCGGCAAGGCTCATGTCACCGACTATTCCAACGCTTCCCGTACCATGCTGTTCAACATCAACACCCTGGAGTGGGATGATGAGATCCTGGCTGAGCTGAACATTCCCAAGAGCATGCTGCCCGAGGCAAAGCCCTCCAGCTGCATCTACGGCGAGACCCTGGCCAACTTCTTCGGCGCCAAGATCCCCATCGCAGGCGCTGCCGGCGACCAGCAGGCCGCCCTGTTCGGCCAGACCTGCTTCACCCCCGGCGAAGCAAAGAATACCTACGGCACCGGCTGCTTCATGCTGATGAACACCGGTGAGAAGCCCGTCTTCTCCAAGAACGGCCTGGTCACCACCATTGCCTGGGGCCTGGACGGCAAGGTCAACTACGCCCTGGAAGGCTCCATCTTCGTTGCCGGCGCTGCCATCCAGTGGCTGCGTGACGAGCTGAAGGTCATCGACTCCTCCCCCGACTCTGAATACATGGCCAAGAAGGTCAAGGACACCAACGGCTGCTACGTGGTTCCCGCCTTCACCGGTCTGGGCGCTCCCCACTGGGATCAGTACGCCCGCGGCACCATCGTGGGCCTGACCCGCGGCTGCAACAAGTACCATATCATCCGTGCAACCCTGGACTCCCTGTGCTACCAGACCAACGACGTCCTGCAGGCCATGAAGGCTGACTCCGGCATCGAGCTGGCTGCCCTGAAGGTTGACGGCGGCGCTTCCGCCAACAACTATCTGATGCAGACCCAGGCCGACCTGATCAACGCTCCCGTGCAGAGACCCGTCTGTGTCGAGACCACCGCCATGGGCGCCGCTTACCTGGCAGGCCTGGCTGTTGGCTACTGGGCAAGCAAGGAAGACGTCATCAAGAACTGGGCCATCGACCGCACCTTCGAGCCTGCCATCGCTGACGCCGAGCGCGAAGAGCGTATCAAGGGCTGGAACAAGGCTGTGAAGTGCTCCTACGGCTGGGCCAAGGATTAACAGCGGATCTCTCGCTGTTAATGCGAATCTGAAAGAATCCCCGTAAAAATCAATACACAGATTTAACAGGAGGAAATTGATATGTTACCTTATATTGCTGAATTTCTGGGCACCATGATGCTCATCATCCTGGGCGACGGCGTCGTTGCCAACGTCACCCTGAACAAGTCCGGCATGAAGGGCGCCGGTTCCATCCAGATCACCCTGGCCTGGGGCCTTGCCGTCATGGTTCCCGCCTTCATCTTCGGCGCTGCCTCCGGCGCGCACTTCAACCCCGCTCTGACCATCGCCCTGGCTCTGGACGGCTCCATGGCATGGGGTCTGGTTCCCGGCTACATCATTGCCCAGTTCGCAGGCGCCATCGTCGGTGCAGTCATCGTCTACCTGATGTTCAAGGATCAGTTCGATGCAACGGAAGATCCCGGCACCAAGCTGGGCGTCTTCTCCACCGGCCCCTCCATCCCCAACATCCCCCGCAACATCTTCTGTGAAGCTGTCGCCACCTTCGTCCTGGTCTTTGCCATCAAGGGCATCGGCCAGGTTGCCGGCATCGCAGGCGGTCTGAGCAACATCTTTGTCTTCGGCATCATCGTCTCCATCGGTATGTCCCTGGGCGGCCTGACCGGCTACGCCCTGAACCCCGCCCGTGACATCGGCCCCCGTATCGCCCATGCTTTCCTGCCCATCAAGGGCAAGGGCTCCTCCAACTGGGGCTATGCCATCGTTCCCATCGTCGGCCCCGTCATCGGCGCCATCGCTGCCGTCGGCCTGTACGCCATCATTCCCTGGTAATCAGACTGGCAGAAACCGTCAATAATCAGTAGTTTCCCGGCCCCCTCGTCCGTTTTTCGGGCGGGGGGTGCCCATCATGTTATGCGCAATCTCCACATTACATAAAGGAGTGAATGTATCTTGGTAGATATTATTGTCATCGGTGCAGGCGTTTCCGGCTGTGCCGTTGCCCGGGAACTGTCCCGGAAGAAGGCAAATGTTCTGGTCATCGACCGGGATGAGGATGTGTGCTGCGGTACCACCAAGGCCAATTCCGCCATCGTCCATGCAGGTTATGACGCCGCCAACGGCTCCCTGATGGCTAAGCTGAACGTGCAGGGCAGCGAGATGATGGAGCAGCTGGCCAAGGATCTGGATGTCCATTATAAGCGCAATGGCTCCCTGGTGGTCATGCTGGCCGAGGAAGACCGTCCCAACCTGATCAAGCTGTACGAAAACGGTGTCGCCAACGGCGTCAAGGGTCTGCGCATCGTCGAGCGGGAAGAGCTGGTTCAGATGGAGCCCAACATTTCCGATGAGGCCGTGGCTGCCCTGTATGCACCCACCGGCGCCATCATCTGCCCCTTCGGCCTGACCTACGCCCTGGCTGAGAACGCTGCCGCCAACGGCGTCAAGTTCCAGTTCGACTCCGAGGTCACCGACATCCAGAAGATCGACGGCGGCTGGAAGGTCGTTACCACCAAGGGCGACCTGGAAGCTAAGGTCGTCGTCAACGCTGCCGGCGTCTATGCGGACAAGCTCCACAACCTGGTCTCCGACGACACCATGACCATCATCCCCCGCCGCGGCGACTACTTCCTGCTGGACCGCACCACCGGCGGCCACGTGACCTCCACCATCTTCCAGCTGCCCGGCAAGTACGGCAAGGGCGTCCTGGTTGCTCCCACTGTCCACGGCAACACCATCGTCGGCCCCACCGCCATCGATATCGAGGACAAGGACGGCGTCAACACCACCCGCGCCGGTCTGGAAGAAGTCCGCACCAAGTGCGGCAAGGCTGTCAAGAACCTGAACCTCCGGGAGACCATCACCTCCTTCGCCGGCCTCCGCGCCCACGAAAAGCGCCATGAGTTCTTCATTGGCGAAGTCGCTCCCGGCTTCGTTGACTGCGCCGGCATCGAGTCCCCTGGCCTCAGCTCCGCTCCCGCCATCGGTGTCGTGGTTGCCGATATCGTCACCGGCATCCTGGACCTCCAGGACGACCCCACCTTCGTGGGCACCCGTAAGGGCATTCTGGATCCCAAGACCCTGCCCTTCGAAGAGCGCAGTGCCCTGGTCAAGGAAAATCCCGCCTACGGCACCGTCATCTGCCGCTGCGAGACCGTCACCGAGGGCGAGATCATCGACGCCATCCGCCGCGTCCCCGGCGCCAAGAGCATCGACGGCGTCAAGCGCCGCACCCGCGCCGGTATGGGCCGCTGCCAGGGCGGTTTCTGCAGCCCCCGCGTGCTGGAGATCCTGTCCCGGGAGCTGGGCGTTCCCATGAGCGAGATCACCAAGGCCGGCGGCAATTCCAAGATCATCGTCGGCATTAACAAGGACAGTTTCTAAGGAGGGGTACGCCATGAGAGAATACGAACTTGTCATCATCGGCGGCGGCCCCGCCGGTCTGGCCGCAGCAGTTGCCGCACACAAGGCAGGCGTCACCGACATCCTGATCCTGGAGCGTGACAACGAGCTGGGCGGCATTCTGAACCAGTGCATCCACAACGGCTTCGGCCTGCACACCTTCAAGGAGGAGCTCACCGGCCCCGAGTACGCCGACCGCTTCATCCAGCAGGCCAAGGAGCTGAACATTCCCTACAAGCTGAACACCATGGTCCTGGACCTGGCTGCGGACAAGACCGTCACCGCCATGAACAAGGAGGACGGCCTGTTCCAGATCAAGCCCAAGGCTGTGGTTCTGGCCATGGGCTGCCGCGAGCGTCCCAGAGGCGCCCTGAACATCCCCGGCTTCCGTCCCGCCGGTATCTACACCGCCGGTACCGCACAGCGCCTGGTGAACATGGAAGGCTTTATGCCCGGCCGTAAGTGCGTCATCCTGGGCTCCGGCGACATCGGCCTGATCATGGCCCGCCGTATGACCCTGGAAGGCGCCGAGGTCAAGGTCGTTGCCGAACTGATGCCCTACTCCGGCGGTCTGAAGCGTAACATCGTCCAGTGTCTGGATGACTACGGCATCCCCCTGAAGCTGAGCCACACCGTGGTGGACATCAAGGGCCGCGAGCGCGTCGAAGCCATCGTCATTGCCGAGGTTGACGCCCAGATGAAGCCCATCCCCGGCACTGAGATCGAGTACGAGTGCGACACCCTGCTGCTTTCCTGCGGCCTGCTGCCCGAGAACGAGCTGTCCCGGGCCGCCGGTGTGGACATCAATCCTCTGACCAACGGCCCCCGGGTCAACGAGAACCTGGAGACCTCCGTTCCCGGCGTCTTCGCAGCCGGCAATGTGCTCCATGTCCATGACCTGGTCGACTTCGTCTCCGAGGAAGCCGGCGCTGCCGGCCGCCACGCAGCCGAGTACATCCTGGAAGGCAAGGAAGTCGGCGGCAAGACCCTGCCCATCAAGACCGCAGGCGGCGTCCGCTACACCGTGCCCGTCATGATCCGTCCCGAGGCCCTGAATCCCGAAGGCAAGGTCACCCTCCGCTTCCGCGTGGGCGCTGTCTATCAGAACAAGCGCATCGTGGTCTACGCCGGCGACAAGCAGATCTTCACCAAGAAGCGTCCCGTCCTGGCTCCCGGTGAGATGGAGACCGTGAACCTGAAGAGCAGCCTGATCCTGGGCTGCCCCGAGGCCAATGAAATTACTGTGACTCTGGAGGATGCATGATATGAAAAAAGTGAATCTGATTTGCATCGGCTGTCCTCTGGGCTGCCCCCTGGAAGTGGAGATGGACGGCGCTGAAGTGGTCTCCGTTTCCGGCAACACCTGCAAGAACGGCGACAAGTACGCCCGCAAGGAACTGACCAATCCCACCCGCATCGTCCCCAGCCTGGTCCGCGTTGTGGGCGGCACCCTGGGCATGGTCTCCGTCAAGACCGCTTCCGATATTCCCAAGGGCAAGATTTTTGACTGCGTCAAGGAGCTGAAGGCCATCGATGTTCCCGCACCTGTCCACATCGGGCAGGTCATCATCGAGAACGTGGCCGGCACCGGCGTGGCCGTGGTGGCCACCAAGAACGTGCCCTGCAAGTAAATTTCCCCAATGAAAAAGGCTCCCGAAAGGGAGCCTTTTTTGTATGCCGTTTTAGCTGTAGGGAATCTCCCGGTCTTCCCCTGCGCCGTAGGCCAGGGAATGGATCACGTGATTGTCAAGATCCACGGCGTAGAAGGTGACGGCGGTATCTTCCGCCGAATTTTCCGTCTTGGGCTGGGCGGCGTCCACGGTGTACAGCTCCTCCACGGAGCCGTTTTCCAGATAGAAGCAGGCGTTGGGGGACGCGACCCGCAGCACCCCGTGCCCCGCCATATTGCCGTAGCTGGCGTTGTGGACGTGGCCGTGGAAATTGCCGATGATCCGTGGGGTGTTGATTTCGCTGTAATCATAAACCAGATAGCCGTTGGAGTAAGTGGCATAGGCGGCGGGCGCCTCCCCCTCGGCGGCGGCGTAATCACTGTTGACGGGAACCAGGACGGTGTTGCCGTTTTGATAGGCGTTGAGGATGGTTTTTATCTCGGCGGCGGTATTGTAGCAGCCGTCACCGGGATAATCCAGGGGATAGTGGGACAGCAGCAGGATCTGCCACTGGCTGCTGTCATCCTTTTCGGACAAATCCAGAGCACGCAGCAGAAAATCCTTCTGCTCATAGGACATGCCGTAGCCTGCGGATGCGCCGCAGCAGTCGGAGGTGTTCAGCACGATGAGCCGTACTTTCCCGGCTTCGTAGTCGGTATAGCCGAAGCCCCGGCGGGCGGTGGCTGCTGCTGCATCAAAAACGTTGTGGATGCCGATCTGCGCGTAAACCTGCTCCGGATCGGAGGCCCAGTCGCATTCTCCCACCAGACGGTAGCTCCGGATATGACTGAAGCCTGCGGCGATGCAGCGGTTCAGATACGCCGCGCCCTCCGGCTCGCCTTCCCAGCCGTTGTCTCCCAGATCGGCCAGAAAGGTACAGCCCGCCCACCGGCCGACGATTTCCATGGCGAAGGCGCCATGGCGGGCGCTGACCTGGGTCAGGGCGGCGTCCATATGGACATGGCTGTCGGCCATGACGCCGAATACCAGAAAATTTCCGCCGCCAGCCTGCAGATCCCGGATCCTATCCATGACAGCCACGGCCTCTGAATCATGGTATCCGGGCATGTTGCAAAAGCCCATCTGCAGGATCAGCGCCGCCATATCGCCGGGGGCCATGGCGGCGCCGGAGTCGGTCTTGATGCGGATGGCGTCGGCGATTTCCGCCAGAGTCTCGGAACGGATCAGTCTGTCAGCCATCAGTATTCCTCCTCTTCCGCATAGGGCAGGCGTTCCGCGATCCAGACGCCGCCGCTGACCCGCAGGAATTTTCCGTCGTCCGCCGCCGTGACGGCGGGCACCACATCTGATCCTGGCCGGGTCACCACATTGCCCTGGTCGTCGGTGCCCAGATACATGCCGGGCGTCCAGCCGGAGGTGCTGACCTTCTGTTCGAAAATGGGCAGGCACCACTGCTGTAGATTTACATAATCTTCGGAGCGGTAGAGGCCTGCCGCCACATTCCGGTGCACGTGGATCAGGAGGCGGAAGGTGGAGATCGTCTGCTCGTCCAGCACCAGCTGCACCGACAGGCTCACCATACCCGCCGCCGTCAGCACCTGGGGCGCCAGCGCCAGGGTCAGCACATTCTCCGCCGCGCTCCAGGCGGTGGTACCGTCGGGCAGCGTGTCATATTGCCCGCCCACATTGTCGGCCTTGCGATAGGCGATGACCACCCTGGCCTCCGCCGGAACCGTCCAGGCACTGCCCCGTTCCAGCAGCGTCAGCTCCACGTTGCGGCTGTAGCGGTCATCCTGGACGGCGTCGATGAGGGGCGTTTTCTCGAAGCGCCCCAGATCCATTGTCAGTTTGTGTGTGATAATCATTGAATCATCCCTCCCAACCTTAGTCCCGGGGCGGCAGGAAACTTGCACGCGGATGTGCAGCTTCTTCATTTTTCAGCCACCGGACGCAACTGATTCGAAAATTTACTGGGAATCGATGTTCATGGATAACAGACAATCGATAAACTCGAGTTCCGGTGACATCCATAACCGGGATGAAGAAGGAAGGCCGGCCAGAAAATGTCTGATTCTGCCACAACATCGCCAGCCGCCCGGCAGTGGCGCTGAGGAGGAGTCGAATTTCAGGTCTGCGGCGACCGGATATGTTTTGAGACGGTATGGGAGAATGTCCCGGCTGTTTCGGATCGTGGGTGGAGTGGGAAAGGCATATGGACGGGCCTTGACGAATAAGGTAGATTCCGGAGGTGATGCCCATGCTGAACGCGGCATGGCTGATGCTGAGTACGCTGCTGTACTCTCTGCAATTGTCCACCGGCTCCTTCCCCAAGCCCCTGACAGCCCGGGAGGAGCGGCACTACCTGGAACTGGCAAGCCAAGGCGACCTGGAAGCCCGCAACATCCTCATCCAAAGAAACCTGCGCCTGGTGGCTCATATTATGAAAAAGTATTACGCGGCAAGCTCTGATCAGGAGGATTTGATTTCTATCGGGACCATCGGTCTGATCAAAGGGATATCCACCTTTGATCCATCCAAAAGCAGCCGCCTGGCCACCTACGCTGCCCGGTGTGTGGAAAATGAGATTCTGATGCACTTCCGATCCCAGCGCAAGAGCTGCAATGATGTATCCTTGTCAGACTACATCGAATCCGGAAGCGACGGGGCGGCGCTGTCGCTGATGGATGTGATCAGCGATGATACGGATTTGCTTGAGCAGGTCTGCACCCGGGAGTCGGTGGCGCGGCTGCGGGAGGCCATGGGAACCTGCCTGACGGAGCAGGAGCGGCAGGTGGTGAACTTGCGTTACGGTCTGGACGGCCAGCCCCCCCTGCGCCAACGCCAGGTGGCAGAAGCCGCCGGCATCAGCCGAAGCTATGTATAGCGCCGCCACTAATGTAAACGATGCCCGGTGAGCCTACCAGCTCCCCGGGCATCTGTGGTTTAGTTAATATGTTAAAGCGGCCATTCATCACATATATCATCTCTCGACATACTTCCATCTATGAGCGATACGTCAGCCTCAACTGGAGCTTTTTACGCCATTTCCAATAATATATACGAATTAATTTCTGATCCGGTTTTATACGCATGTAAATGATCGAAGAATATCAAAAAGAGGAGAACAAGGCAAAGAATGAAAATGGCATGAATGGCTAGGTTGGCAGGTTTATTTCCAAGGAGCTTGCCTAACAATTTCCCAGACTTTTCATGATTTGTTTTATAGCGATAAGAATTTGTTTTTGGATTGCGGGATCCCTCCGTTTCTTTGAGTGAATAGAATTATCGGTTTCGGATTGATATTTGAATGCTGCTGTAATCATACTGAATCGCATCTAAAATACGATTGGTCAAAACGTTCAGCAGTGTTTCGGTATCATAATGAGATTCCATATACAGATTGTCACAGAGTTTTAGTGGGCTGCGCATATCGGTATCATATTTTGCAAGTAGTTTCCGCTTTCTGCCGGAAATACTGTTGCTTAGGGTAAAGAGTTTCGTCTTGTTATCGCCGGATTTAAGACACTGCGCCATAATTGTGGACACGACCTGCTTCCAGGTGGATACATAAACTTGGGTGTTATCCGGGAAGATTACACTGGTGGGCTTGGTTCCTTTGAAAATCTTTGAGCCGGCAGCAAGAGGATATATGCTTTCATAAGCTTCTTCAGTGGAAGGAACTTCCATTGTTAACCCTTCGGATATGGCCCGTTCAATCAGAAGGTCAAATTCTGTATTGATTTCCTGAATCATACGTTTCCGCATAGCTTCCAACTCTTTGATAATATCCATTGTCTAACCTCCAGTTCTTAAACATTAGCACGTGCGCACTAGTTTCTAAAGACAATATATCAGACAATTCTCGATTCGTCAAGCGCTTTTTAATCCGCCGACCCGTACATTTCCGAATCCAGAACGCAACTGGGCGTTTTGTGGCGGTGGAAAAGATATGGGGGTATAGCTCAACTGGAAGAGCGGATGAATGGCATCCCCAAAGGATGTTTCATCATCCCGTCTGCCAATTCGCTCAAACATATAGACTGGCAAAACATCAAGCTTTCCTGCCATTGCAACTTCCCGGATTTTCATGATGGCATCCCGTTCCTGCATGGTCAGCTTATACCCGGAAACATCCTTCTCCGAATGGCGGTCCCATCTGGCCGGACAGCGTGAACAACATGCTCAAGCGTATCCTGGAGAGGGCAGGCATCCCGAAGGTCAGATTTCACGACCTCCGCCATAGCTGCGCCACGATTATGCTTTATCTAGGCTATTCCATGAAAGATATTCAGACTTGGCTGGGCCATAGTAATTATTCCTTTACCGCAAATACCTATGTCCATTCCTCTAAGGATTCTCACATACAAATGGCTCAGACTTTTTCTGAGAAGCTTCCAACGCTGGGGCCACCAGTTATTGATTCCAATGCGGATTTTCCCATGTTAGAATCCGGTTTTGAAGCTTCAAATACGCAAATGTTAGAAGAATGTTAGAAGAATGTTAGAAGGATAATAGCTAATCCAAAATAATCCAACAAAAGGCATAGTAAAACCCCCGAAATCAAACGATTTCGGGGGTTATCTGGTTGCGGAGGCAGGACTCGAACCTACGACCTCCGGGTTATGAGGGCTTTAAAATTCCTGAGAAAATCTAACTTTTTCACATTTTATTTGCATTTTTACCGTTATTTTAATGCATTTTGTCAACTAAATTAAAATAACTAAAATTAACTGTGGGGTTAGTAACCCCACGGCTAACCCCACAGGTTTTCCACCAAAAAGTATGATTTTCTCAACTTTTCGCCGTTTTCGTTTCTCCCGTTTTCTGCCACACTTGTTATTAATGCTCCAGAGTTTTCATAACGAAATCCATGTGTAACAGTATGCAATGGTCAGAAAAACTGTATCATTTTTCTGACCATTCAGTACCGATCACTATCCACACATTCGACAACACAGCCATGCATCGCTAGAATAATACATGGATTACTATAAAGGAGTTGATCTCTGTATGAATCTGGATGCATATATTAAGGCTCTGCAGGCGCTTGTGACCGCACGCTCGCCGGATCTTGGTGACGAGGATTCGGTTCTCTCCCTGCTGTACGAAGCTCACAGCGAATCAAATGCCATGTACGATGATGAAATCAAAGCCAACTTCCACGCATTGTATGAGGCAATGAATGGCATGCCGCTACAGGATATGGACCGGATTGTGTATCCTGTCTGTACCCTCTGCCGAAGCCATCAGAAATCCGGATTCATCGAGGGAATACGAGTTGGGGTTTTGCTATGCACAGAACTCGCAAAGGAGGAATACCAATGATTATCAAAAACGCGATCCACTGTGTAAATGCTAATATGTACTTGAGCCACTTTCCCGGAGAATGACAGCGAATATTTGAGCCACCTTGCAAGATGCCCTACAATAGGATTAACGCTATTGTAGGAGGAAAAGAAAAGGTGGTAACTTCGGTGGATGTTTACA
>JAFTVM010000008.1 GCA_017465745.1 Oscillospiraceae bacterium
CTTGGCTTTTCTTGGAAAAATCAAGTGGGGCAGAGGGTGCCGAATCCGCTTCTGTGGAAGCGGGTTTTGTTTTTCCTTGTTTATTCAAAAAAGACGCAGCCAAGTTTCGGCTGCGTCTTTTTGCATTCTTATTATAACATGTATTGCCATCAAATTCAAGGCTTGTTCTTTCGGCGTATCAGTCATATAATTGCTGTATTTCAAAGGAGGGATCGGATGAAGCTTTATCACGGAAGCCGAACTGGCGGAATCGGTGTTCTCGAGCCACGGGTCGCCGATCATGGACAGCCGTATATTTATTTTTCCACCATTGAAGCGGTGGCTGCGCTGTATCTGTGCAACGCAGTGGAGCGGCCTTACTATTGGTTCCCCTACGGATTTACCCGGAAACACCCGGATGTGCCCGTTTATGATGAACTGTATCCGGATGCTCTGCGGGAGGTATCAGAAGGTGTCAGCGGATATATCTATTACTGTGACGTTTCGGAGGATCAGGTATTGCCCTTTCGGAATATACCTTGTGCCAGGCTCAGTATTCAGCCGCTTCGGGTGGATGGTGTGATGGAGGTGCCGGATGCATATGCATTGCTGCGGCAGTATGAATCTGACGGTAAACTCATAATCAGCCGGTTTGAAGATAAGAGCCAGCGGGAACTGGAATGGTATTACGGTGCGATCCGAAGCTATATGCGCCAAAAACAGATGCATCTGACACCGGATTGTTCCTATGCGCGATTTATCAGAAAAAAGTTCCCCTTTGTGTGGGATCAGTTCATTCGGGAAATTTAATGGACGCAGCCGACAGGCTGCGTCCATTTTGAAATGTATTACTTTCTCACGAAGAGAATACCCAGGGTGCCGGGGCCGCAGTGGCAGGAAACGGTGCAGCCGGCCTTGGTTTCATAGATTTTATCAAACTGTCCGTACTGGGCAACAGCAGCCTTGACTGCACTGTCGCATTCCGCACTGACCACGGTCTGGGTGATGAACAGGGTGCTGCGATCCAGGTCTTCCCGGTCAGACAGGCGCTCCTTGACATAATTTGCCAGGCACTTGGCGTAATTGCCGCGGTACTTCTTGACCACGGTCATCTTACCGTCGCGGACTTCGATACAGGGCTTCAGGTTTAGCAGATTGGCGCCCAGGGCAGCAGCGGCGGAGCAGCGGCCGCCCTTGACCAGGTAATTCAGCTTATCCACCAGAAAGCTGGCTTCCACCCTGGTGGTATAGCTACGCAGTTCGTCAGCCAGGGCATCCAGGTCGGTGGCAGTCTTTGCCAGAGCACAGGCTTTCAGCACGACCAGGCCCTGGCCTGTGGAAAGGTTCTGGGAATCGATGACCCGGACATTGGGATAATCGGATGCAGCCACGCAGGCATTTTGGTAGCAGGAGGAGAAGCTGGAACCGATGGTGACCAGAATCACGCCGTCATAGTCCGTATACTGGGAAAATACGTCCTCATACTCACCGATGGAATTGGCAGAAGTAGAGCACAGCTCACCGCCGTTTGACACATGGGAAAAAATATCGGCGGGGGTGATGGTGACGCCGTCCTTGAATTGCTCGCCGTCTTTGACAACGGTCAGGGGCGTCAGGGTGATATCATTTTCCGCCAGCAGGGCGGGGGACAGGTCACAGGTACTGTCGGACAGAATTTTGATTTTCATAAATTTCTCCTTTAGTCAGGTTGGGGTGCGCAGTGGCTGCACATCATGAAGCAGTTTGGTTCGACGGATTTATTTCGCAGGTAACCGCTGCCCCAGTCCCGCATGGCGATGAGGATGGGCATCAGACTGCGGCCCAGCTCCGTCAGGGAGTATTCCACACGGGGCGGGATCACCGGAAAAACCTCCCGGTGGACAAGCTCCTGGGCTTCCAGTTCCCGCAGCTGCTGGGTCAGCATTTTGGCGGTGGCGCCGTGGATGACCTTGCGCAACTCGGAAAAACGCAGATCTCCCTCGGCCAGGTGCCAGAGGATCAGCGCCTTGTATTTACCGCCGATGAGTTCCAGGGTGGCTTCCACAGGGCAGTGTTCCTTGGGCGTCATAACATGACCTCCTTGGTATCTTTTTGGGTACTAATGCACTATTTAGTGCATACTTGCTTTTTTTATATCCAATGATAAAATGGTATCACAACGACACAGGCTTGTCAACAGACGCATGTTGTAACCTGCAGCATAGCCTGTAAACTTTTTGTGAAGGAGGAACTTTCATGAAGATGAAATTGAATGTCACCGGCATGACCTGCGCCGCCTGTTCTGCCCGGGTGGAAAAGGTGACGAAAGCGGTCCCTGGCGTCAATGCGGCAGAGGTCAATCTGCTGGCGGGTACCATGGTTGCCGATGTGGAAAATGAAGCGGTGATACAGGCCGTTATAAAGGCAGTTTCCGACAGCGGCTACGGTGCCAGCCTGCCGGGAGAGAAAAAGGAAGAGAAATCCGATAACCGGCACCAGGAAAACGCCATGAAGGAAATGAAGAAGCGGATCATCTGGTCGTCCGTGTTCCTGGTGATTCTGATGTACTTCACCATGGGTCATATGGTGGGACTGCCTGCGCCTCATTGGTATCACGGTTTGGAAAATGCCATGGTTGCCGCGCTGCTGCAGTTTTTTCTGACCCTGCCTGCTGTGTACTTAAACCGCAGCTACTTTACCCGGGGCCTGAAATCTCTGTGGCACAGGGCACCCAATATGGATTCTCTCATTGCCGTGGGTTCCGGTGCCGCTCTGATCTACGGCGGTGCAGCCCTCTTCATGATGGCAAATGCCATGGGAGAGGGTGACTGGGAGACGGTCCGGCGTTACAGTGAGAACCTGTATTTTGAATCCGCCGCCATGATCCTGACCCTGATCACCCTGGGCAAGTTCCTGGAGACGAGAGCCAAGGGCAAGACCGGCGACGCCATCCGTAAGCTGATGGATCTGAGCCCCAAGACCGCCCTGGTGCGGCGCAATGGAGCGGAAACGGAGATCCCTGTGGAGGATGTGAAGCTGGGCGACACCGTCATCGTCCGTTCCGGCGGACGGATTCCCGTGGACGGCACGGTGCTCCAGGGCCGGGGTGCGGTGGATCAGAGCGCCCTCACCGGTGAAAGCGTCCCCGTGGAGAAGCGTCCCGGCGACAGCGTGGCGGCTGCCACCATCAACACGGAGGGCTATCTGGAATTCCGGGCTGAGAAAGTCGGTCAGGATACCACCCTGTCCCAGATCATCCACATGGTGGAGGAAGCCGGCGGCTCCAAGGCACCCATCGCAAGAATGGCGGACAAGATCGCGGGCGTGTTCGTTCCCGTGGTCATGTGCATCGCCGCCGCAGCGTTTGTGTTCTGGATGGTGATGGGTTCCGGTCTGGAATTCTCCCTGACCACGGCCATTTCTGTCCTGGTCATTTCCTGCCCCTGCGCCCTGGGTCTGGCTACGCCCGTGGCCATCATGGTGGGCACCGGACGGGGTGCGGGCATGGGCGTGCTGTTCAAAAACGCTGAATCCCTGGAGAACCTGCATAATGTGGACACCGTGGTGCTGGACAAGACCGGCACCCTCACCACCGGCAAGCCCGCTGTCACCGATGTGATCCCCAACGGCATCAGCCAGGGCCACCTGCTGACCATCGCTGCTGCCATCGAGCAGCGCTCCGAGCATCCCTTCGCAAAGGCGATCCTGGCAAAGGCCAATGGCGCGATCCATGCGGTGGAGGATTTCCAGACCCTGCCCGGCCGGGGCGTCAGCGGCATTGTAGACGGTAAGCGCTATTTTGGCGGCAATGAGAAGCTGATGACGGAGCACAATATTTCTGTACCCCATTACGAAAACCTCACCGGCCAGGGAAAGACGCCTCTGTATTTCGCCTGCGAGGACGGCACTTTCCTGGGCGCCATCGCCGCTGCGGATGTGTTGAAAGCGGATTCGAAGGAAGCAGTTGCCGCCATGCAGAAAATGAAGCTTGACGTGGTGATGCTGACAGGCGATAATAGACAGGTAGCCGAGGCCATCGCCGCTCAGGCGGGCATCAAGCACATCATTTCCGATGTGCTGCCCGGCGACAAGGCAAACGCAGTCAAAAAGCTGCGGGCCGAGGGGCGCAAGGTGGTCATGGTGGGCGACGGCATCAACGACGCCCCCGCCCTGGTCACCGCCGATGTGGGTATGGCCATCGGCGCTGGCACCGACATCGCCATGGAGTCTGCCGACGTGGTGCTGATGAGCGGCAGTCTGAAGGGCATTTCCGATGCGGTTGCCCTCAGCAAGGCCACCATCCGCAACATCCGGCAGAACCTGTTCTGGGCGCTGTTCTACAACTGCCTGGGTATCCCTGTGGCAGCAGGCGTCCTGTCCCCCATCGGCATTACCCTGAGTCCCATGATCGGTGCGGCTGCCATGAGCTGCAGCTCCGTCTTCGTGGTGAGCAATGCCCTGCGGCTGCGTTATTTCGGTATCAAGAAGGAAGAAAAAACTGCGGAACCTGCTGCCGAGGCGGTGCCCGCACCCATTAAGGAGGAAAATGGTATGGCAACTGTGATCAAAGTTGAAGGCATGATGTGCACCCACTGCAAGGCAATGGTGGAGAAGGTCTGCAAGGCCGTTCCCGGCACCGTGGACGCTGTGGTGGATCTGAAGGCAAAGAATGTCACCGTTGAGGGCAGCGCTGACGTGGAGGCCCTGAAGAAGGCCATCGTGGACGCCGGCTACGAGATCATCGAATAATGCGTCAGGTTCTGTTCTACCGGTCCCGGGGCGGCGGCCTGATCTGCGGCTACCGGTGGCTGCCGGAGGGGGCGCCCAAAGCAGTGGTCCAGATCGTCCATGGCGTTGCCGAGTATGCCGCCCGGTACGCACACTTTGCCGCGTTTCTGAATAGCCAGGGCATTCTGGTGGTGGCGCAGGATCACATGGGCCACGGCGAATCCATCTCCGGGGCAGCGCCCCAGGGGTATTTCAGCGGCGGCTGGTTCGCTGCGGTGGACGATACCTATCAGCTCTATCTGGATACCCGGAAGCTGTATCCCGGGATCCCTTATGTGATCTTCGGTCACTCCATGGGTTCCTATATCACCCGGAGCATTCTGGCCCGATATCCTGACAGCGGCATTGACGCCGCGGTGATCTGTGGCACCGGATGGATGAATCCCATCGCGATCCGGGCATCACGGCTGACAGCGGAGATGGTCTGCCTCGGAAATGGAGAACGCACTCCCAGTCCGCTGCTGCATAAGCTGATGTTCGGCATCCTGAATGCCGGGATCCGGAATCCCCGGACGGAAAATGACTGGCTCAGCCGGGATGAGAAGCAAGTGGATGCCTATACTGCGGATCCACTCTGCGGCTTTGCACCCACTGGCGGCCTGGTGCGGGATATGATGGAGGGCTTTGCGTATGTGCAGCGGCCCGATACCCTGGAGCGGATGAAGAAGGATCTGCCCGTGCTGTTCATCGCCGGCGGGGATGACGCTGTGGGCGATTGCGGCAAGGGCGTGGAGCGCGCGGCGGCGGAGTTCCGCAGGTCTGGTATGCAGCGGGTCAGCTGCAAGCTCTATCCCGGTGCCCGCCACGAGATCCTGAATGAAATCAACAAAGAAGCAGTTTACGAAGATACAGTCGCCTGGATAAAGTCCGTTTTATCGGACTGATATCATGATAACATACAGCCATCAAGAAACAAGAAAGGTTGATGGCGATGTTTTCCATGCGTTATGTCCAGGGGCATGTACAGGTTTATGATTGGAACGGCAAATTCCTGTTCTCTGCCGACAACGAACGGGAGGCCAGAGAGGAACTGGAGGATTATGCGGAACTTACGCCTTGATATTTGTTACGACGGCACCCGGTACCGGGGCTGGCAGCGGCTGCCCGGCAAGGATGACACCATCCAGGGCCGGCTGGAAAATACCCTGTCCCGGCTGCTGGGGGAGGAAATTGAGATCTCAGGCTCCGGCCGCACCGATGCCGGGGTCCATGCCCGGGGGCAGGTGGCCAATTTCCATACGGAGACTGCTTTGTCCTGCGCAGAGATCCTGGCGGGTCTGCGGCGGTATCTTCCGGAGGATATCGGCATATACTCCTGCAAAGACGTTTCCCCCCGGTTCCACGCCCGGCTGAACGCTAAGGAGAAGACATACCGCTACCGGATCTGGAACAGCGAAATGCCCTGCGTCTTCCACCGGCGTTTCGTCACGGTGCTGCCGGAAGCGCTGGATGTGGACGCCATGCGTGCTGCTGCGGCCCATCTGGTTGGCGAGCATGATTTCTCCGCCTTCTGCGGCAATCCCCGATTCAAGAAATCCACAGTCCGCTACATCCGCAGCCTGGAAATGAACAGACAGGGCGAAGAGTTGGTCATCGAAGTCACCGGCAACGGATTTCTGCACAATATGGTGCGCATTATGGTGGGAACCCTCATCGAAGTGGGCAGGGGAGAAAGATCCGTCGATTCCATCCCCGCCCTCTTCGGCGGAAAGCGGGCGGAGGCGGGGTTCCTGGCGCCGCCCCAGGGCCTGTGTCTCATGGAGGTATACTATTGAATATTCAGATTTTCGGTAAATCCAAGTGTTTCGACACAAAAAAAGCGGAGCGCTGGTTCAAGGAACGGCGGATCAAATTCCAGGCCATCGACCTTGTGAAATTCGGCATGTCCGGCAAGGAATTTGACAGTGTCCTCCGGGCGGTGGGCGGTATCGACAAGCTGATCGACTGGGAATCCAAACACCCTGACATCACGCTGATGAAATACATGGACGATCGTATCGCAAAAGAGGACAAGGTCTTCGACAATCCTGCCCTGATGAAGACGCCGGTGGTGCGCAACGGCAAACAGGCCACCTGCGGCTACTGCCCCGAGATTTGGGAAAAGTGGGAATAAAACAGGATATTACAAAAGCAGTTTCCGGTAACGGGAACTGCTTTTTTGTTGTTTATGATAGAATTATTTATTTTGTTTATTGCAAATGTGACAATAATTTGGTATGCTAGGAGGTACTATGGCGTCTGTGTCCATTTTCCTGAACGGTCTTGTCTGGGGGCCGGGCATGGTGGCTGCCATGCTGGGTGTGGGACTCTTTCTGAGTATCCGCACGGGTTTTGTCCAGGTGACGCTGCTTCCGGCGGCCGTCCGCCGCTTCTTTGCAGCCTTTCGGGAGAAACGTACCGGTGACGGGGAACCGCCTTTCCGGGCGCTGTGCACCGCTCTGGCGGCTACCGTAGGCACCGGGAATCTGGTGGGTGTGGCGGGTGCCATTGCCCTGGGGGGACCCGGGGCGGTCTTCTGGATGTGGGTCTGCGGTATGGTGGGCATGGCGACGAAATTTGCCGAGGTCACCCTTGCCCTTCATTTCCGTGAGCGCTGGGCCGGGGAATACCTGGGCGGGCCCATGTATATGATCCGCCACGGCCTGGGTCACCGCTGGCACTGGCTGGGATCGGTGTACGCTTTTCTCGGCATCTTTGCCGCTTTCGGCATCGGCAATGCCACCCAGATTAACGCCGTGGTGGCGGGGATCAACCAGGCACTGACAGGCTTCGGTGTCGAAGCGACCCGGGGTAGTGATCTGATCCTGGGGCTGCTGCTGGCCGCCCTGGTGGGGGCTGTCCTGCTGGGCGGGGCGAAACGCATCGGTGCTGCGGCGGAAATGCTGGTGCCCTTTGCATCGATGGCCTATCTGCTGTTGGCTGTGGGTGTGCTGATCCTGCGCGCTGACGCACTTCCCGCCGCCTTTGAAGCGATCATCCGGGGGGCTTTCGATCCCGGGGCGGTCACCGGCGGGCTGGTGGGATCTGTGTTTGCGGTCATGCGTACCGGGATGTCCCGGGGTGTTTTCACCAATGAAGCGGGGATGGGCACTGCGTCCATCGCCCACGCTTCCGCCCGGGTGAAGCATCCCGCCGAGCAGGGGCTTCTGGGGATCATGGAGGTGTTTCTCGACACCATCGTCATCTGCACCATGACGGCACTGGTGATCCTTTGCAGCGGCGTATCCGTTCCGTACGGCAGTGATGCCGGAGGCGATCTGACTGCCACTGCTTTTTCTGCCGTGTATGGGGATTGGGTGAAGCTGATCCTGGCGGGATGTATCTGCTGCTTTGCATTCGCTACGGTGCTGGGCTGGGGGCTTTACGGTGCCCGCTGTGCCCAGTATCTGCTGGGCAGCGGCGCGTTCCGATCCTTTGCCTGGTTCCAGACCATCGCCGTGATGCTCGGTGCAGTGCTGGATACCGGCGTTATCTGGTCTCTGTCTGAGACCGTCAACGGCCTGATGGCCGTTCCGAATCTGATTGCACTGGTCCTCCTGAGCCCCGTGCTTGGGAAACTGACCAAAGAATATAAATCTATCACGCGGCGATAGTGCCGCCGGAGGTACTTATGAGAATTTCTATCAATGCCAACCGCTGCCAGCCCTCCCCCATGCGGAAATTCCATCCCATTGCCCAGGAGGCAAAGCGGCAGGGCAAGAAGATCTACCATCTGAATATCGGCCAGCCCGATCTGCCCACCCCCCAGGCGTTCTACGATGTCATTCATAATTTTGATGCGGCGACCCTGGCCTACGAGGCGTCTCCCGGTATGCCTGTCCTCATCGACGCCATCCGCCGTTACTATCAGACCCTGGATGTGTATCTGGATCCCCGTGACATCATGATCACCACCGGCGGCTCCGAGGCTCTGCTGTTCACCTGCCTGAGCATCATGGATCCCTACACCGAGATCATCATCCCCGAGCCCTATTACCCCAACTACACCACCTTCGTCAACGCGGCCGGCGGCGTCATCCGCGCTCTGCCCACCGCCCCCTGGGAGGGCTACCGCTACGCCAACCGGGAGCGCATTGAGAGCCTGATCACCCCCAACACCCGCGCCATCCTCATCACCAACCCCGGTAACCCCACCGGCGTTGTTCTGAGTGAGAAGGAGATGCGGATGATCGCGGACATTGCCAAGAAGCACAACCTGTTCCTGATCTGCGACGAGGTCTACCGGGAATTCTGCTACGATGACAAGTTCGGCGTCCCCACCATGGCGCGCTTCCGTGACATCGACGAGAATCTGGTCATCATCGACTCTGTTTCCAAGCGGTTCTCCGCCTGCGGCGCCCGCGTGGGCTGCGTGGTGACCCGCAACCAGGAGCTGCAGCACGCTCTGGTCAAGCTCTGCCAGTCCCGTCTGTCCGTGGCCACCATCGATCAGCTGGGCGCTGCCGCCCTGTACGATGTGGATATGGACTTCTTCAAGACCTGCAAGGCCGAATACAAGCGCCGCCGCGACACCGTGGTGGACTGCCTGCGCCAGATCCCCGGCGTGGTGGTGGAGGAGCCCATGGGCGCTTTCTACGTCATGGCAAGCCTGCCTGTGGATGATTCCGACAAGTTCCAGCGCTGGCTGCTGGAGGAATTCGACGTGGACGGCGAAACCGTCATGTTTGCCCCCGGCGCGCCCTTCTACGAGACCCCCGGCAAGGGCATCAACGAGGTCCGTATCGCCTACGTTCTGAACTGCGAGGACCTGACCCGGGCCATCGAGCTGCTGGCAGAGGGCATCGTCCGTTACCAGAAGGAAGTCATGAAGATCGCTCCCACCGCCGTGGACGCGAAGAAGTAAAAACAGAAGCAGGAGGGAATTCCCTCCTGCTTTTTGTGTATTATTAGGGTGTCAGAACCAGTCCAGAAAACTGAACCACATGTGGCGGGATTTGATTTTCTGATACCGGGAAATGTCGGTTGCCACATCATGGGTCAATTCATAAACCGCATCCACATCGCCCAGTACACCGTCGTCGCCGATTTCATCCAGCGGAGAAACGGCGACAGTTTTGGAGATGGTGTCTACGTGCCCGGTCATGTCCGCGTCATTGTAGGCGATGATGGTATACACATTGCCGATGGTGTAGCTGAAATAGACGGAATGACCCATGACAGCGATTTCCACAATCTTCGCGTCTTCTGGCAGGATGGAGGCGAAATAGCCCACAGCGTCATCGGTTTTGAAGATAGTGAAATCAGAGACGTCCTCCCGAAGGGCGTCCCGGACCATGGGAACCTCCAGGATGGTCTTTGCCAGTTCCTTTTCCGCGTCGGTCGGAGCAAGGCCGGGCATTTCTTTCAGGATCTTTTCCTCGTTGGTGCTTGCGGTATAGATCAATTCCCCGGAATAGCGGATTTCCAGAAACCCCCATACCGCGATGATCACCGCCAGCACCACGGAAGCCAGGGTGAGAAGGGTCTTGCGCCGCTGCTTCCGGCGCAGCATTTCCAGGATCTGCTCCGTCCGGTCCTCCGGCTCCGGCTCCATGGGGGTGCACATTTCCTGCAGCAGTTTTTTGCAGGCGGGGCAGCGGGCGGTGTGTTCTTCAATATACTGCCGGCTGACATCGCTGGTTTGGTCATCGGCATAAAGGGGCATCAGATCCCGGATCAGTTCACAGTCTTTCATAATGATTCCTCCATTTCCTCCAGAATTTTTGCTTTGGCGCGGAAAAAGGTCACCCGTGCCCAGCTTTCGCTTTTTTCAAGAGCCTGTCCAATGGCGCGGAAGCTCATGCCCTGGATCCGCAGGAACAGCACCCGCCGGGGCAGGGGCGGCAGCCTTCCCGCAGCTTCCAGAACTGCCCGGGCTTGCTCCCGCTGGATGTACAGTGTCTCCGGGGAGGGCGCGGTGCAGGGAAGCTCCTCCGTCAGGGGGACGGTGCGGGATTGCTTTTTGCAGTGGTTCAGATACAGGTTCCGTCCGATGGTACACAGCCATGTGGAGGGCTTGTACTGGGGTTCGTAGGTATGGATCTTATCCACCGCCCGCAGAAATACCTCGGCAGTCAGTTCCTCTGCCAGGGATGGGTTCCCGCAGATGGACAAAAGGTAGCCGTATACAATTGGCTGGTTTTCCCGGTAAAAGGCATCCAGCATGGTCATCACCTCTTTTCACCTATTATACAATGAAGAGGGGAATTCGTTACATCATTTTGAAAATTCTTTTTGGTTGACAATGCACCCTGTTTGATGCTAAAATGTACCGGAAGACATATCGCCATGATCGGAAAGAGTAGCAAAATCCAAATCCTCAGAGAGCCAGGGCCACCGGCTGAAAGCCCCGGCGGAAGCGGCTTGCGAAAGTGCGTCCGGGAGCGAGAAAACTGCATATCAAGCGATAAATGAGAGTGGAACCGCGGATATTACCCGCCTCTTGTACGATACTGTACAAGGGGCGGTTTTTTAGTTGACAGTGGAGATTTCCTTCGGAAAAGTCTGCGAAGCGGACACCATCACTGTCAACGCTCAACTGTCAATTGTCAACTGATTAAGTATTAATCATATGGAGGAATTCAATATGTATCTTTATAATTCTGTTTCCCGCAAGAAGGAACTGTTCGTCCCCAATAACCCTGACATCGTGAAGATGTACACCTGTGGTCCCACCGTGTACCACTATGCCCATATCGGCAACCTGCGCAGCTATATCATGGAGGATGTGCTGGAGAAGGCCCTGCGCTATGTGGGCTACAACGTCAAGCGCGTTATGAACATCACCGACGTGGGCCATCTGGCTTCCGACGCCGACACCGGCGAGGATAAGATGCTCAAGGGCGCCAAGCGTGAGAACAAGTCCGTCATGGAGATCGCACAGTACTATACTGACGCTTTCTTCGCCGACTGCGACAAGCTGAACATCAAGCGCCCCGATGTGGTGGAGCCTGCCACCGGCTGCATCCCCGAGTTCATCCAGATCGTGGAAGGACTTCTGGAGAAGGGCTTTGCCTACGTTGCCGGCGGCAATGTGTACTTCGATACCTCCAAGCTGGAGAAGTATTATGTCTTCAACGACCACGACGAGGAGGATCTCGCCATCGGCGTCCGTGAGGGTGTCGAGGAGGACACCAACAAGCGCAACAAGAACGACTTCGTCCTGTGGTTCACCAAGTCCAAGTTCGAGGATCAGGCCCTGAAGTGGGACTCCCCCTGGGGCGTGGGCTATCCCGGCTGGCACATCGAGTGCTCCGGTATCTCCATGAAGCACCTGGGCGGCGACCTGGACATCCACTGCGGCGGCATCGACAATGCCTTCCCCCACCACACCAATGAGATCGCCCAGTCCGAGAGCTTCCTGGGTCACAAGTGGTGCAACTACTGGTTCCATGTGCGCCACCTGAACAACGACACCGGCAAGATGAGCAAGTCCAAGGGCGAGTTCCTGACGGTATCCCTGCTGGAGAGCAAGGGCTATGATCCCATGGCCTACCGCTTGTTCTGCCTGCAGAGCCACTATCGCCGCAACCTGGTGTTCACCTGGGAGAATCTGGACAACGCCGCTGTTGCCTACAACAAGCTGATCGCCAAGATCGCCACCTTCGTCAATGAGGGCGAGGTAGACGAAGCAGCTTTCGCCAAGCTCAAGGAGCGCTTCCTGAATGCCCTGAACGGCGACCTGAACACCTCTCTGGCCATCACCGCCGTTTACGACGTCCTGAAGGCCAAGTGCAATGACGCCACCAAGCTGGCCGCTCTGGCAGATTTCGACAAGGTGCTGTCCCTGAACCTGATCGAGGCTGCCCAGGCGCTGGCAAAGAAGCAGGCAGAGGAGGAAGCTGCCAACGCTGATCCCGAGATCGACGCCCTGGTTGCAGCAAGAACCGAAGCCAAGAAGGCAAAGAACTGGGCAGAGGCTGACCGGATCCGCGATGAGCTGAAGGCCCGCGGCATCGAGATCATCGACACCCCCCAGGGTGCCAAGTGGAGAAAGGTATGAAATTACTGATCCTGGACGGCAACTCCGTCATCAACCGGGCCTACTTCGGCGTCAAGCCTCTGACCACCCGGGACGGTCTGTATACCCACGCCATCTATGGTTTCCTGAACATCCTGGAAAAGGCCGAGAAGGAGGAGCAGCCCGACGCCATCTGCGTGGCCTTCGACCTCCACGGCCCCACCTTCCGGCATTTGCAGTACGACGGCTACAAGGCCACCCGCCACGGCATGCCGGAAGAGCTTGCCCAGCAGATGCCCGTCATGAAGGACGTTCTTCGGGCCATGAACATTCCCATCTACGAGTGTAAGGGATGGGAAGCCGATGACGTTATCGGCACGGTGGGGCGGATCTGCTCCAACAATGGCTGGGAGTGCGTTATTGTCACCGGCGACCGGGACTCCCTGCAGCTCATCGACGAGCATGTCCATGTGAAGCTGGTGATCTCCAAGGGCGGACAGACCAACTACAATCTCTATACCACCGAAAAATTCACAGAGGAGTACGGCTTCGAGCCCAAGCGGCTCATCGACCTGAAAGCCCTGATGGGCGATTCCTCCGACAATATTCCCGGCGTCAAGGGCATCGGCGAGAAGACCGCCAAGAATTTGCTGCTGAAATTCGGCACCCTGGACGGCGTTTATGAAAATCTGGAAGACCCCGCCATCAAGCCCAAGCAGCGGGAGAATCTGACCAATTTCAAGGACAATGCATACCTGTCCTATGACCTGGCCACCATCCGCTGCGAAGCGCCCATCGACTTCGAGCCCAGGGATGCCATCGTGATGCCCTATAATCGCCCCGAACTTTTTGCCCTGTTCCAGCGGCTGGAATTCGTCCGGCTCATCGACAAATACGGCCTGCGGGGCGCGGAAGCGGAAATGCCCAAGACCGTCTGCAAATGTGCGGCGCTGCCCCGGTGTGACGAAATGCCGGAAAGCGGGCTGCCCTGCGCCGTATATATCGCACCTGACGGAACTCTGGGTGTTGCCTGGGATAAGGGCGTATGTACCATGACCCCTCTGGAGGTCCAGATGGCCTGTGACTGCCTGCTGGGGCGGCTGGACTGCGTCTGCCACGACGTCAAGGCCACCATGCACCGGCTGGACGAGATGGGGCTGTGCTATGGAAAATTCGCCTTCGATACCGCCCTGGCAGCCTACGACCTGAACCCCTCCCAGTCCGATTATCCTGTCAGCAAGCTGGCAACCAATTTCCTGGGCACCACCCTGGATGACGGCGATGCCGCCGCCTGTGCCGAGGCACTGTGGCATCTGCGGCCCATTCTGGAAGAGGAACTGGAAAAACAGGGGATGACGAAGCTTTACAATGAGATCGAATTCCCCCTGTGCGATGTGCTCTACCGCATGGAGGTGGCGGGCATCGATATCGACCGGGACCAGCTTGTCCAGTTCGGCAACATGCTGGCTGCCCGGATAGCAGACTGCGAAAGCCTGATCTTCGGCTACGCCGGAGGTCCCTTCAACATCAACTCCACCAAGCAGCTGGGGGAGCTTCTCTTCGACAAGCTGGGTCTGCCCCCTGTGAAGAAGACCAAGACCGGCTATTCCACCAACGCTGAAGTTCTGGAGAAGCTGAAGCATAAACACGATATCATCCCTGCCATCATGGACTACCGGATGCTGACCAAGCTGAAGTCCACCTACGCCGACGGCCTGCTCAAGCAGATCGCCGATGATGGCCGTATCCACACCACCTTCCAGAATCTGGTGACGGCCACGGGCCGCCTGTCCTCCACGGAGCCGAACCTGCAGAATATCCCCGTTCGCACCGACCTGGGCGCGGAGATCCGGAAGATGTTCGTCCCCAAGCCCGGCTGCGTGCTGGTGGACGCGGACTACAGCCAGATTGAGCTGCGGGTCCTGGCTCATATTGCCGGGGACGAGACCATGGCAAATGCATTCCGCAACGGCGTGGATATCCATGCTGTCACGGCCTCCCAGGTCTTCGGCGTGGAGACGGAGCAGGTGACGTCCTTGCAGCGCCGCCATGCCAAGGCTGTCAATTTCGGCATTGTTTACGGCATTTCCGAATTCTCCCTGTCCGAAGATATCGGCGTCAGCCGGTATGAGGCGAGAGCTTATATCGACAGCTACAAGGCCACCTACCGGGGGGTCAGCGCCTATATGAACAAGGTGGTGGATGATGCCCGGAATATCGGCTACACCGAGACCATGTTCGGCCGCCGCCGCTATATCCCGGAGCTGAAATCCAGCAATTTCAATGTCCGCAGCGGCGCGGAGCGCATCGCCTTGAATACGCCCATCCAGGGTACCGCGGCAGATCTCATCAAACTGGCCATGATCCGGGTGGACCGGGCGCTGACTGAGAACTTCCCGGAGGCGAAGCTGCTGCTGCAGGTCCACGACGAACTGATCGTGGAGTGCCCCGAAGCCATCGCCGAAGATGTGGCGGCCCTGGTCAGCCGGGAGATGGAATCCGTTGCTGAACTTTCCGTTCCCCTGACGGCGGAGGCCAAGTTCGGAAAAAGCTGGTATGAGGCAAAATGATGGAAATTATCAGAATGACTGCCGATCATGTCGCCCAGGTGGCGGCAATTGAAAAAGAATGCTTCGGCCGGGAAGGCTGGAGCCAGCGGAGTGTGACCGGCGAGCTGACTAACGCCCTGGCCCTGTGGCTGGTGGCCGTTGATGGCGACCGGGTGGCGGGGTATGTGGGCTCCCAGACGGTCTGCGGCGAGACGGACATGATGAATGTTGCCGTCACCGCTGATTTCCGCCGCCGGGGCATTGCCGAAAAGCTGGTGCTTGCCTTGGTTGACGAGCTGAAGGCTATCGGTAGCCGCTGCTTGACCCTGGAGGTCCGTGCTTCCAACACCCCTGCACAGGCCCTTTATGAGAAGCTGGGCTTCACCCAGGTGGGCAGACGGCCCAAGTATTACCAAAACCCCAGAGAAGATGCTCTGATCCTGCGAAAGGAGTGGGAAAATTGAACATTTTAGCTGTTGAATCCTCCTGCGACGAGACTGCTGTGGCCATCGTCCGGGACGGACGGGAAGTGCTGACAGACTGCATCGCCTCCCAGGTGGCCCTGCACCGGGAGTATGGCGGCGTTGTCCCCGAGATCGCCTCCCGCAAGCATATTGAGGCCATCTACGGTCTGGCTGACCAGGCCTTGGAAGAAGCCGGACTGACCCGGGACGACATCGACGCCGTGGCGGTGACCTATGCGCCGGGCCTCATCGGCGCGGTGCTGGTGGGTGTCAATTTTGCCAAGGCTGCCGCCATGGCTATGGGTAAGCCCCTGATCCCTGTTCACCACATCCGGGGCCATATCGCCGCTAATTATCTGGCATACCCTGACCTGGAACCCCCGTTCCTGTGTCTGGTGGTTTCCGGCGGCCACACCATGATCATCGAGGTCAAGGATTACACCGATATGCGCATCCTGGGCACCACCCTGGATGATGCCGCCGGTGAGTGCTTCGACAAGGTGGGGCGTGTTCTGGGCATGCCCTATCCCGGCGGCGCGGCACTGGACAAGGCCGCCCAGCAGGGCGATGAGAAGAACTACACCCTGCCCGTGTCCAAGCCCGGTGAGAATCCCTACAACATGAGTTTCTCCGGTCTGAAGACAGCGACTCTGAATCTGATCCACCACGCCGATCAGGTAGGGGAGGCGTTGGATATCCCCAGTCTCTGTGCGGCATTCACCGCCGCTGTGTCCGAGACCCTGGTTCCCAGAGTGGTTCGTGCCCTGGAAGAGACGGGCTACAGGAAGGTTGCCGTCGCCGGCGGTGTTGCCGCCAATTCCAGAATTCGCCACGATATCCTGGAAGCCGCCGAAAAGCTGGGGGCTACGGTCTATATGCCGCCCCTGAAGCTCTGCGGTGATAACGGCGCCATGATCGGCGCCCAGGCCTATTATGAATACCTGGCAGGCAACGTGGCCGATATGAGTCTCAACGCCTACGCCACCAAATCCATCCTGGGCGAAGCCTTGTGAGTAAAAACGGAAGACCTGCGGGTCTTCCGTTTTTTTGGTATGTATATGCAAAATCATATTCTGAAAATGGATTTCTGAATTTTCTTTTTGTTTACTTCCTGCCGGAATTCGACTGATTTTGCGAAAACGAGCAGTTTCGACAGGTTATTTGTTGGGCTGGCTTGTGGAAAAACCTGTGGACAATGTTGAATACTCATCTGCATATCCAAGAAAACCGCAATTTCGAAAGGAAAATGAAACTGCACCTGTGGAAAACTCCATTCGGTTGACAAATCCGCCGGGGCGTGCTATGGTAAATCCAAATCAGTTGCGGGAGAATGATATGGAACTTGTATACATTGATGATGATATCCTGGTGTGCCTGAAGCCCGCCCGGGTGCTGTCTACGGATGAGCCCGGCGGTGTGCCGGATCTGTGCAGGGAAGCGCTGGGAGATCCAAAGGCGGATGTGCGCACCGTCCACCGGCTTGACCGGGTGGTGGCGGGGCTGATGGTACTGGCCCGGAATGCGAGAGCAGCTTCTGAGTTGTCCCGCCAGATCCGGGAGGATGAATTTGAGAAGGAATACCAGGCTGTGCTCCATGGCGAATCCGAAGAGCGGGGGACACTGCGTGACCTGCTGGGCCGGGACAAGGCGCGGCGGATGACCTTTGTGGCTCCCGAGCCTGCCAGGGGTGTTCAGGAGGCCGTTCTCGATTACCGGACTCTGGCGAGATCCGAAGCCCTGAGCCGTGTGCAGATCCGGCTCCATACCGGCCGTACCCATCAGATCCGGGTGCAGTTTGCCAGCCGGGGGATGCCGCTGGTGGGGGAGCGGAAGTATTCGGAGCGGAACGATCCCTGTGAGATCGCCCTTTGGTCCTGCCGTCTTGCATTCACCCATCCCAGGACCGGAAAGCGGATGGTATTCAGCCACGAGCCGCCCAATGTATATCCCTGGACGGAGGTTACTGCATGAGCCACTATGATTTTTTTCAGAACCGGGAATGTGAGTATTTTCCCTGCCACCCCGGGGCGGATCCCAGAACGTTCAGCTGTCTTTTTTGTTACTGTCCCCTGTATGCCCTCGGTGACAAATGCGGCGGCAGCTTCCGGTATACGGAAACCGGCATCAAGGACTGCTCCGGGTGTCTGCGACCCCACTGCCGGGAGAACTACGGGAAGATCATGAAAAAAATGGATGAAGTTCTGGAACTGGCGAAAAGAAAGCAGGAACCAGCGGAAAAACCTTGATTTCTTTTTCGGAAGATGCTATAATACCGAGGCTACGGAGCAGTACTCAAGCTGGTCGAAGAGGCGTGACTCGAAATCTCGTAGGGCATGAAAGTGCCGCCAGGGTTCGAATCCCTGCTGCTCCGCCATAATTGATGTACACTATAGATATCAACCTCGAAAAGTTGGTACTATGGTGTACATTTTTTATTAATACGCATAATCCAATGCACAGAAGTTCGGAATAAATGGGTAAAATGTTAACACAAACTTGAAGATTTCCATAGATATATTCCACGGTTAAATGGACTGATATCAGGTTTGAAACAGCTATCCCTCACCACTATCGAAAATACAGCAGCGCCCTTTTGAAATCCATGCGGAAATGTCAAAAGGGCGCTGATAAATTTATCCACAAATAGGAGCCGGAGATCCGGGAGCGTTTGCTCTCAGATTTCCGGCTCTTTTTGTTTTTCCGGATCTACGCCCATTGATCCGGTATGAAATCCAGAAGGGAGGTACTCCAATGAGCACAGTCTCAAAAAGGGCGCAGGTACCTTAATCACACCTGCCAGGACCAAGGCACAAATGGAAAGGCGCAGATTTGCCAATCCTCCCAGGAAGCAGGAGCCTTCCGTCTGTGTCAGGTCTGAGCTTTGCATTGGCTGCCAGTTCCCCGCATCAGGCTTTATCTGCTGGGGCGCCGATGGCGAATGTATGAAAACACGAATCAACAAATTGAAGGAGACACCAAATGATTAAAATCAAGTTAAGACGGTTTGACACCGTTGTGGAGCTGCAGCTTCCGACGGAGTGGTTCATTGTGCGGGTCAACCTGTGGCGGCTTGGCCTGGACCGGGATCCGGCTAAGTACACCCTGGAAGACCTCAATGCGGTCTTTTCCTACGATACGTCGTGGGAGCACCAGATGATCCGCCTGATTGATATGCGGTATACGCTGGAGGATGCAATTACGATCCTTCTGCAGATGCTGGCGCCGCCCTATCCCATTGCGGCCAGACTTCGGTCGTTTATTCTGTCCGGGGAGGTATCCTCCGGAAAGAAGTACCTTGAAGAACTGGACAAGCTGGTGCAGAGTGCATGTGTGAGCAGCGGGGCGCTGTATTTCTCTCTGTCCGGCGAGATTCCCAATGCAAGACGGAAGATGACTGTGGCGCCTCAACAGCTGCTCTGGAAGTATGGGCAGGTAATCAGCGAGAAGCTGGCGGATCTTCCGCGGCTGAACATGATCAGCGAAACGTATCTCTTCTCTGATGTGGAGGGCTTCTACCAGAAGCTGCTCAGTGCCAAATGGAGTGCGGTGCAGATTGAAGGGCAGTTGGTGGGTAAGATCGAATTCATGTTCGCAGAGGAAACAACCCTTGAGGAACGTGAGCTCGCGGCAGAGAAGGTCGAAATGATCCACAGCGAGATGTTTGAGAAGCTGCTGAAGACATGGTCTGTTCTGACAGACCGTGGGGAGCTGACCATTTACCTGTGTGACGAAGAAGGCGATTACGAGATCATCTCGTGGGATGCGCCGGATGAGAAGGGGGAAGCTCCTGCGGATCAGAGCGGCGAAGAGGATGAGCTGGCCGACGAAGTTTGCCTCTGCCCCTGGTGCAGAATGCACCTGACTGGCCCGCTCGGCATGATGATTATGTGCATGCCGGAGGATGCGGATGACTGATCGTATCCTTTCGGCAGAGGAAATCCGGCAGATCAAGGAAAACTATCCTCCCGGTACACGGCTCCAGCTGATCCAGATGGAGGATCAGTGGGCAGTCCCGTCCGGAACCCGTGGAACTGTAGATTTCGTGGATGACCAGGGGCAGATCAATCCCAAGTGGGATAACGGTCGATCTCTTGCAATCGTGCCACAGGTGGATCAGTTCCGGAAGCTGACCCAACAGGAGCTTCGGGAGGAGCAGGATATCTGTATGGAGGAACAGACGCTATGAGCATCTCCAAGATCACTATTGACGAACTCCGCCGGATGGAGGATCAGGAAGGACTGGTGCTGCAGGGCTGCGGAGGATCACTGCAGAAATGGCTGGATGGCATCAACGACTTGTTGACAGAGGAAGGAATTCTGCAGAACGGTACCAGATTTGAGAATATCAGCACTTTCCAAAGAGATGGTACGACCTGTCTGTTGTTTCCCTTTACGGAGGATGTTCAGCTCGATATGGAGAAGTTTCCCGTTTGGCGGTTTCAGACCCGTACCAATTTCGGCAGTATCTGGCTGTCGGACTATGTGCCCAATTACCTGGGCGGATTTATTCAGGAAGGAGAGCAGGCAGAAGAAATGGATATGCAGATGCAGTAAGGCCGGTATGGAAACCCGTGAGGGAAACCATACCGGCCTTTTGTATTTTATGGATCAGTCCCACATGTGCCGCTCGACATAGGCGTCCATCTCCCGGTCATAACGGAACCGGGCATTGGGGATCGACTCTCCGTCGAGAATGGCGAAGTAAGCCTTCTGATGGATCATGTTCTGTTCCCAGTCGCCGGTGAACAGATTCTCCGCAGCCATCAGGGCAAAGGCAGCATCGGGATATTCGACCCGTAGCGCATCAGCCTTGTCGCCTCTGGCGTGAAGCAGCTCGCTCATACCGGGAATGGCGCTGAATACGGTCTGTTCCTTGATCTGAAGCTGACGCATGGTCAGGCGGGGCTTGGCTGCAGTATCCATCTCTGTCTCTCCTTGTAACGCAAACTGTGTTGCATTATACCATGAAATCCGTGAAGAACAAGACTTGACTTTTCGACACGATTCAATATTACCGCGTGTGCGGTCCGATAAAACGGACTTCACCATATAACCACATCACGAAGGGAGGTGATGCTTATGTTGAACCCTCGCGCATTTAAGGATAGGTGCCGCTCCATTTTTGTA
>JAFTVM010000058.1 GCA_017465745.1 Oscillospiraceae bacterium
GGGGACGGGTTCCCCGTCCCGTGAACCTTCCGATTACGAATTCGCCGATACAAATGTCAATTCGCCAGGTTTTACCGCCGGGACGGGCGACCCGTCCCCTACAATTGAAAACGTTAAGTGTACGATAAACTACAATTTACCACGCATATAAAAACACCGATGATCCTTCCGATCATCGGTGTTTTTCATTATTTCAGTCGTTTTTCCAGGGTGGCTGTGGACAGATTCGTCAGGTACACCCGGTCCAGGCCGTATTCTGCGGTGAGGATGAAGGACTTGGGCAGGTCGTCACAGGGCACCACCTCGCCGTCCCGCTCCGCCTTTTCCAGAAAGAGCCGGGTGCGCTTGGAGGTGGTGGTGTTGTCCATATCGAAAATCCCGATGATGGAGCTGTCCCGGACCGCCATGTCGTTGCCAATGGAAAGATACATCATTTATCCTTTCAGCTTCTTCCACTCACTGACCGCAAGCTCGTCGCAGCGGTTGTTCATGGGATTGTCGGCGTGGCCCTTGACCCAGTGGTAGTGCAGCTCATGCCGTTCCGTCAGATTCAGCAGCAATTCCCAGAGGTCGGGGTTCAGGGCGGGCTTTTTATCGGATTTGATCCAGCCCCGCTTGCGCCAGCCCACGGCCCAGCCCTTCTGCAGGGCGTCAATGACGTACTTGGAGTCGGAATACAGTTCCACGATGCATGGCTCCTTCAGGGCCTGGAGGCCACGGATCACGGCGGTCAGCTCCATGCGGTTATTGGTGGTGTTATTTTCGCCGCCGGACATCTCCCGCTTGTGGCCCATATATTCCAGGATGGCGCCCCAGCCGCCGGGGCCGGGGTTGCCGGAGCAGGCGCCGTCGGTATAGAGGGTCACGGTCTTCATTCGGCGGACTCCTCAGCAGGGACAGCCTGGATGGAGACCACCTGGTTGCCCTCCTCCACACGCATGACAATGACGCCCTGGACGTCGCGCTTGTAGACGTTGATGGTGTTGGCAGGGATACGGATGATGACGCCGCCGTTTTCGATGACCATAACGTCATCCTCTTCACCGACGACGCAGCAGCCGGCAACAGAGCCGGTCTTGGCCGTGATGTTATAGTTCTTCAGACCCTTGCCGCCGCGGCCCTGGGGGATCCTGCTGCCGTCGGGGCCGGTGCGCAGGTACTCGGGCAGGTCGGTACGCTTGCCGAAGCCGTTCTCGGTGATGGTCAGCAGGGTCTTGCCTTCCTCATACCGCTCGGCGCCCACGACGGTGTCGTCACCGGTCAGCTGGATGCCCCGGACGCCGCAGGCGTCACGGCCCATGGGGCGGACGTCATTCTCGTTGAAGCAGATGGCCATGCCGTCCCGGGTGGCGATAACGATGTTGTCGTCGCCATTGGTGCGGATCACATTGACCAGGGAATCGCCCTCGTTGAGGGTGATGGCCCGGATGCCGCCCTTGCGGTTGGTCTTCAGGGCGATGAATGGGATCCGCTTGACGGTGCCCTGGCGGGTGACCATCATCAGGTACTCATTCTCATCGAACTCCCGGGTGACCACCATGGCGGTGACGGTCTCGCCGCTGTCCAGGGGCAGGATGTTGACCATGGCAGTGCCCCGGGCGGTGCGGCCGGCCTCGGGGATCTGGTAGCCCTTGCGGTGGTGGACCTTGCCGATATTGGTGAAGAACAGGATATGGTCGTGGGTGGAGGCGATGTTCAGACTCTTGACGAAGTCCTCCTCCTTCAGGTTCTGGGCGTTGACGCCCCGGCCGCCGCGGCCCTGGGTCCGGTAGGTATCCACCGGCATGCGCTTCATGTAGCCCTGGTTGCTGAGGGTGAAGGCGCAGGTCTCCTCCTCGATGAGGTCCTCGATGTCGATCTCGTCCTCGATGTCCTGGATCTCGGTCTTGCGCTTATCGCCGAACTTGTCCCGGATGGCGATCAGCTCGTCCCGCAGGACGCCGCGCAGCTTCACGGGATCGGCCAGCAGTTCCTGGTAGTAGTTGATACGCTCCATCAGCTCATTGTACTCGTTCTGGAGTTTTTCACGGTCCAGACCCTGCAGGGCCTTCAGGCGCATATCCAGAATGGCCTGGGCCTGGATGTCATCCAGATTGAACCGCTGCATCAGGCATTCCTTGGCGTCGTCATAGCGGCTGCGGATGATGCGGATGACCTCGTCGATGTTGTCCTGGGCGATGAGCAGGCCCTCCAACAGGTGGGCACGCTCCTGGGCCTTGCGCAGGTCGTACTGGGTACGGCGGGTCAGGACGTCCATCTGGAAGTGCAGGTACTCGTCCAGGATCTGCCGCAGGGACAGAATCTTGGGCTGCTTCTGGTTGTCAACCAGCGCCAGCATGATGATGCCGAAGCTGGACTGGAGGGCGGTCTGCTTGAAGAGGGTGTTCAGCACCACCTGGGGGTTGGCATCCTTCTTCAGCTCGATGACCATGCGCATGCCGTTGCGGTCGGTCTCATCCCGCAGGTCGGAGATGCCCTCAATGCGCTTGTCCTTGACCTGCTCGGCGATGTTTTTGATGAGCTGGCGCTTGTTGACCTGGTAGGGCAGCTCCGTGACGATGATGCGGATACGGTCCTTGCCGAATTCCTCGAACTCGGTGCGGGCGCGCACCACCACCTTGCCGCGGCCGGTGGCGTAGGCGGCACGGATGCCGGATCTGCCCATGATGATGCCGCCGGTGGGGAAGTCGGGGCCGGAGATGTGCTCCATCAGGTCGATCATGGAGCACTCAGGGTCATCCAGCACGCAGACGCAGGCGTTGATGACCTCCGTGAGGTTGTGGGGCGGGATATTGGTTGCCATGCCCACGGCGATGCCGGAGGAACCGTTCACCAGCAGGTTGGGGAACCGGCTGGGCAGGACTCTGGGCTCCTTGCGGGATTCGTCGAAGTTGGGATCCCAGTCCACGGTGTCCTTGTCGATGTCCCGGAGCATCTCGGCGGAGAGCTTGGAAAGGCGTGCCTCGGTGTAACGGTAGGCTGCCGCGGGGTCGCCGTCGACAGAACCAAAGTTGCCGTGGCCGTCCACCAGCACGTAGCGCATGGAGAAGTCCTGGGCCAGGCGCACCATGGCGTCGTAAACGGATGCGTCGCCGTGGGGATGGTACTTACCCAGCACATCGCCGACGCAGGTGGCAGACTTCTTGAAGGGCTTGTCGCTGGTCAGACCGCTTTCGTACATGGTGTACAGGATGCGGCGGTGGACCGGCTTCAGGCCGTCGCGGACGTCCGGCAGGGCACGGCCCACGATGACGCTCATGGCGTATTCAATATAGGATTTCTCCATCTCGTCCACCAGGTTGCTTTCGGTGATGGCCTGGTTGGGGAAGAGAATATCCTCGGGTTTGTAACTGCGGTTATGTGCCATGAATAATATGACACCTCCTAATCAGGATAAATGCGGCGAAGCCGCCTTGGCCCCCTCCCTGAGGGGGCTGTCACCAAAGGTGACTGGGGGAGTGTCTTATCGTTGTATGCGACACTTCACCTCATTGTCGATTACGGTGCAGACACCGTAGAAATTCTTATCTATATCCAAATTACAGAATCGAATGACTTTTAACCCCAACTGTTCCAGTTTCCGGGTTCTCTCAGCATCTTTCTGTTCCGCTTCCGGATTATAATGACCTCCACCATCCAGTTCGACGATCAATGCCGCACCAGCGCAGTAGAAATCAACGATGTATTCTCCAATTGGACGCTGCCGCTGGAATCACACTGGGTATTGCTTCAGAAAGCAATACCACAGCTTGCGTTCCCAATGTGTCATTTCCTTTCGGAGCTTTCGGGCAAAGCTTACATTTCTGTGATCGTAATGCATATACGCACCACCTTAACACGAAGCCTTGGCCCCCTCCCTGCGGGGGCTGTCAGCGAAGCTGACCGGAGGAGTGCCCTATCATCGAAGCGACACTCCCTCCGCCCCTTCGGGGCACCTCCCTCAGAGAGGGAGGCAAGAGGGCTTCGCCCTAAAATCAGATATCGATATTGATGGCGTACTTGGCGTTGCGCTCGATCCATTCCTTTCTCGGCTCCACCTGCTCGCCCATGAGGATAGTGAAGATCTCATCGGCGCGGCGGGCGTCCTCCAAGGTGATGCGGCGCAGGGTACGGGTCTCGGGATCCATGGTGGTCTCCCACAGCTCATGGGGGTCCATCTCGCCCAGACCCTTGAAGCGGCTGATGTCCACCTTGGCGCCGGAGTCGCCGCGCATTTCGGCGGAGACCTGGTCGCGCTGCTCGTCGGAGTAGGCCACCCGCTCGGTCTTGCCCCGCTTGAGCTTATACAGGGGCGGCACGGCGGAATAGACGTAGCCATGCTCGATGAGGGGCCGCATGTAGCGGAAGAAGAAGGTCAGCAAAAGGGTTCTGATATGGGCGCCGTCCACGTCGGCATCGCTCATGATGATGACCTTGTGGTAGCGCAGCTTCTCGATATCGAATTCGTCGCCGATGCCGGCGCCCAGGGCCACGATCAGGGGATAAAGCTTATCGTTGCCGTAGATCTTGTCGGCTCTTGCCTTTTCCACGTTCAGCATCTTACCCCACATGGCAAGGATCGCCTGGAAACGGGAGTCTCTGCCCTGGATGGCGGAGCCGGCGGCAGAGTCACCCTCGACGATGTAAATTTCGCAGAGGGAGGGATCCCGCTCGTTGCAGTCCTGGAGCTTGTCGGGCATCTGGCCGGATTCCAGACCGGTCTTGCGGCGGATGGATTCCCGGGCCTTCCGGGCGGCTTCACGGGCCCGGTTTGCCATCATGGCCTTTTCCAGGATCAGCTTGGCGATCTGGGGGTGTTCCTCAAAGAAGGTGGCCAGCTGGTCGGAGACGATCTGGTCAACCAACGTGCGGATGTAGGCATTGCCCAGCTTTGCCTTGGTCTGGCCCTCGAACTGGGCGTCGGTGAGCTTGACGGAGATGATGGCGGTGATGCCCTCCCGGCAGTCGTCGCCGGAGACCTTGTCGTCGCCCTTGATGATGCCGTTCTTCATGCCGTAATTGTTCAGCACACGGGTCAGGGCAGTCTTGAAGCCCGTCTCGTGCATGCCGCCCTCAGGGGTGCGGACGTCGTTGGCAAAGGACAGCATGAAGTCCTGGTAGCCGTCGTTATACTGGACAGCCACTTCGGCACTTGCGTCGCCCTTGGTGCCGGCCATGTAGATGACTTCCTCGTGGATGGGGTTCTTGTGGCGGTTGCACCACACGGCAAACTCCCGGATGCCGCCCTCATAGCACATGGTCTCAGAGATCTGCTTCTCGTCATCCCGGTCGTCGGTGATGGTAATGGAAAGGCCCGCGTTCAGGAAGGCCTCCTCCCGCATGCGCTCGTGGAGGATCTCGTACTCGTATTCCAGGGTGTCGAACATCTCGGGGTCGGGCTGGAAGGTGACCTCGGTGCCGGTGCGCTGGGTCTTGCCCACGATCTTCATCTCCTGGGTGATGTGGCCCCGGGAGAATTTCATTTCATGGATCAGGCCGTTCTTGTGGACCCGGACGGTGAGCCACTCACTGAGGGCGTTGACAACGGAGGCGCCGACGCCATGGAGGCCGCCGGAGACCTTGTAGCCGCCGCCGCCGAACTTACCGCCGGCGTGGAGGACCGTGAAAACCACCTCCAGGGCGGGCTTGCCGGTCTGGGCCTGAATGTCAACGGGAATACCACGGCCGTCATCGGTGACGGTGATGGAATTGCCCGGATTGATGGTGACGGTGATATGCTTGCAGTAACCGGCCAGGGCCTCGTCGATGGAGTTGTCCACGATCTCGTAAACGAGGTGGTGCAGGCCGGTGGAAGAGGTGGAGCCGATATACATACCGGGGCGCTTGCGAACTGCCTCCAGGCCCTCCAGGACCTGGATCTGCTCCGCGCCGTATTCTTGTGTTACTTTCGTTTCGTCAGACATAAGTCCTCCTATGCGTAGATAAAAACAATGTAGGGCGGGGTCATGACCCCGCCGAGCAGGCTGGATGATTGCCATACTTTATTTCACGGTGTAACCTACCGCTTCGCAACCAGCATACTGCTCAATTTAATCAGGTGGTCGGCGGGGTCGTGACCCCGCCCTACATTTCATTCCAAAACTCTGCCTTTGCAGATTTCAATGGTTTTACCGAGCTTGGTAAACCTTCCCGGCTCGCAGCAGGTGATGAAGACCTGGCCGGAGACGATCTGGTTCAGGACGAAGTCCTGGCGCCCCTGGTCCAGCTCGGACAGGACGTCATCCAGCAGCAGCACCGGCTCTTCCCCCCATTCCCGGCCCATGAGTTCTCTTTGGGCCAGCTTCAGGGAAATGGCGGCGGTGCGGGTCTGCCCCTGGGAGCCGTAGGATTTCAGATTGATGCCGGAAAGGCTCACGTCGAAATCGTCCTTGTGGGGGCCGGTCAGGCACTGGCCGGATTCCAGCTCCGCCCGGTAGTGGCGCTCCAAATGATCGAGAAGATCCTCCGTCAGCTTCGCCACCGGGGCGAAGGGGTCGGACACGGTGGAGACCGTCTTATATTGCAGGGCGAATTCCTCCGCGCCGCCGGAAAACTGGCCGTGGAATTTTGCCGCCGACCTGCCCAGGCTGTCATAAAACCTGGCCCGGTAGCTGATCAGCAGCGCGCCCACCTGGCAGAGCCTCGTGTTGTACTCCGGCAGGATGGCCAGCACATTGGGGTGCTCGAAATGATCCTTCAGGATCCGGTTTTTCTGGTCCAGGATGCGGTTATACTCGGTAAGAGCGGCGTCATAATTGGGTCTGAGTTGACATAACGCATGGTCGCCCAACCGCCGCCGCTGGGCCGCGCCGGCTTTCAGCACCATCAGGTCCTCCGGGCAGAACAGCACCGTGGGCAGCACCCCCAGCAGCTCGCCGGCGGATTTCTTTTTTACGCCGTTGCGGAAAATCTGCCTGGGGCGGGAACCATTGAAGATCACCCACCGCAGGCTCTGGCACCGCTCCTGGGCGCATACCTGTGCCTCAAGATCCGCGAAGTCCGCCCCGAAGCGCACCATTTCCGACTGCTTCAGCGCCCGGAAGCTTTTTCCGGAGCCGGCGTAGGCGATGGCCTCGATGAGGTTGGTCTTGCCCTGGGCATTGTTGCCCACGATCAGGTTCACGCCGGGGTCGAAGTCCAGATCCAGGGATTCATAGTTGCGGAAGTCCCGCAGCTTGAGATTAGTGAGATTCATGGATGGTGATCAGGTAGGTCTCACCGTCGAAGCTGAACTTGTCGCCGGGGTACAGCTTCTTGCCCCGCATGGTGCAGGTCTCGCCGTTGACGGTGACGTAGCCCTCCTGGATCTCATTCTTGGCGCTGCCGCCGCTGGGTACGATGTTAGCCAGCTTCATGGCCGATTCCAGCTTGATATATTCGGTCTGGATCACCACAGGCGTGGCGGATTCCTTTTTCTTGACAACAACTTTCATGGTAATTCTCCTATTGTAGGGGGCGGCGCCCTCGACGCCCCGGTGATTTTGGATTCAAAATCACACCACCACAGGTGGTTATTGTGATCTCCCTTCTGGAAATCCGAATATCTTACTGATTTTCGGCGGGCCGTCGAAGGCGCCGGCCCCTACATGGTTCTTTATCAGCTATTCTTAATGCGGACAGGCAGGATCATGTAGGCGTAATCCACCTTGTCGTCCACGGGGGTCAGGACGATGGGGCTGAGACCGTTGGTCAGCTCCAGGGTGACCTCCTCGGTGGGGATGACCCGCAGGGCTTCGGCCAGGTAGCGGACATTGAAGCCGATCTCCAGCTCCTTGCCGTCGCCGGCGATGGCGCAGCGGTCCTCGGCGGCGCCGATGGTGGTGGCGGTGCGCATCAGCAGCACCTGGCTGGAGAAAACGCAGCGGATGGGGCTCTTGTACTTCTCGGAAACGATCAGGCCCACGCGGTCAACAGAGGAAGCCAGGTCACCCACGTTGGCAACCAGCTTGATGGGGCAGTTCTGGGGCACAACTCTGCGCCAGTCCAGGAACTCGCCCTCCAGCAGGCGGCAGACCAGGGTGGCATTGCCGATCTGGTACAGGATGTGCTTGGTGCCCAGGGTGAAGGCAGCGTCCTCGTCGGCATCCGTCAGGATCTTCTCCACCTCTTTCAGGCCGGCGGCGGGAACAACAAAGCTCAGCTGGCGGCCGATATTCTCTTCGGCATGCCAGGTGCGGCGGGCCAGGCGGAAGCCGTCCACCGCGATGGCGGAGACGGAATCGTCGGTGACCTCAAATTTGACGCCGGTGTGGATGGGACGGCCCTGGTTCTCGGACACGGCGAAGATGGTGCCGGAGATCAGCTCCTTCAGAGCGGACTGGGGGATCCGGATGGCCTTGCCCTCATTGACGTCGGGCAGGTCGGGATAGTCCTCGGCGGATTCGGCAGAGATGGTGAAGGAAGCGTAGCCGGCCCGGATGGAGACCTTATAGTCGCCGTCCACCACCACGGTGACGGGGCCTTCGGGCAGGCGGCGGACGATGTCACCGAAGAGCTTGGCGGGCAGGATACACTCGCCGGGATCGGCAACGTCAGCTTCGATCTGGTAGGTGATGGCGGTTTCCATGTTGTAGCCGGTCAGGTTGAGGCCCAGCCCAGCCTTGCAGAGGATGCCCTCGATGGCGGTGAGGGTACTCTTGGATGCCACGGTGCGGCCGGCAATGTTCAGGCCCTGGACCAGCATGCTTTTTTCACAGGTAAAGCGCATAGCGGTACTCCAATCTGTAAGATTTATTAGAATCTATATATCAATAAATGATTTTAGGTAGTTGTAACAGTATTAGTGGAAAGTTATGTGGAAAAGTCGGTTTTTTCTTAGAGCCGCAGGGGAAATTTATCCACAGCCGGGTGTGTGGAATTAATAACTTTTCAACAGGCTCTGTGGAATGGATTTTTCTGCGAATTTGTCCACAGAAATTTTCTCCACATTCCACAGGCGCTGTGGATAGAATTTTGCGTGCAAAATTCTATTCAGTTGAACGTTGAAAGTGGACAGTGAATGTATCGGACGAGCCGATATTTTAATCATCCCCGAAGGGGATTCCATAACTGTCCATTGTCAGCTGTCCAATTTCAACTGCTTACAGGCAGGAATTGATATTGGCGGTAATGTCCCGGACGTTGTTCTGCAGGTGGGGATCGCCGGTCTTGAGGGACGCTTCGACTTTACGGATGGCGTAAAGGACGGTGGAGTGGTCACGGGCGAATTCCTTGCCGATGTCGGGCAGGCTCAGATTGGTGAGCTTGCGGATCAGGTACATGGCCATCTGGCGGGCTTCGGTGGTGCCCTTGTTCTTCAGGGTACCGCGCAGCACCGTCTCGTCGACAGAATAGAACTTGCAGACCTGGCTGATGATCAGGCTGGGGGTGGGTACGGCGGAGCCTTCGCTCTTGAACATGTCGTCGATGGCCCGGGAGATGTTGGGCAGGTCCAGGGGCATGTTGTTCAGGTCCCGGTAGGCCAGGATCTTCTTGACGGTGCCCTCGATCTGACGGACATTGTTGGTGACGTTGATGGCGATGTAGTTCAGGACATCGTCGGGCAGGGTCATGCCCAGGGAGCCTGCCTTATTCTTCAGGATGGCCATACGGGTCTCGTAGTCAGGCGGATTGATGTCGGCCGTCAGACCCCATTCGAAACGGGATTTCAGGCGGTCCTCCAGGGTCAGCATCTCGCTGGGCTTCCGGTCGGAGGTCAGGACGATCTGCTTGTGCTCTTCATAGAGCTTGTTGAAGGTATGGAAGAATTCCTCCTGGGTGGATTCCTTGCCGGCGATGAACTGGATATCGTCCACCAGGAACAGGTCTGCCTCCCGGTACTTGCTGCGGAATTCGATGTTCTTACCGTTTTTGATGGCTTCGATCAGCTCGTTGGTGAACTGGTCGCCCTTGATGTAGACGATATTGGCGCCGGGGTTCTGCTTGCGGATGCCGTTGGCGATGGCGTAGAGCAGATGGGTCTTGCCCACGCCGGGAGGGCCGTAGAGGAACAGGGGGTTATAGACCTGGCCGGGGATGTTGGTGACGGCAATACAGGCGGAATGGGCGAAGCGGTTGGAGGGACCCACCACGAAATTGTCAAAGGTGAACTGGGGATTGAAGTCCATGGAGGTATTGGCCTTACCCCTGGACTTGAAGGCAGCAAGCTCCTCATCACCGAAGACGATGAGCTTGGCATCGGAATTGAAGATCTCCTTCAGGGCGTCCTGAATGTATTCGGTGCAGCGGCGGCGGATGATCTCCCGGCGGAAATCGGAGGGAGAATAGAGGATCAGGTGCTCCTCGTTGAGCTCCACCACTTCGGCATCATCGAACCAGGCGGAGACGGTAACGGCACTCAGGCGCTCTTCCATATGGATGAGGACTTTGGCCCAGACGTAGGCGGAAGAATACATCTTGAGGCTCCTTTCTGTATGTGTAACGCATGACTCTGAAACGACGGTTTGCGCCATCTCAGGGCATAATATATCACCGTAAATTTTATCATAATTTTCTGTAAAAAACAAGGCTTTTTTGCGCCTATACAATTAAATAAAAGAAATGGGAAAATTGACCGATTTCGCTGCGCCGATTTGGGCGCTCTTCCACCTTGACCCAGGTTGGCCGTTGTGGTAAGATACGGTAAATTGTAGTTTATCGTACACTTAACGTTTTCAATTGTAGGGGACGGGTCGCCCGTCCCGGCGGTAAAACCTGGCGAATTGACATTTGTATCGGCGAATTCGTAATCGGAAGGTTCACGGGACGGGGAACCCGTCCCC
>JAFTVM010000009.1 GCA_017465745.1 Oscillospiraceae bacterium
GTCCACATACCCAGACCCTGCTCAGCGTTGTCCTCGAACAGGGAGTTCTGCCATGCGGGGCCGTGGCCGTCGGCATTGACAGTGTAGGGAGAGGTAGCAGCGGGGCCGCCCCAGATGGAGGAACAGCCGGTAGCGTTGGCGATGTACATACGGTCGCCGAACAGCTGGGTGATCAGGCGTGCGTAAGAGGTCTCAGCACAGCCGGCGCAGGAGCCGGAGAACTCCAGCAGGGGCTTCTTGAACTGAGAGCCCTTGACGGTGTTGTCTTCCATCTCGGGTTTCTGAGCGACCTTGGAGACGCAGTAGCCGAAGACGTCCTGCTGAGCCAGCTGGGACTCCTGGGGAACCATCTTGATGGCATTGACGGGGCAGACGCCGACACAGACGCCACAGCCCATGCAGTCCAGAGGAGACACAGCCATGGTGTAGGAGTACTTGCCCTTGCCCTTGCCGGCCTTGACGGGAACGATCTTTGCAGCCTCGGGAGCAGCAGCGGCCTCGTCAGCGGTCAGAGCGTAGGGACGGATGGTAGCGTGGGGGCAGACATATGCACAGTTGTTGCACTGGATGCACTTGGTAGCGTCCCACTCGGGAACGGAGACAGCAACGCCGCGCTTCTCGTAGGCAGCAGCACCCAGGGGGAACTGGCCGTCTTCCAGACCGGCGAATGCGGAAACGGGCAGGGAGTAGCCGTCCATCTTGCCGACGGGCTGCAGGATCTCCTTGACGACCTTGACGGTGTCGGCGGGGCCTTCCAGCTCGGAAGCGACAGCGGTAGCCTCAGCGTTTGCCCACTCAGCGGGAACGTCGATCTTGACGTATGCGGTAGCACCGGCATCGATGGCGTCCCAGTTCTTCTCGACGACGTCGCGGCCCTTCTTCAGGTAGGAGTGCTCAGCAGCGTCCTTCATGTACTTAACGGCATCCTCAGCGGGCATGACGTTGGCCAGGGAGAAGAATGCGGACTGCAGGATGGTGTTGGTACGCTTGCCCATGCCAACCTTGACAGCCAGGTCGATGGCGTTGATGGTGTACAGCTGGATGTTGTTCTCAGCGATGTAGCGCTTGGAAGCGGCATCCAGATGATGCTCCAGCTCCTCCATGTTCCACTGGCAGTTGATCAGGAACACACCGCCGGGCTTGACGTCCTGGACGATCTTGAAGCCCTTGGTGATGTAGGAGGGGTTATGGCAGGCGACGAAGTCAGCCTTGTTGATGTAGTAGGGAGACTTGATGGCGTTGTCGCCGAAACGCAGGTGGGAAACGGTGACGCCGCCGGTCTTCTTGGAGTCATACTGGAAGTAAGCCTGAACGTACTTGCCGGTATGGTCGCCGATGATCTTGATGGAGTTCTTGTTAGCACCGACAGTGCCGTCGCCGCCCAGACCCCAGAACTTGCACTCGATGGTGCCGGCTGCTGCGGTGTTGGGGGAAACCTTCTCGTCCAGGGACAGGAAGGTCACGTCGTCAACGATACCGATGGTGAACTCGTCCTTGGGCTCGTCCTTAGCCAGCTCTTCGTAGATAGCGAAGAAGGAGGAGGGAGTGGTGTCCTTGGAACCCAGGCCGTAACGGCCGCCGATGACCTTGACGTTGTTGCAGCCGCACTTTGCCAGAGCCATGACGACATCCTGGTACAGGGGCTCGCCCTGAGAGCCGGGCTCCTTGGTACGGTCCAGAACAGCGATGCTCTTGACGGTATCGGGGATAGCGGCCAGGAAGTGAGCGGAGGACCAGGGACGGAACAGGCGGACCTTGACCAGGCCGACCTTCTCGCCGTGAGCGTTCAGGTAGTCGATGACTTCCTCGATAACGTCACAGACGGAGCCCATGGCAACGATGACACGGTCAGCGTCGGGAGCGCCGTAGTAGTTGAACAGCTGGTAGTTGGTGCCCAGCTTCTCATTGACCTTGCCCATGTACTTCTCAACCACTGCGGGCAGCTCGTTGTAGTACTTGTTGCAGGCCTCACGGTGCTGGAAGAAGATGTCGTCGTTCTCGTGGGAACCACGCATTGCGGGACGCTCGGGATTCAGGGAGTGCTTGCGGAACTCGGCAACGGCGTCCATGTTGGTCATTTCCTTCAGGTCCTCGTAGTCCCAGATGGCGATCTTCTGGATCTCGTGGGAGGTACGGAAACCGTCGAAGAAGTTCAGGAAGGGCACGCGGCCTTCCAGAGCGGCCAGATGAGCAACAGCGCCCAGGTCCATAACTTCCTGAACGTTGGTCTCACACAGCATGGCGAAACCGGTCTGGCGGCAGGCGTAGACGTCGGAATGATCACCGAAGATGTTCAGAGCCTGGGAAGCGACGCAGCGTGCGGAAACATGGAACACGCTGGGCAGCAGTTCGCCGGCGATCTTGTACATATTGGGGATCATCAGCAGCAGACCCTGGGATGCGGTGTAGGTGGTGGTCAGAGCACCGGCGGCCAGAGAGCCGTGGACGGTACCTGCGGCACCTGCCTCAGACTGCATCTCAACGACCTTAACGGTGTCGCCGAAGATGTTCTTGCGGCCGGCAGCGGACCACTGGTCCACGTTGTCAGCCATGGGGCTGGAAGGGGTAATGGGGTAGATGCCAGCGACCTCGGTAAAGGCATAGCTGACGTGGGCGGCAGCAGTGTTGCCGTCCATGGTTTTGAATTTTCTAGCCAAAATGAAATACCTCCTAAAGTATTACAAATTTTGTCGCGTATATCATAACACTTTTCGATTGTTTTGTAAAGCGATTATCCGGACTTCATCATGAAAAAAATTACCATGAAATAGAAAATCCATATATTCAGGAGAAATCTGTTCACCTGATTTATAAAAAAGGATTGTCTTTTCGGGATGAATGGGGTAGAATGTTACAAAATGGGAAAGGAGTGGGTAAATTGATCTGCAGTGTCCGCACCCTGGGCGTCAACGGCATCCGGGGAAGTTCCATCATGGCCGAGTGCTATATTTCCAATGGCCTGCCGGGCTTTGATATCGTGGGTCTGCCTGACGCAGCCGTCAAGGAAGCCCGGGAGCGTGTCCGCGCCGCCGCCAAGAGCAGCGGCATGGCCTTTCCCGTCAGCCGGATCACGGTGAATCTGGCGCCAGCCAATCTGAAAAAATCCGGCAGCCACTATGATCTGCCCATTCTGCTGAGTATCCTGGCTGCCCTGGGGTCCGTCCGCCGTCCCCGGTCCGACAGCGCCTTCATCGGCGAGGTCAGCCTGGATGGTCAGCTGCGGCCCGTTTCCGGCGTGCTGCCCATGGCCATTGCAGCCAAGAATGATGGCGTGAAGGCCCTGTTTGTTCCCTATGAAAATGCCGCCGAAGCCACGCTGGCCCGGGGGCCTGTGGTCTATGGTATCCGCAATGTGAAGGAACTGGCACAGGCACTGAACGCTGAGACCACCCTGACTCCCACACCCCTTTGGGAGCCGGAGGTATCCGATACGGCTTATCTGGACTTCAAGGATGTGCTGGGACAGGAAAATGTGAAGCGTGCCCTGGAAGTGGCGGCTGCAGGCAGCCATAATGTATTGCTTATCGGTCCGCCCGGCTCCGGCAAGAGCATGCTTTCCAAGCGCCTGCCCTCGATCCTCCCCGACATGACCTGGGAGGAATCCCTGGAGGTCAGTCAGGTCTATTCTGTCATGGGGCAGCTTACCTCGAAAGAGCCTCTGGTGAGCCGGCGGCCCTTCCGCAGTCCCCACCATACCATCTCCAATGCCGGTCTGGCCGGCGGCGGCACCAATCCCCGGCCCGGCGAGATCTCCATGGCCCACCAGGGCGTGCTGTTTCTCGATGAACTGCCGGAGTTCCGCAAGGACACCCTGGATATGATGCGCCAGCCGTTGGAGGATGGTCAGGTCACCATTTCCCGGGTCTCCGGCGCTGTAACGTATCCTGCCGAATTCATGCTGGTGTGCGCCATGAATCCCTGCAAATGCGGCTGGTACGGTGATCCGTCGGGAAGATGCCGCTGCTCCGACCGCTCCGTCAATGATTACCGGGGCCGCATCTCCGGTCCGCTGCTTGACCGCATTGACATTGTGGTGGAGGTTCCTGCGGTGCATTTTGAGGATCTGCGCAGCCGCACGGAGGCGGAACCCTCTGCCGCAGTGAAAAAGCGTGTGGACGCTGCCAGAGCGCGGCAGCACAAGCGCTTCGGAAACCGGGGCGGCATGTGCAACGCCCGGATGGGGCCTGCGGAAATGCGGCAGTTCTGTGATCTGGATGAAGCCTCCGCCGAATTGATGAAGCAGGCATTTGAAGCCATGGGACTGACCGCCCGATCTTATGACCGCATATTGAAGGTGGCAAGAACCGTTGCCGACCTGGACGGCTGTGAGAATATCCAGCCCCAGCACATTGCCGAGGCCATCCAGTACCGGGCTGTCAATTTGGGAAACCGTTAATACTAATTCAAAGAAGGATTATTGTAATATGAAAGAAATTTTTCTGCTGAAACTGGGCGAGATCGTTCTCAAGGGCGCCAATAAGCGCCAGTTTGAGGCGAAGCTCCGTGCCAATGTCCGCCGCCGTATGCGTCATTACGGCAATTTTGACGTCTATCTGATGCAGTCCACTGTTTATGTCGAGCCCATGGACGACGAATGCGATGTGGACGGCGCGTGGGATGCCTGCCACACCATCTTCGGTGTGGTGAGCCTGTGCCGCTGCCGTCCCTGCGAAAAGAATCTGGACGCCATCTTCGAGGCTGTAGAAAACTATCTGGGCGATGACCTGGACTGCGCCAGGAGCTTCAAGGTGGAATCCAAGCGTTCTGACAAGCAGTTCCCCCTGACCTCCATCGGCATTTCCCAGGAAATCGGCGGCCGCATCGCCGAAGCCCATCCCGACCTTCTGGTGGACGTCCATCATCCCGACTACACCGTGTATGTGGAGGTCCGTGACCTGGCTGCCTATGTCCATGGTCCTGCCGAGCCCGGTGCAGGCGGTCTGCCCACCGGCGTGGGTGGCCGCGCCATGTGCCTGCTGTCCGGCGGCATTGACTCTCCCGTGGCTGCCTACATGATCGGCAAGCGGGGCGTGGAGATCGAGTGCGTCCACTTCTTCTCCTATCCCTACACCTCCCAGCTGGCCAAGGACAAGGTCATCGAGCTGGCCCGCCTGGTGACCCGCTATACCGGCCGTATGACCGTCAATGTGGTGTCCTTCACTGAGATCCAGGAAGCCATCCGCGACAACTGCCCCGAGGAATTCTTTACCCTGATCATGCGCCGGTTCATGATGGAGATCTCCCAGCGCATCGCCAAGCATGACGGCTGCGGCGCCCTGATCACCGGTGAGAATTTGGGCCAGGTGGCCTCCCAGACCATGGAAGCCATGACCGTCACCGGCGCTGTGGTGGATATCCCCATCTTTATGCCTCTGGTGGGTATGGACAAGGAAGAGATCGTCACCATCGCCCGGAAGATCGGTACCATGGAGACTTCCATTCTGCCCTATGAAGACTGCTGCACCGTCTTTACCCCCAAGCATCCCAAGACCAAACCCACTCTGGCGCAGCTCATCGATGCCGAGAAGAAGCTGGATCGCGAGGCGCTGATCCAGCGGGCACTGGAATCCATCGAGCATATCCCTGTCAAGTATGATGACGACCCTGTGCTGTAAGGTCGTGGAGGCCCTCCGGCAGCGGGAACTGACCCTGGTCACTGCCGAAAGTCTCACCGGAGGCGGCATCGGCGCAGCGCTCACCGCTGTGCCCGGTGCATCCTGTGTCTACAAGGGCGGCGTTATCAGCTACGTGGATTTGGTCAAGCACACGCTGCTGGATGTTCCCCTGGAGGTCCTCAGCTATTGCGGCGCCGTTTCCGAGGAGACTGCCGGGTTCATGGCCGTGGGCGCTCGGCAGAACCTGTGTGCCGATATCGGTATTTCCGTCACCGGCCTTGCCGGTCCCGGCGGCGACGCCTTCGGACATCCCGTCGGAACGGTCTATATCGGATTCGACAGCAACTGGCAGTCTGTTGTGAAGCATTTCTGCTTCGCAGGCACCCGGGAGGAGATCCGAAACCAGACCATCCGGGCGGCGCTGGAGCTGATCCTGGAAAATGTATAACAAAAATCCACCGAAGGTTTTCCTTCGGTGGATTTTTTGCAGTTATACGCTGGGATCGAAATTGACGATGACTGACTGGCTCGTCAGGCCGCTGACGCTGGAGATCTGATTGCCGTAGACATTGACCTGCACCAGCTTGTGACACTTTTCCAGAGGCTGGATGGAAGTCAGGGAGTTGTAATCCATGTAGACATAGGCCAGATTTTCCATGCCCTCCAGGGCCGAAAGAGTGGTCAGCTGATTATAGGAGCCGTCGATGGAATACAGGGCGCAGTCTTTTCCCCAGGCGGGCAGGGCAGAGACGGTGTTGTGGGAGAAGTTCAGGGTCTTCAGCCGGGCCAGGGATTTCAGACTGTCGATGGAGAGGATCTTGTTTCTGGCAATATGCAATTCCGTCAGGTTGACACAGCCCGCCAGAACATCGATGTTCTCCAGGGCATTGGAGCTCAGGCTTAGATAACTCAGATTGGTCAGCTGATCCATACCTGCCAGGCTGCTCAGCTGATTGTAGCTCAGATCCAGCTTCGTCAGCTTCTGCAGCGCGGTGATGTTGCCCAGGCTGGTGATGGAGTTGTAGGAAGCGTCGAGGGTCTGCAGTTCGGTCAGGGCATTCAGGGCGCTCAGATCGATGATGGCGTTATGCTGTAGATACAGCTCCTTCAGCATGGTCAGGCCCGACAGCGGCGTCAGATTTCGCAGGGTGTTGTTGTTCAGATACAGGGTGGTCAGATTTTTTGCACCCTCCAGACCGGCGATGGTGGAAAGGCCGCAGCCGGAAAGATCCAGCGTCTTCAGATCGGGCAGGCTGCCAAGCACCGCCAGATCCCCGGCGGGGAACCGGCTGCCGGACAGGTTGACGGACTGCAGCAGGGTCAGGCTGCTCAGGCTCTGCAGGGAGTCGATCTTCACGCCGGAGGCATTCAGGGTGGTCAGATAGTTCATCTTGGCGAGGTCTGCCAGGGAAGCGGCGTCCTTGGGGACGGTGAACTGCGTGATCTCCCACAGGTCGTCGGTATAGATGGGCTCATCCTCCCGCAGGCTCAGGATACGGCGAACCTCCGCCTCAATGGCGGCATCCTCCAGTGTCACTTCCTCGATGACGCCGCCGATGGTATAGCCCAGCAGGGACAGAGGACTGACCAGACCGCTGTCAGAAACGGCAACAGCGTAGATGGTGGTTTCGCCGTTGGGCAGAGCCAGGGGCTCGGTATAGGTGGTGCCGGCGATGGAGGGGTACTCGGAGGTAGAATAGTAAATGACGCCCTCGCTTGCCTCCAGGGTCACGGAAATGTACTGGCTGTAGAAGCCGGGGGTGGGGGAGATGGTCTTGATGACGGGCCGCTGCGCCGCCAGCTCTTCCTTGATGGCGGGATCACCGATGTTGTCGAGCATGGTCACGGCGTCCAGCAGCTTGTCCTGCTCTACGTAGGTCTTGCACAGGGCAATGTACAGCTCGGAGGTGCCGCCGTCGGCAATGGCGCCGGACAGGGTATACTCAGCCTTGGTGTAATTGCCCGCGGCCTTATACTGGTCTGCCAGCTCGATGGCCACGTTCTCGTCCTGCCCGGAGTGACGGTAGGCCCAGTCATAGAACATGGAGGAGAGGGACTGGTTGCCGTTGTCGGAGAAGAGACGGGCGCCACCCAGCAGAAGATCCCGGGTGAAGCCGCGGTCATAAACGAAGGTGTACCAGATGAGCATGCCCACAATGGCGATCACCAGCAGCACCGGAAATAAAGTTTTCAGTACTTTTTTCATGGTAAAACTCCAATCATAGAATTTCACCATAAATTATACGCCAGATTACGAATGATGTCAAGGATTGGAGAAGAAAGTTACAAAATGATAACATTCCCCGCTGCCTGTCGACAGCGGGGAAATAAAGGTTATTCGTCCTCAAGCTCTTGGCGGCGTTTATTGTAGATCCTGGCGCAAATCGTCAGCGCGGCGAAGCACAGGATGAACGTGACCGCGCTGCTGGCGATGGTGCAGATCAGGATCACAGGCTGATGGTCGGTCCTGCGGGAGGCCATGAAATAGACGGTCAGGGCAACCACTACGCTTCCGATCAAGCTGACCAGCAGATTGGTCTGCCAATTGGGCTTCAGCTGTCTGTCCCACAGGCCGTGGCGCAGACAGCAGGCCACCATGTGGGTACAGATCACAAGCACAACGATGAGTTCTCCAATCAGGGTCGAAATATCTCCCCAGAGAATTGCCTGGATCACAATGACCGCAAGCAGCGCCACATAAGCGAGCCAGTATCCGGTGTGCTCGATCTGGAGCATTCTCTGCTCCTGCATTTCGTCAAAATTTGATTTCTTCATCATTATCCTCCTCCCAGAATAGTTCGTCCAGTGTTTTTCCCAGTGCACGGCAGATGGTCCGGCACAGCTTGATGGAGGGATTGAATTCTCCCTGTTCGATGGCGTTGATGGTCTGGCGGGAAACGCCCACAGCCTGGGCAAGGTCTTTCTGCGTCATATCCCGCTGCGCCCGTGCCGCCTTGATGGCTAAATTCTTCGACATATCATCACCTCACTGATAGTATATATTATATCTGATTAAAAGTCAAGTATATACGACATAAAGTCGCGTAAAAATGTCCCGCCATATGCGGCGGGACATAGAGCCATTAATTCTGCTTCGCCTGCTTCATGGACAGGCTGATGCGGTGTCGTTTTTCGTCCACTTCGAGAACCACCACGGATACCACGTCGCCCACCTGGACGGCTTCACTGGGGTGGCGCAGGCGGCGGTTGGCAACCTGGGAAATGTGGACCAGACCGTCCTGATGGACGCCGATGTCCACAAAGACGCCGAAGTCGATGACATTACGCACGGTGCCTGTCAGCTCCATACCCGGTTTCAGGTCCTTGATCTCCATAACATCCTTGCGCAGGATGGGCTGGGGCAGCTCGTCACGGGGATCCCGGCCGGGCTTGCTCAGCTCCCTTGCAATATCGATGAGGGTTGGTTCACCCACGCCGCAGACAGCGGCAGCTTCGGCGGTGCCATATTCCCGGAGCTTGTCAGACAGAACGGACAGATCGTCGCCCCTTCCAAGGCCGAAGATCTTCAGCATTTCCCGTGCGGCGGCGTAGGATTCGGGATGAACGCCGGTGTTGTCCAGCACTTCCTTGCTTTCGGGTACCCGCAGAAAGCCTGCGGACTGTTCGAAGGCCTTGGGTCCCAGCTTGGGCACCTTTTTCAGCTGGGTGCGGCTGGTGAAAGGACCGTTCTCCTCCCGGTAAGCCACGATATTTTTGGCGGTGGTGGCGTTCAGGCCGGACACCTGCTGCAGCAGGCTTCGGGATGCGGTGTTCACATCCACACCCACGGCGTTGACACAGTCCTCCACCACGGCGCCCAGGGCAATATCCAGCTCCTTCTGGGGGCAGTCATGCTGGTACTGGCCTACGCCGATGGCCTTTGGATCGATCTTCACCAGCTCTGCCAGGGGATCCTGGAGCCGCCGGGCAATGGACACGGCGGAGCGGAGATTGACGTCGAAGTCCGGGAATTCCTCAGCAGCCAGCGGGGAGGCGGAATAGACGGAGGCGCCTGCCTCGTTGACGATGGCGTAGCCGGCGTCCGGGAAATTACGAAGCATCTCCACGGTCATGGCCTCGGTCTCCCGGGAGGCGGTGCCGTTGCCGATGGCGATATGGCGGACACCGTGGCGGCGCATGAGGCCGGACAGGGCAGTGATGGCTTCCTGCTTCTTACGCTCGGAGAAAGTGGGATAAACAACGGCGGTGTCCAGCACCCGTCCGGTGGGATCCACGACAGCCACCTTACAGCCGTTGCGGTAACCGGGGTCGAGGCCCATGGTGACGAAGCCCTTCACAGGGGGCTGCATCAGCAGCGGCTTCAGATTCAGGGCGAAATTGCGGATGGCGCCCTTGTTTGCCCGGTCGATGTATTCTGCCCGCAGTTCCCGCTGCAAAGAGGGGAGGATCAGCCGGGAATAGGCATCCTCGGCAGCGGCGCGGACAAATGCGGACACATGGGTGGTGGGTTTCAGTGCGGCGCGGCATACCAGGGCGGCGCCCTCGTTGCCGGGGAGGGTGATGACGGGCTTCAGGAACCCCTCTTTTTCGCCGCGGTTGATGGCCAGAATCTGATGATCCAGCAGCCGGGGCAGGGGAACGGCAAAATCGTAATAGAGCCGGTAGACACTGTCAGTGTCCGCGTCGTCTGCCTTGCAGGTAAGCTGTGCTTTGCGCATCATCAGCTCCCGGAGGGATTTGCGGATGGCAGCGTCGTCGGAAAGGTCCTCTGCGATGATATCGGAAGCACCGGCCAGGGCCTCTTCGATGGTGGCAACGCCCAGTTCTTCATTCACATATCCGGCAGCCAGCACGGCGGGATCGGTGCCGTCCTGGGCAAAAATGGTGGCAGCCAGAGGCTCCAGACCCTTTTCCCGGGCCACAGAGCCGCGGGTGCGGCGCTTGGGCTTGTAGGGGCGGTAGAGGTCTTCCACTTCTGCCATGGTGGCTGCGCCGTCGATGGCAGCAGACAGTTCCCGGGTGAGTTTTCCCTGGTTTTCGATGGATTTCTTTACTTCATCCCGGCGGGTCTGGAGATTGCGCAGGTAGCTCAGCCGTGTTTCCAGATTGCGCAGGGTGGTGTCGTCCATGGCGCCGTGCATTTCCTTGCGGTACCGGGCGATGAAGGGGATGGTATTGCCCTCGTCGATCAGGGCGATGACATTTTCCACATATTCCTGTTTTTGACCCAGCTCCCGGGACAGGAGCTCAGCAACAGACAGCATTGGCGTCTCTCCTTTGCATTTCATTGGGGCTATCATAGCATAAATTCCACAATTTGGAAAGAGGGAAACAGGAAAAAAGGTAAAAAAAGGAAACCGCCTGTTCGGCGGTTTCCGATGATGTCCGATCATTTGCCTTCGAAATCCCGGGCAAGCTGCTTCATTTTCTCCCGGATGGGCAGCCGGTAGGGACAGCGGGTCTCACAGACGCCGCATTCGATGCAGTCGCTGGCCTTGGCGGGCAGCGCGTCGTAGCGTGCCTGTGCCCAGCTGTGCAGGCCGTACCGTTTCAGATAGCCCTCCAGTACGAAGATACCGGAGATGCCGATGCCCACGGTGCAGGGAGCGCAGTAGTTGCAGCGGCGGCAGAAATCGTTGCCAAGCTGGGTGCGGATGGCCTCCATCTTTGCCTTTTCAGCTTCGGTGATGGGGGAACGGTCGTTGAAAGCGGCCAGATTCTGATCCAGTTCGGTGGGGTCTGCCATGCCGGGGATGACCACGCTGATGTTTTCATTGGCGGCCACGAAGCGCATGGCAAGTGCGGGATCCTCGATGGCGCCGCCGGCCAGGGGCTTCATGCAGATAAAGCCGATGTTCTTTTCCTTACACTTTCGCATCAGTTCCTCGCCCTGGGTCTCTACAATATTATAGGGGAACATGATGGTCTCCACCCAGTCAAGTTCCAGCACCTGTTCGAAAACGGTAACGGAATGGACGGTAACGCCCAGATGACCAATCTTGCCGGCGGCCTTTGCCTCCAGCATGGCTTCCACAGCGCCGCCGGGGGCGGACACCTGTGCCAGCGCCTCGGGGGTGGGGTTGTGGACCTGATAGAGATCGATATAGCCGGTACGGAAATTGGCAAGGCTGATATCGATATCTTTTGCCATGGCATCCTTGGTGCGGGACATGGATTTGGTGGCCAGGATGAACTTGTCCCGGATGCCCTCCAGGGCGTAACCCAGGTACTGTTCGGACACGGTGTAGCCACGGGCGGAGTCGATGTAGTTGACGCCGTTTTCGGCCAGCCGGTGGATGAGGGCGCGGGTGCCTTCTTCATCGATTCTCTGGATGGGAATGCCGCCGAAGCCCATGGCAGAGACCCGCAGGCCGGTCTTGCCTAAAGTCCTGTATTCCATAGATATGCCTCCTTAGATAAACAGTTCGATTTCCTTGCGGTCAATGAGCATGAATCCAATGCGCTGCACCAGGAACTCCACCACCTTGGGATCCGGATTTCGGGCACCGACCGGGCAGGCACTGGTGCAGGCCATGCAGCAGATACACTTTGCGGTATCGGTCAGAGTTACATCTACGATATTGATGGCACCGGTGGGGCAGCGCTGGGCGCATTTGCCGCAGCCGATGCAACCGGCGGACGTCTGGGGAATCATGGGAGCGACCTTGTAATCCTTGTAGGGCCGGTTGCCGGGGACGGTGAGGTCCGTGGTGCCCTTGCGCAGCTTTGTGGCGATGTAGCCGGCCAGATCCGCAAGATGGCGGGCGTCTGCTTCGTCCGGACGGCCCACGCCGTAGGCGTGCATGATGGAGTGTTCCGCAATGGCGGCCACAGCTGCCACGGGCCGCAGGCCCTGGGCGCTGACCACATCATAAAGCTCTGCCAGGGTGTCCTCATAAGCCCGGTTGCCATAGACGCACACCAGGATGGCACGGGCGGAACCGGTGATGCCCTTCAGCCGCTGAACGGCCAGGTCGGCCACCCGTCCGCCGAAGGAGGGAACGGCGATCAGGCAGATATCGTTTTGTGTTGTTTCAAGAGTAACTTCTCCCATCAGATCCACGCGGTTCCATTCGCTGTGAAGCGCGCCGCAGAGAATGTCAGCCACCCGGTTGGTGCCGCCGGTGGGAGAAAAGGTAATGCAGTAATTGGGCATGAGTGAGCCTCCAGTTAAATTGTTTTCTACATTATAGCGCAACTTGGCGAAAAATGCTATATGATTTGACATCAGAAAAACAGATTGTTACAATTATTTTATATGACCCGAAGGAGGATGAACAGGATGTATGGCGCCATTATCGGAGATATTGTGGGCTCCAGATTTGAAAATATCAATTACAGGCACAAGAATTTCCATCTTTTCAGCAATTACAGCTGCTTCACTGATGATACGGCCATGACCGTGGCTGTGGCGGAGGCGCTGCTGACGGACGGGAATTTTACCGCCGCCATGCAAAAATGGGGCAGAAGATACCCCCGGGCGGGCTACGGCGGGAAATTCATCACATGGATCTTCACGCCGGATCCGAAGCCCTACGGCAGCTGGGGCAACGGTTCGGCCATGCGGGTGTCACCCTGTGCTCTGGTTGCCGGGAGTCTGGAGGAAGCGCTGGCGCTGGCGGAAAAGTCCGCGGTGGTCACCCATAACCACCCGGAGGGCATCAAGGGCGCAAAAGCCGTTGCAGCAGCGGTATACATGGCCAAAACAGGCGCAGGCAAGGCCGGGATCCGCCGATATATCGAGGAAAACTTTTATCCCCTGGACCGGACGCTGGACGAGATGCGCCCCGGCTACCGGTTCGATGCCAGCTGTCAGGGCAGTGTGCCCCAGGCCATCCAGGCATTCCTGGAATCCAAAGATTTTGAGGACGCCGTCCGAAATGCCGTTTCTCTTGGCGGTGACAGTGATACCATTGCTGCCATGGCCGGTTCCATCGCCTGGGGCTATTACAGCCGGGAGGCAGGCCCCACGCCACGGATGCGGGAAATATGGCAGGAGGCAGCCGGTTTCCTGCCGGAGGAAATCCTGGAGACGGTGCGGAAATTCTCGGAAGTTGTTGACAGGTAAACACTGATTATGATAAAATGTTAACGATTTGTGAATAAACCTGCACGGAGGTGTTCATCCTGAATCGGAAACATGAATTTTTCTACCATCTTCTCATGCCCCTGGTCAAGGGTTTTCTGAAGATCAAATTCGGCTACAAATGGACCAAAGCCCGGAATCTGCCGGAAAACTACATCGTTCTGTCCAACCATGTGACGGACTATGACCCCCTGCTGGTGGCCGTCAGCTTCCCCAGGCAGATGTATTTCGTAGCCAGCGAGCACATCACCCGCTGGGGCCTTGCCTACAAACTGCTCAAATTCGTCTTCCAGCCCATCATCCGCTACAAGGGCACCGTGGCCACCGCCACCGTTATCGAGTCCCTGCGCAGGATCCGGGCCGGCGGCAGTGTGGCTATCTTTGCCGAGGGTGTGCGTACCTGGGACGGCGTTACCTGTCCCATCCTGCCCTCCACTGCCAAGATGGTCAAAACCGCCGGCTGCGGTCTGGTGACCTATAGGATCCAGGGCGGCCATTTTGTCAGCCCCGGCTGGAAGGACCACGGCACCGCCCGGGGTCCCATCTCCGGTGGGCCTGTCCGGGTGTATACCAAAGAGGAACTGAAGGCCATGAGCGTCAATGAGGTCTATGAAGCCATCTGCGCTGATCTTTACGAGGATGCCTATGCCCGGCAGCTGGCGGATCCCAAGCCCTACCGGGGCAAGGATCTGGCAGAGGGCCTGGAGAATCTGCTGTTCACCTGTCCGGCATGCGGGAAGCGAAATACCCTGTCCTCCGCCGGTGATAGCGTTACCTGTGACGAGTGCGGGCTGAGCTTTACCTATGACGAGTATGCCATGCTCCACGGCGTGCCCTTCAAGACCGTCAAGGAGTTTTCTGACTGGCAGAAGCAGAAGGTTGCCGAAGATGTGGCGGCAGGGGAGACCTACAGCGTGGAATTCGCAACCCTCTCCACCATCATCAACCACGAAGCAACCCAGGTGGCAGCGGGGGTCCTCTCCATTGACAATGAAGTGCTGCGCTGCGACGATATGGAGATCCCGGTAGCGGATATCGCCGATATGGGTATCCACGGCCGCCATGCCCTGGTGTTCAGTGTCAAGGGGACTTACTACGAACTGCTGCCTGCCCATGAATTCAGCATACAGCAGTTCCTGCTGTATTACAATTGTCTGAAAAACAAATAAGAAAGGTCGAGATCTATGGATTTTTCCGCTGCAAACACTGCATTGTGGAGCCCGATCATCCAGACGGCCATCATCGCCGGACTGATCCTGCTCTCCAATGTCATTCGCCGTAAGGTTTCTTTCATACGCCATTCCCTGATGCCCACCGCTGTTCTGGCGGGTTTCATCCTGCTGATCCTGCGTACCACCGGAATCGTCAGAATGGATACTGCGTTCCTGGAAGTCGTCACCTACCATGCCATTGCCCTGGGCTTCATCGCCCTGTCCCTGCGGGAGCCTGAAAAGACCGCTGTGGAGCATCATCTGCACCCCAGCAAGAACGGTGCCCTGATCGTCAGTACATATCTCGTTCAGGCGCTGGTGGGTCTGGTTATCAGTCTGGCGCTGGCCTACACCATCATGCCCGGCTTCTTCAAGGCCTCCGGTATTCTGCTGCCTATGGCCTACGGCCAGGGCCCCGGCCAGGCCAACAATGTGGGAAGCACCTACGAGGGGCTCGGCATGGTGGGCGGCAGAAGCTTCGGCCTGTCCCTGGCAGCCATGGGTTACCTGGTGGCCTGTGTGGTGGGTGTGGCTTATATGAACATCCTCAACCGCAGCGGCAAGATCAACCGCTTCAAGGACTGCGTCCATGTGTCCGGTTCCGTCACCGTGGATACTTTCCAGGATGAGAATGAGATCCCCATTGCCGAGTCCATCGACCGTCTGTCCATTCAGGCTGCCCTGGTTGCCATGCTGTATGGTCTGACTTATCTTCTGGTATTTGGTATCACCTCCGGCCTGGCCGCTGTGGCCCCCGGTCTTGCCAACACTGTGTCCAGCCTGCTGTGGGGCTTCAATTTCATCATCGGTTCTCTGATGGCCATCATCGCCCGTACCGTGATCAAGGGACTGCGCAAGGCGAAGCTCATGAACCGGCAGTATCAGAACAACTATCTGCTCAGTCGTCTGTCCGGTCTGGCCTTCGACTACATGACCGTTGCCGGCATTGCCAGTATCAATATCGAAGACCTGACGGGGCTGTGGCTGCCCTTCATTCTGATGGCTGTTCTTGGCGCCGTTATCACCTTCTGGTATCTGCTGAAAATGTGCAAAAAGATGTATCCCGGCTATGTTTATGAAGGGTTCCTGTCCATGTTCGGCATGCTCACCGGTACGATTTCCTCCGGCGTCCTGCTGCTGCGTGAGGTGGATCCCGGGATGAAAACGCCTGCCTCCAACAATCTGCTCACCGGCAGCTCCTTCGGTATTATCTTCGGCGTTCCCATGCTGCTGCTGATCAGCTACGCCGCCCAGAGCGAGTTCGCCTGCTGGATCAGTGTGGGCCTGATCATCGTATATCTGGCCGCCTTGGTGCTTTTCATCCTGAGGACCGGCAAGCAGAAAAAGTAAACGACAAAAATCCCCCAACCATGGTTGGGGGATTTTCGTGTCTTATTGCATCAGCTCTTCCGTCAGAGCCAGGATTTCCGGGGCGATCCGCGCGCGCTCCCGATGGAGCACGCGCAGATAGAGGGGATAGGCCAGGCATACGCCCGCCAGACCGATGCAGCCGATGATGATACCGGGGATGAACCAGACACCCGTGAAGACCATGCACATGGACATGCCGGTGCCCATGACCAGGGAACTCAGGACGCCCAGCACGAGACTCCGGACGGTTGCTTTCTGGGATACGCTCTGATCCAGGCGGCGCAGCCGGTCCATTTTGGTTTCCCGCTCCTCGGGGGACTGATATTTTTCCCGGATGCGTCGGATCTCCTCCTGCTCCCGGGCGCTGTAGGAATAGCAAAAGGATTCGTTATTTTTCTGATCCATATTGGGAAGTTCCTTTCATGTTGTTCAGCTCGTTCCGGGCCAGGATGAGCATGTAGATGGCCAGCGCCAGGACGGTGATAAAGATGGCGGCGCCGGAGCAGGCAGTGATCCAGAACCGCAAGGTCGGATCATCGGAGCCGAAGGAGGAGAACATGGCTGTCTCCAGCGACAGCATGGATACCATGGCGGAGGTCAGGCTGATATGCTTGGAAGCCGACAGCACCGGGCTGCGGTACTTGCGGTAGCGGAAAATGCTGACGATGGCCAGGCCCAATGACCAGAAGGTGTAGGCCGCCATGGCGATGGTGGTGATCTGGTGATGCCGGAAGCCCCGGTTTTCCGTGACCACATCGGCGCAGATGATGCCCAGCGCCAGGTTCAGCACCAGCAGCAGCACGGCAATGAGGCGGTAATGGAGGTATTCCCGGAACCTGTCCCTGCCCAGCTCATGGATCCGGGTCTCCTTCAGCAGGAAGAAGCGCATCAGCGCCAGCATGGCGTAATAGGCAGCCAGTGCATAAAACCAGACAGAGGCCTGCTGCACACCGGCGTAAAGCTGCAGTGCGGCGTAAAGCAGATTGATAACGGTGGAGAAGTTCAGCGACAGGGTCGTTCGGTACTGCAGATCCGAGAAATACCGCAGCGCAAAAGAATTGGTTTTTCTGAAATGGATCCAGAAGCGAATGATCCCCGGCAGCCGGAAGCACAGCAAAATCAATGCGTAGGCCGACAGGCCATAGGAAACATAGGCCAGGGGCGTCTCCGCCTGACCGTCGAAGGCCACATACAGGATCAGTCCGAACCCGGCCAGGATGAAGGGATACCCGATCCAGGCCGGCGGCTTTGCGATGGCCAGGAGTATTGTTTTAGCGCGTTCCATTGCCTGCCCTCCTGATGCGCACCGTGAAGGTAGTGCCCCTGCCCACCTCGCTGGCCACGGCAATATCGCTGCCGGTGATGTCAATGACCCGTTTGACGAGGGCCAGACCAAGGCCGTTGCCCTGGGTGGCGTGGGAGGTGTCGCCCTGGTAGAATTTATCGAAAATGTGCCGTCCCACCTCCTGGGAGATGCCGCAGCCGGTGTCGGACACCTCCACCACGGCAAAGTCACCATCGGTATACAGCCGCAGCCCCACAGTCCCGTGGGCTTGGGTGAATTTTATGGCATTGGAGAACAGGTTGTTCCAAACCAAGCTCAGCATTTGCGCGTCAGTTTTCACCAGCACGCCCTCTTCCAGGTCCACATCGATCTCAATTTCTTTGTTTTCCCACAGTGACTCAAAATCCAGCAGGCAGGCGGCAAGCTGCTCGCCCAGGTCGTAGACTGCCGGGGTGGGGAAGATCTGCTGATTTTCCAGCTTGTTGAGCTTGAGAATGTTGGTGATGAGGCTGGCCAGCCGGCGGCTGGCGTCGGAGATGGCTTTGGCATACTCCATGCGCTGCGCTTCGGTAATGCCGGGCTGCTGGAGCATGGCGGCATAGTTGCCCATGACGGCCAGGGGGGTCTTCAGTTCATGGGAAACGTTGGCGATGAAGTCCGTACGCAGAGTTTCGGTACCCTCCAGCTCTGCCGCCATGGTGTTGAAGCAGGAGATGATCTCATTGAATTTATCCTCCGGATCCAGGCTGCGGTTTTTGTCAATACGGACGGAGAAATCCCCTTTCATCATGGCCCGGGCGGCATCGGTGATCTGCCTGACGGGCCGGTCAATCAGGATTTTGCGCCGAATGGCGTCGATGACAGTGCACAACAGGCTCAGGAACACCACGTTTCCGAAGGTGTACTTGGCGGCGACACCCAGGTCTGCCTCCGTCAGCTTGATGTCCATGGTCCATTCCAGGATCGTCACGAAGAGCATCATGCAGCAGGTCAGGATCGCTGCTGCCAGCAGGAAGAAGCAGACATAGTGGTTAACAGCCACCAGGAATTTGCGGTACTTTTCCTCCCGGGTCATTTCACCACCGCCTTATAGCCCAGGCCGTGGACCGTGACGATCTCGAAATCGTGGCATTTGGCCAGCTTGGCGCGGAGCTTGGTCATGTACACATCCACCGTCCGGGGGCCGGAAGCGGTATCGGGATCCCAGAATTCATCCATCAGTTGGCTGCGGGTGAAGGTTTTTTTGGGATAGGACAGAAGCTTGTACAGCAGGCTGAATTCCCGGTTGGTCAGATTGATCTCATCTTCTCCCAGGTATGCGGTGTGCTCATCGGCGTCCATGACGAAGGAACCCACTGTCAGTTTCCGGGAGGAGGCGATCTTCGCTCTGCGCAGCAGCGCACCGATGCGCAGGAACAGCTCGTCCAGATCAATGGGCTTGACCATATAGTCGTCAACGCCCACCCGGTAGCCCTTCTGCTTGGCGGCGAAGTCATCCCGGGCCGTCATAAAGAGGATGGGGATATTTTCATTGATGGATCGGACGGTCTTTACAAATTCGAAGCCGTCGATCTTCGGCATCATGATGTCGGAAACGATCAGATCGAACACCGTTTCGTACATGGCGTCATAGGCGGCTTCGGCATTCAGACAGCCGGTGGCTTTATAACCGCTCTGATTCAGGAACGCGCAGACCGAACGGTTCAGCGCGGCGTCGTCTTCCACGACAAGGATTTGGAACATGGCGTTTTCCTCCATTGTTTTTCTGTCATTGTAACACGGGGTTGTTAAAAAAATGTTTACGAACACGATAACAGTAAGCGGTTTCATAAAATAATGCTGCTGTTCTGCACCGCAGAGCGTCTTTGCGGTGTTGAATTTTGTCAAAAAACCTGTTAAGATATCAAAAAAGTACACTGGGAGGAAGTGCCGTGTTTGGTGTGAAAACGAAATGGAACCGGCTGTCCGTCCGGTATAAGGTGCTGCTGATGGTGTCGGTCATATGCCTTGTGACCATGCTGCTGGTGGGCGTTTATTTCGCAGTCCAGGACGATCTGATGGATGACTACAGCCGGCTGATGGATGATAATGTCATCTGTTATGAGTTTCAGGAAGCCATTGAATTGGAGTGCAGCGCGTTTGTGACCTATGTCCGGGAGAATTCCCGGGAAAATCTGGAAAGGTATCACAATGCCTGTGACGCTACGCGGCACGCCCTGGAGGCGCTGCCCTTTGACTACAGTCAGATCGGGCAGGCGCGTTATGCCCGCACCTGGAATATCCGCAATGGTTACGAAGGTTATGCGCAATACCGGGATGCGCTGATTGCGGCTAACCCTGCGGATCCGGGATTTACAGAGGCCTTTTATCATGTCCAGGATATGCAGGAGAGCCTGTCGGATTATGCGCTGGATCTTGTCCAGCTGACCCTGGAAGAGGGCAATCAGATCTATACGGAGCGTGACCGCCTGTTCCGGATTCTGCCTGTGCTCCATCTGCTGCACGCAATGACGGCGGCGGGAACCATCATCAGCGTCCTTTGGCTGCTTTCCCGGCATGTGCTGCGGCCCATGCTGCAGATGTCGGACCAGACCCGGAGCTTTGAGAAGGGCGATTTCAGCGCCGTCGATATTCCGGTACAGAGCAATGACGAGATCGGCCGCCTGGTCAGTGAATTCAACCGCATGAAGCATGGACTTGCGGACTACATCAAGACACTGGAAGAACGCAACCGCATGGCGGCGACGCTCCATCAGCAGGAGCTTGCCCAGATGGAGCTGGAAAAGCATCTGGACAGAACCCGCCTTGAAATGCTCAAAAGCCAGGTCAATCCCCATTTTCTGTTCAACACGCTGAATATGATCTCCTGTATGGCCCGGCTGGAGGATGCCGCCACCACGGACCGCATGATCCTGAGCCTGAGCAATCTGTTCCGCTACAATCTGCGGACCACGGAACAGGAGGTCTGGCTGGAACAGGAGATCGACGCTCTTGCGGATTATGTCTATATCCAGCAGATGCGTCTGGACAGCCGGGTGTCCTGCCATAACCATATCCTGGTGGATGCGTCCACGGTCCGGATCCCGTCCTTTACCCTACAGCCTGTGGTGGAAAATGCCTTCGTCCACGGCCTGGCATCCAAGGAAGCCGACGGCAGGATCACCCTGCGGATCTGGCAGGAGGGGGAGAATCTGATCGTATCCATCGCAGACAACGGCGCAGGTATGACCCAGAAAGAACTGGAAGATCTGAATGGGAAGCTGCGCCGCAGTGAACAGACCAGCCGGGGCATCGGCCTGGGAAATATTTGCCGCCGTATTGAAATGATGTATCCGGGCGGCGCCTACCATATTTACAGCAAACCCGGCCGGGGAACGGTGATCCAGTTCATAATCCCCCAAACGAAAGAGGAGACGTGACCATGTACAAGATATTGGTAGCGGAAGACGAGATGATCGAACGCAAGGTGCTGTGCAAAACCCTCACCAAGTTTCTGGGGGAGGTCTGTACGGTGTACGAGGCAAAAAACGGCAGGGAAGCCATGGAGGTTTTCGACCGGGAACAGCCACAGGTGGCCATTCTGGACATTCAGATGCCCGGCGCCACAGGCCTGGAGGTTGCCCGCCACATCCGGGGGTCCGGAAGTCCGGGCATGGTGCTGTTCCTGTCGGCCTACGATAACTTTGAATACGCCCGGGAGGCCATCGCGGTCCGGGCGGCGGACTATATCCTCAAGCCCTACGGTGAGCAGGAGCTGATCTCATCGGTGGAGGAAGCCATCCGGACTTATGAGTGGTTTGCCGGTCATCCTGCGCCGCCGAAACCTGCGGCCGAGCCTTTGGAGGAGTCCCGCGCCGCCGACACCAGCCGCATCAGCCTTGTCCGTGATGAGATCGGACAGTATATCAGCGCCCATTTCTCTGAAGATATGTCCATGCAGGATGTGGCCCGGGCCATGAATTATTCCGAAGCCTATTTCTGCAAGCTTTTCAAACAGTGTTTCCGGGTGAATTTCTCAACTTACCTCAATGAATACCGGATAGAGCGCGCCAAAGCCATGCTGGCCTCCGGGTGCGCCAGCATCCGGGATATCAGTCTGGCCTGCGGCTATACGGATTCCACCTATTTTTCCCGGGTATTCCGGCGGATCACCGGTGTAACACCCTCTGAATACCGCACCAGCCGGGAACGGGAATGAACGGAGGTGGCGTTACGAAACGGATCCTTTTTATTGTGGTGCTGCTGCTGTGCCTGACGGGCTGCCGTCCGGAGGCGGCAGAGGCCGTCCCCGCATTCGTCCTGACCTACGCAGAAAACCAGCCGGAAAGCTATCCGACCACCCTGGGCGCCCAGGAATTTGCCCGGCTGGTGGAGGAGCGGACCGGGGGGGAAGTGGTCATCCTGGTCAAACACAGCGGTGAGCTTGGCTCCGAGGCTGAAGTTCTGAGCCAGATGTACTTTGGCGGCATTGACTTTGCCCGGGTATCCCTGAGTTCTGTTTCCGACGAGCTTCCGGTGCTGAACGTGCTGCAGCTGCCATTCCTGTACGAGGATGCCGACCATATGTGGCGGATTCTGGATGGGGCGATCGGTGAGGATTTTCTGAAAGTGTTTTCCCAGCGGAATCTGGTGGGCCTGAGCTGGTACGACGCCGGCGCACGGTGTTTTTATTCCAATGTGCCCGTTCATTGCGCAGAAGATCTGCGGGGCCTTACGGTACGCGTCCAGGATTCCCAGATGATGAAGGATATGGTGCAGCTGCTGGGTGCTGATGCGGTGTCGCTTCCCTACAGTGATGTATACGCCGCTTTTGAAACCGGGCAGATCGACGCGGCGGAGAATAACTGGGCCGCTTACCGCGCCCAGGAGCACCACCGCCTGGCGAAATTCTATTCCATGGATCAGCACACCCGTGTGCCGGAGATCCAGCTGTGCAGCGCCAGGACCTGGGCGCAGCTGCCGGAGGAATACCGGCAAACAATCGTCCAGTGCGCCCGGGAATCGGCGCTGTATGAGCGGCAGCTCTGGGACGGCTACGAACAGGAAGCCCGCAGCTTTGTCATCGCCCGGGGCTGTCAGGAGATCTCTCTTGATGAGGATGCCCTGGCTGAATTCCGGAAACTGGTGCAGCCCCTCTACGGCCGCTACTGCGCGGACTACCTCGATCTCATCCAACAGATCCAGACAGGCTGAGGTTGATTTTATGACCCTCTTTTGCTATAATACAGAAAAAAGAAAAGGAGCGCTTTTGCTATGGAAACTGTAAAGCTGACGGCCGAGGACATTGCCCGGGTCAAGGGCCTGGGATGTCTGCAGGATAAACGGTATACGGATGTATTCAATGTCCGTGTCATCACCGGAAACGGTCACCTGACTTCTGCTCAGCTTCGGGCTGTGGCCGAGGCTGCCGAGCGTTTCGGAAGCGGCTCTGCCGCCATGACTTCGCGGCAGACTGTGGAGATCCAGGGCGTAAAATATGATCGCATCGAAGCCATGATGGATTTCCTGAAGGAAAACGGACTGGAAACCGGCGGCACCGGTACCAAGGTTCGCCCCATCGTGGCCTGCAAGGGCACTACCTGCCGCTTCGGCCTGTGCGATACCTATGGTCTGAGCCGGAAGATTCATGACCGCTTTTATGTGGGCTACCACAACGTGAACCTGCCCCACAAGGTGAAGATCGCTGTGGGCGGCTGCCCCAACAACTGTGTCAAGCCTGATCTGAATGACATTGGCATCATCGGCCAGCGGTACCCCACCGTGGACACCGACAAGTGCCGGGGCTGCAAGAAGTGTCGGGTGGAGGCTGCCTGTCCCATCAAGCACGCCAAGGTCATTGATGGCAAGATGGTCATTGATCCCAATGTCTGCAACCACTGCGGCCGCTGCAAGGGTCAGTGCCTGTTTGACGCCATCTCCTACCGCGACGGCATGAAGATCTGCATCGGTGGCCGCTGGGGCAAGAAGACTGCCACCAGCACGGCGCTGAACCATGTATTTACCACCGAAGACGAGGTGCTGGATATGGTGGATAAAATCATCTGCCTCTTCCGGGACGAGGGCGTCAAGGGCGAGCGCTTTGCTGATACCATCAGCCGCCTGGGCTTCGAAAATGTGGAAGCCAGACTGTTAAATAAGTAAATCAAAAATTCTGCCAGACCGCACAGACGGGAAAGGGCCTTAAAACGAATTGCCCATTTTATATGGGGTCGTTATGCCTTTTTCGGATGTGCGGTTTTGTTTTGTGAGGAGAACGTTATGAAAAAGAGATGGTTGGCACTGGTTCTCGCGCTGTTGCTGCTGCTTTCCGGATGTGGCAGGACGGAGGAACCAACAGGGGACACCGGCGTGACATTTGTGGATGATCTGGGAAGAACGGTTACCGTGGAAGAACCGAAGCGGGTGGCGGCACTGCTGGGCAGCTTTGCCCAGATCTGGATGCTGGCGGGCGGCGAGGTTTGCGCCACCGCCGACGACGCCTGGGATGATCTGGAGCTGGAACTGGCGGAAGATACCGTCAATCTGGGAAATACCAAACAGCTGAGCCTGGAACTGCTGCTCTCCAGCGAGCCGGATTTCATCCTGGCCAGTACAAACACCCGGCAGAATATGGAGTGGCGGGACATGCTGGAGGCCACTTCCATTCCTGTTGCATATTTTGACGTTGCGAATTTTGAGGATTATCTGCACCTGCTGAAAATCTGTACCGACATTACCGGACGGGCAGATCTGTATGATGCGCATGGCCTTGCGGTACAAATGCAGATCGATGCGGTACTGTCCCGGCAGGAAGGGAAACCTGCCCCCACGGTGCTGTGTATGCGCGCTTCTGCGTCCAGTATTTCGGTGAAAAACAGCCGGGACAATGTCCTGGGGGAGATGCTCCATTCTCTGGGCTGTGTCAATATCGCCGATTCCAATGACGCACTGCTGGAGGAGCTGAGTATGGAATACATCCTCCAGGCAGACCCGGATTTCATCTTCATCGTCCAGCGGGGGGACGATGAAGACGGTATGCGGGCCTATGTATCGGATAATCTGGAAAAGGACCCTGCGTGGAGCAATCTGACGGCGGTGCAGGAAGGACGGGTATACCTGATGGACAAGAATCTATATAACCTGAAACCGAACCACCGCTGGGGGGAGGCTTACGAAAAACTGGAGGAGATTCTGCGCAATGGTTAAACAACGCGGATACTTATTCATTGCTGCGGGGGCGTTCTGTCTGCTGGCCGCTGCGTTGAGCCTGTCCATGGGCGCGGCGCGGCTTTCCCTGTCGCAAATCTGGCGGGCGGTGCTGGCCGGCCCCCGGGATACGGCCGGATACATCTTCTGGTATGTCCGCCTGCCCAGAACGGCGGCCTGTTTGCTGGCGGGTGCTGCGCTGGCTGTATCGGGTGCTGTGATCCAGGGGGTGCTGAATAATAAACTGGCATCGCCCGGGATCATCGGCGTCAATGCCGGCGCAGGTCTTGCCGTGACGGTGTGCTGTGCCTGCGGCATGCTCTCCGGCTGGGCTGTGGCGGGGGCGGCATTTGCCGGCGCCATGGGGGCTGCCGCGCTTGTGATGTTCATCAGCTGCAGGACCGGTGCGTCCCGCACCACGGTGATTCTCAGCGGTGTGGCGGTGAATGCAGTGCTGAACGCCCTGGCGGAAGCTGTGACCACATTGCTGCCGGATACCGCCATGCTCAATGCGGATTACCGCGTGGGTGGCTTTTCCGCTGTTTCCCACATCCGACTGGTTCCGGCGGCGGTTTTGATCCTGGCGGCATTGACTGTGCTGCTGACGCTGTGCAGCGATTTGGATGTTCTGAACCTGGGGGAGGAAACCGCCCGGGGGCTGGGAATGCAGACCCGGCGGATGCGGACGGTCTTTCTGATTCTGGCCGCCATGCTGGCAGGCAGTGCCGTCAGCTTTGCCGGACTTCTGGGCTTTGTGGGTCTGATCGTTCCCCATGTTGTTCGGAAGACTGCGGGCGATGAAAGCAGATTCGTGATCCCGCTGTGCGCCCTGGCAGGCGCGGGATTTGTGACGGGCTGTGATCTGCTGTGCCGGGTTCTGTTTGCACCCTATGAACTGCGCGTGGGTATTGGAATGTCGGTGCTGGGCGGGCCGTTCTTTCTGCTGCTCCTGTTGAAACGGAAGGGAGGTATGCGCCATGCTTGAAATCAGAAACCTCAGTGCCGGCTACGGCGCAGCAGAAATTCTGCATGATATCTGCATTTCGGTACCCTCCGGTGCCATCACCGTGATTGCTGGCCCCAACGGCTGCGGAAAATCAACATTGCTCAGGACGGTGGCCGGGATCATTCCGGCCCGCGGGGGAAGCGTCCTGCTGGATGGCCGGGATCTGCTTGGGCTGCCGCCCCGGATTCAGGCGCAGCAGGCGGCTTATCTTTCCCAGAGCCGGCAGGTGCCGGAGATCACGGCAGAGCGGCTGGTGCTCCACGGACGTTTTCCGTATCTGTCCTATCCACGCCGCTACCGCCGGGGGGATATGGATATTGCCCGCCGCGCCATGGAATCCATGGGCATCGGCAATCTGGCGCAGCGGTACATGGATACGCTCTCCGGCGGTCAGCGGCAGAAGGTCTATATCGCCATGGCACTGGCACAGGATACCCCGGTGATCCTGATGGATGAGCCAAACACGTTTCTGGATATCGCCCAGCAGCTGCGTATGATGGAGGAAGCACGCGCGCTGGCTGATGCGGGAAAAACTGTGATCCTGGTGCTGCACGACATTGCGCTGGCGCTGCGCCATGCCGATCATCTGGTGGTGATGGAAGACGGCAGGATCCTTGCGCAGGGCCATCCGGAGCAGGTATTTGCAGGCGGCAGTCTGGAAAAAGCCTTTGGTATCCGTGTGGAGCGGACGAGAACAACCGATGGCTGGCACTACTATTACCGGGAAAGGAAGTGAGCCGGTGGCATATTTTACGATGTGTATCGATCTGAAGGGGCGGACGATCCTTCTGGTGGGGGATGGTCCCCAGACTGCGGATAAAATGCGCAAGCTACGTCTCTTTGGCTGTGAACTGCGGCAAGCATCACAGTTTTGCCCGGCATGTCTGACCAAAGATGTGGCATTTGTTGTCGTTGGCGACACGGACCGGGCGGAAGCAGCCCGGATCGTGGGTGTATGCAGGGAATATGGGATTCCCGTCAATGTTGTTGACGCGCCGGAGCTGTGCAGTTTTTTCTTCCCAGCTACAGTTATAAGAGGCGATCTGACCGTGGCTGTATCCACAGCCGGAAAGGCACCCGGTGCGGCTGCCTTTCTCGCAGGAAGAATCGGTGCTCAGCTGCCCGACCGGACGGAGGAGATCCTGGACTGGCTCGGGGAGGTTCGTCAGAATCTATATGCACGATGGCCGAAGGATACGGCCCGTCAAATGCTTTCCGGGATCACACGGGAGGCGCTGGAACGGGGCTATCCTCTGACTGATGAAGAAATCGAAGGCCTGACCGCATCTGGTCATCACGGAACCGGGAATTTATAATTTTTCATTAAATTTCCATCAGAGCTGTTGTGCATCGGTCCATTCAGTGGTAGTATATTTATACATCCAAAACCACATGTACATACAGAGGATGGTAGTCTATGAGCAGTTATATTCTGGTGGGACGCAGAAAGACGGACAAACGCTGGTGGAACGATCTGGTTCGAGCCTGCGCGGTGGTCGGCGACGCCTTTGAGATCCATTGCTGGTATGATGAACGGGCGGAGATCACCATTGCCCGGCGCTTCGGCCAGCAGATCGAATCCGGCTGGCACGGCGGAATGGTGTTCCGGGGCCGGATCACCAGGGAGTTCCTGTCTTTTCTGACCGAGATGAAAAAACCTGACGATATTGATATCTACAACAAGATGACCCCCTTTTTCACCATTCAGTTTGGCGACCGGCTCTACAGCGAGCATTACGGCACAGAAATGACCATCTCCCCATCGGTGGAAGACCGCCGCGGGGGCATTGAACGGATTCTGAATGAGATGGAGCATTATGGCACGGTGCACCGTGACCTGGGATAGGGAAAGGAGCGGAATATGAAACTGTACATCAAGGAAAAGGTCTTTTCCTGGGGCGATAAATTTTTCGTCAAGGACCAGGCCGGCCGGGATAAATATCTGGTGGAGGGAGAAGTTTTTTCCTGGGGCAAGAAACTCCATGTCTATGATATGACGGGCAGAGAAGTTGCCTTCATCAAGCAGGAGGTGTGGAGCTGGCTGCCCCGGTATTACGTCTTCTGCGGTGACCGCCAGGTGGCAGAGATCAAAAAGGAATTCACCTTTTTCTTCCCGAAGTATACCATTGCCGGTCTTGGCTGGGAGATCAACGGCAGCTTCTGGGAGCATGACTACGAGATCACCCAGGGCGGCGCCACCATCGTCACCATCTCCAAGGAATGGATGACCTGGGGTGACAGCTATGAACTGGAGATCCGCAACCCTCAGGACGAGATCGTGGCCCTGGCTGTGGTGCTGACCATCGACTGCGTCCGGGAGCAGTCCGATTCCAATAACTGAAAAACAGCCGGAATGTTGCCATGGCCGTTCCGGCTGTATTCTGTTGCGAAATGCTGTACTTTCAGATATAATGGTGAATGAAATGGGGGAGCACATATGAAAGAGAAACTGCACACCGGCGAGCTGTACCTGTCCATGGATGATTCCGTTACCGCAGAACAATTCGACTGCCTGGAAAAGCTATATGATTATAACGCGACCCGTCCCCACGAATTGGCCAGGCGGGAGGCTATGCTGAAGGAAATGTTTGCCCAGATCGGTGAGGGCTGCTATATCGAGCCGCCGCTGCATGCCAACTGGGGCGGCCATCATGTCCATTTCGGCAGGAATGTGTATGCCAATTTTGGCCTGACCCTGGTGGACGATACCCATATCTATGTGGGCGATTACACCATGTTCGGCCCCAATGTGGTGATTGCCACTGCGGGCCATCCGATCCTGCCGGAGCTGCGGGAGCAGGGCTACCAGTATAATTTCCCGGTTCACATCGGCAGAAACTGCTGGCTCGGTGCGGGCGTCATCGTGCTGCCCGGCGTCACCATCGGAGATAATGCGGTCATCGGCGCGGGCAGCGTCGTCACAAGGGACATTCCGGCCAACGTGGTGGCCGTGGGCAATCCATGCCGTATCCTGCGGGAAATCAACGAGCATGACAGGCAGTACTATTTCAAGGATCGCAAGATCGATTGACGAAAGAGGAAAGTGGCTGAAGCGAACCGCTTCAGCCACTTTTGCACGACAGGAATAACGCGGAATAATTCCGCAAAATCGGAAATGCTTTCCCCTTGTCCGTGTGTTATGATTCATGCGTAGCTACGAAATCCATAGAAAGGAGGGTGCGAAATGGACAATCGGGCCATGATCCAAAAGAGCCTTGACTATATCGAAGAAAACCTGTGCTCGGAAATCACCGCAGCGGAACTGGCAGAGATGGCGGGCTTTTCTTTGTTCCATTACTACCGGCTGTTTCAGCAGGCTGCCGGTCTGCCGGTGATGCAGTATATCCTGCGGCGCAGGCTGCTCCACGGGATTTTTGCAATCAAGCAGGGGAGCAGCAAAATTGATGCGGCGCTTTTGTATGGGTTCGATACATATGCCGGATTCTACAGGGCCTTCTGCCGGGAATTTGGAAGCACGCCCTCCGAGTTTTTGAAATCCTGCCGGGCCAAGCGGCCTTACAGGATTGACCTGATGAGGGAGGAACACATGATCGTAACACATAAGAAAGCCGCCCAGATTTTGAAACACTGGAATCTGGAGGCTGAAACCATTACCGATATCTACTATGACGGCACCGGCAGCAAAAACGACAGCGCCTGCTATGTGGGTGAAGCATATGTGCTGAAGTATACCGCCGATCTGGGCAAGCTGAAGAATCATATTGCGGTGTCCAAGGCCATCGGGAGCATTGGCCTTTTGTCCGCTGTTCCGGTTTTGACTACAGATGGGCAGGAGTATGTCCAAGATGGCGAACTGTATCTCTATGTCACAAGGCGGCTGAACGGTCAGCAGATGATACCCGCCTCGTTCTGCAATGGAGAGGCTGTGGACAATGCACGCTTTGCGGGCGAAATCATCGGTCAGCTTCATCTGGCTTTGTGCAAAATCCAGACTTGCGTCGGCGAAGCAGACCTGTTGGGCACGGTTCGGGACTGGGCGCTCCCTGAGACAAAAGCGGCTTTGAATTTGCCTGATTCGTTCTGCAGGGAATATCTGGACACCTTCAAAGCCCTGTATCCGAAGCTGCCCCGGCAGATCATCCACCGGGACCCCAATCCGGGCAATATCATCTGCGCCGAAGATCAGTGGGGATTCATTGATTTCGATCTGTCGGAGCGGAATGCCCGTATCTACGATCCCTGCTATGCGGCAACGGCGGTTCTGTCCGAGTGCTTTGGCAAGGATAACGAAAAATGGCTGGAGGCTTATCGCAATATCATCTGCGGGTATGACAGTGTTGTGCATCTGAGCGATGAGGAGCGCAGAGCCATCCCCTATGTGATCCTTGCCAACCAGCTCGTCTGTGTGGCGTGGTTTGCCGGGCAGGACAAGTACGCAGAGCTTTTTGAAACCAATAAAAAGATGACAGCATGGCTGATCAGTCAATTTGAGGAACTGCAAAAGATCTGAACCTGGAGCCGGGAGTGATCCCGGCTCCTTCGTGTGATGGGATGAAGAGCAATCGGTCCGTCGACTCGAATTTTGAGAGGAACCGAAAGGAAACCTCCGGTTTCCTAAACTCTACCATCTTTCGGTTTACTGCTTTTTGGACTGATGGTATACTGATTATACCAAATCAGAAAAGGAGAACCATAATATGGCTAACAAATCCATGGGTGAGATCATCAGCGCTCTTCGAAAGGAAAAGGGAATGACCCAGAAGGATATTGCCGACAAGCTTGGTGTCACGGACAAGGCGGTTTCCAAATGGGAGCGTGATGTGGCATTTCCAGACACAGCAACAATTCCCAAGCTGGCAGAGATTCTCGGTGTGTCCGTGGAAGATCTGATGCAGGCAAAGGCTGCACCTTCCGCTGCGCCCAAAGGTGTGGATCGCATCGTCAAGCTGGTTTTGAAGGCAGTACCTCTTGCCATGGGCGTGACAGTGGTCGTAACCTCTGTGCTGGGTGAGCTGGATATGCAGTCCGGCTTCACTATGCTGGGTCTCGGCCTGGCCTGCATCGGTGCGTACCTGCTGCAACAGAAGGATTGAGAACATGGAATGACCGCCGGTATATGATATCGGCGGTTATTTTTTAGATTTACAAAGCATTTTCTGTGGTGATATAATGGCAGACATAGGGTCCCCGGTCCGCGTTGGAGGCTGTTACGGAGCTTTGGGTGCAGCGCTGCATCGCAGACCCGGAGGGAAATGATCGGGATTGGCTGCTCTAATCTCCCCTTTGGCCACAGAAACGATTTTAGTGGGGTGGAATGAATGCATTACACAATTGAAGGATACAGAAACTGCGAGCGGTTCAACGACCAGTATCAGGAGATTTACCAGTTTCTTTTGTCAGCAGAAAAGCTGGAACACAACGAGCATTTCCACTGGGGACGCTTTGCGTGGATGCACAGGCATTCCTATCTGGATATCAGCAAGCTGACAAGCATCGTGATATTCAGAGCATTTGGCGGTGAAATCGTGGGCCTGATTACATACGACACAAGCTACGCTGATCGGAATTACTTGATCCACATCAGCGACGATGCACAGCTGCTGAATCTAATGGTCGATACCGTCCTTGCGGGTGAAGAAGGCGGGGCCATTATCAAAGTGAATTCAAAGGATAACGCGCTGTGTGCAGTGCTGCGGGAAAGGAATTTTGAGAGAACCCATCGGGATAACACCGTGCTTGCGCTGGATCTGAGCCAGGAGTTAGAATACAGCCTTTCCGGCGATTATTCGATCAGTCAGCCGGGATTTGGAGTGGATGACTGGCAGTATCAGTTGGTGATCCACAAGGGGTTCGACAATGAGGGGATTCCCGAAAAATGGGCCGATGAAATTCTGGCACCGACACCCAACGAAAATGCGGATCTGAAGATTTTCGCGTTACAGGACGGTGAATATTGCGCCCATTGCGGCCTGTGGTACACGGAAGGTGATTGCGCTTATGTGGAACCCGTTGTTACCGTGCCGCAGCACAGAGGCCAGGGACTGGCGAAGGCTGTGGTGTATGAAGCCTGCAACCGGGCAAGAAAGCTGGGTGCCAGGAGAGCGGCTGTCCTGTCTGATCAGGAATTCTATGATCGAATCGGCTTTGAATCTTCCTCGGAAGTATATTGCTGGGAAAAATCGTCATATTGATTCCGTGCCGAATGCATGAGGGGAATCAGTATGGATCAAGCATTGCGTCTTGTGCTGGATATGCTGAAACCACTCATCAGCCGCTATCAGGGATGCAAATATGTATCAACAGCAAAACCCCCGTTTTTCCTCTGCTACAAGGAAAAACGGGGGTGATTTTGCTCTTGCGATGCCCCAAAAGCCTGTGTTTTCAAGGGTTTTCAGACCAGTCCAAAGCCCTAAAACTTATTCCCACTCGTTGCAGGATCTCAAGACTTAAACAAATTCGTTTAGTGAATATGATACCTGCTATTCTGATTATTTTGATTGTCCATATTATCATAGCTATACGATGGATGCTTATCAAAATCTTATCAGCGGTGATAAACCACCGGGGATGGGCAAGCAGTTGTTTCGCGTGGCTTGAATTGAATTATAGCATAACAATAGTGACTAATCAATTAGGAAAATGGATTACTTATAATCCTTTTTGGTGCCGCAAGAGGTACACTTCATTCCGAATAAAACTTTTTTAAATGTTCCTCCGCAGTACTGGCAAAGTCCATTCTGGCGACGATCGGCACGACGACGCGCCTCTTCTTTACGAAGGCGCTCTTGTTCTTCCCGTTCTTTTCTGATGCGTTCAGCTTCTGCTTCCCGAGCATAGAATGATAGAATTTTGCATCAGTTGTGCTGTAGCATATATTTTATAAGTTCACTTGCCGCCAGACTAAGACTACGTTTCTTATCTTCAACCAAACAAATGCTTCTGTTTTTCGGTGGTTCGGGCAATAAGATTTCTTCGATAAGACCAGCCTTTAGAGCATCTTCGGCTAAAAACTCGGAAATAAAACCAATACCCATTCCTGCTTTCACCAAAGGCAACACCTGGTCAGCAGTAGCCACCTCAATATCAGGTTCTTTATAAAGTCCGCATGACAACAAATAATCTTGATAGAACTTGTATGTGTAGGAACTTCGATTTATAGAAATATATGGACGAGAAAAAATATCTCCCTTGTATCCGTCCATATATCCTTTTTGACAATAAAGAGATTCCCGAAAATCTCGAATTGTTCGAATACGATAAATTGTGTCTGCTTTTTCATGGAGTGTTACGACTGCAAAGTCAGCCACTCCATTTTTTACTGCCTCCATAGCTTGCGGCGAATTAAGGTTTGCCAAGCGGAGCTTCACGTTCGGATAATCCTTATTAAATCTCGTCAATTCCGGAAGCAACGAACCGTACAATCCGATTTCAGTTGTGGCAATAGATATGAGCCCACCATCCAGATTTCGTTCAGATATGATTTCACTCTCTGCTTTGCTCAAATTATCAAATGCAATTTCAACATGATGAAAAAGTTTTTCTCCCTCCGGTGTCAAATTCACACCCTTATTGGAGCGCAGAAAAAGTTTGCACCCAAGTTGTGCTTCTAAGTTATTGATTGTCTTTGTGATGTTTGGTTGCCCACGAAGCAGTACTTCAGCGGCTCTTGAAAAGCTGCCGTATCTTGCCACATAATAGAAAATCCGATAGTAATCGTAAGTTATATCCATGCCAAACATTCCTTTTAGTAATACTCGGTATTGCTGATATATATTTTACTCATGCCGCATGAAGTAGTATAATAATTATCAGTAAAAAAATCAATGGAGGATTTGTAAACATGAGCATACTGTTTGAAAATTTGATGTTTTGCATCTTTATTGTTGCGGATTTTATATGGCTGGTACAAATATGGAAAACCACTAAGACCTTTTCTATATCAGAAAAACTACGGTCTGTGACTTTTACGACTGCATTTTTGCTTGGCTTCGTTTGGATGGCATTAGAAAACCATATACTCGGTGCGATATTTTGCATGATAGGATTTATGGTGTCTCAATTCACCGTTGCTGTAACATTTTATGAAAATTACAAGGAGTTGGAGATACCACATGAATAAGGATTTGACGGTCGGAAATCCGACAAAAGTATTATGGCTTTTTTGTATGCCGCTGTTCGGCAGCATTATTTTTCAGCAGCTCTACAACATAGCTGACAGCTTCGTAGCCGGAAAGTTTATCAGCGAAAACGCTTTGGCTGCTGTTGGTAACAGCTATGAGATTACACTGATTTTTATTGCCTTTGCCTTTGGATGTAATATCGGCTGCTCAGTAATTGTTTCTCAGTTTTTCGGTGCAAAGAGGTATGCAGATGTAAAAACAACCGTTTATACATCTTTTATCGCCAGCGGCGTGATTTGCCTGATTCTCATGGCAATCGGTCTTTTCGGTTGCAACTCATTACTGCACTTAATCAATACGCCATCTGAGATTTTCGCTGACTCAGCATTGTACCTTGATATTTACATCTATGGTTTGCCCTTTGTATTCTTCTACAACGTCAGTACGGGTATCTTCTCAGCTCTCGGAGATTCAAAAACACCGTTCATTTTTTTGGCGGCATCCTCAACTTCCAACATTGTAGCCGATATTTGGTTTGTAAAAGGTTTTGGTATGGGCGTAGATGGTGTGGCATGGGCAACTTTTATATGTCAAGGGATAAGCTGTGTTCTTGCTGTCATATTTGTATTAAAGCGTTTGCGTGAAATTCATTCTGATGAGCCACACAAGATCTTCGATCTAAAAATACTTGGCAAAATCGCAAAAATTGCCATACCGAGCACCTTACAGCAGAGCTTTATTTCCATCGGGAACATTGTAATTCAAGGTATAATCAACGGATACGGTCCGGCGATCATTGCAGGATATTCTGCTTCAGTCAAACTGAATAACCTTGTCATAACATCCTTTACCACAGTTGGAAATGGTATTTCAAACTATACAGCGCAAAATCTTGGTGCCGGAAAGCCAGAACGTGTCAAACAAGGATTTAATGCAGGACTTAAAATGGTATGGATATTATCTATTCCCCTTGTTCTGCTTTACTTCATCGGCGGCAGATTTTTAATTCCTTTCTTCATCGAGAATGTAACCGCTGAAGCATTATCATCGGGACTTGTGTTTCTAAAAATCCTATCACCATTCTACTTCGTGATTTCTGCCAAACTCGTTGCTGACGGAATTTTAAGAGGATCAGGGTTAATGAAGCAATTTATGATTGCTACCTTTACAGACCTAATACTCCGTGTAGGATTAGCTTTTCTTCTCTCAAAAACGGTACTCGGCTCAACCGGCATATGGTGTGCATGGCCGATTGGCTGGACGATTGCAGCAATCGTATCTATCGTATTCTACAAACAAAGTCTATCAGATAATCGTGCCGAAAAGTGTGAAACAGACTTCTAAATTGGATATAGTGTAAGTTTGTGAAATTCATGTAACATATTCAAGAATCCCGCCCATTCCGAACATTGCATTTAGTCGGAATGGGCAGGATAAGTTTAATCGAGAGGTCTATAACCCATAATTTTTTATAGCTCACTTTCATATACTGCACCCCTCGTAAAAGAAAGTTGTGGTTATCGGCTTTAGTCAGCAAGGCACAAAATATAGTGTCAGCCAGCGATAGCGACTAAAAGCCTGTCGAATATGGCACCATTCAAGTGTCTGCGGTTAAATCTATAGCAGAACTCGCTGAGATACATTTGCAGA
>JAFTVM010000010.1 GCA_017465745.1 Oscillospiraceae bacterium
ATGGTATACCAATGTAGGGGACGGGTTCCCCGTCCCGCGAACCTTCCGATTACGAATTCGCCGATACAAATGTCAATTCGCCAGGTTTTACCGCCGGGACGGGTGACCCGTCCCCTACAATTGAAAACGTTAAGTGTACGATAAACTACAATTTAGTGAACAGCCCGGTTTGGAATTTGGTAATCATTCCATCCATCCCCTGGATTGAGGGCGGAAAATTATTGAAAATACGAATTGATTTTCCCGGCTTATTCGTGTAAGATAAAGTTGCAGACTATGGGATACCGAATTGAAAAAGTTTCATAAAAACGTTTCAATCCGGTATTACTTTATAAATGAAAGAGGTATTATCTTATGGCACTTGATCTGACTAAGTATGGTATCACCGGCGCCACCGAGATCGTCCACAACCCCTCCTACGAGCAGCTGTTCGAGGCTGAGATGGATCCCACCCTGGAAGGCTACGACAAGGGCCAGCTGACCGAGCTGGGCGCTGTCAACGTCATGACCGGCATCTACACCGGCCGCTCTCCCAAGGACAAGTACATCGTTATGGACGAGAACTCCAAGAACACCGTGTGGTGGACCTCCGACGAGTTCAAGAACGACAACCACCCCATGAGCGAGGAAGTCTGGGCTGTCTGCAAGGACCTGGCTGTCAAGCAGCTGTCCGGCAAGAAGCTGTATGTCGTTGACGCTTTCTGTGGCGCCAACCCCGACTCCCGTATGGCCATCCGCTTCATCATGGAGGTGGCATGGCAGGCTCACTTCGTCAAGAACATGTTCATCGCTCCCTCCCAGGAGGAGCTGGCTAACTTCGAGCCCAACTTCGTCATCTACAACGCCTCCAAGGCAAAGATCGACAACTACGCTGAGCTGGGTCTGAACTCCGCTACCTGCGCAGCCTTCAACATCACCTCCCGTGAGCAGGTCATCCTGAACACCTGGTACGGCGGCGAGATGAAGAAGGGCATGTTCTCCATGATGAACTACTTCCTGCCCCTGAACGGCATGGCTTCCATGCACTGCTCCGCCAACACCGACATGAACGGCGAGAACACCGCTCTGTTCTTCGGCCTGTCCGGCACCGGCAAGACCACCCTGTCCACCGACCCCAAGCGTCTGCTGATCGGTGACGACGAGCACGGCTGGGACGACAACGGCGTCTTCAATTTCGAGGGCGGCTGCTACGCCAAGGTCATCGGCCTGGACAAGGAGTCCGAGCCTGACATCTACAACGCCATCAAGCGCAACGCTCTGCTGGAGAACGTTACCGTTGATGCAGAGGGCAAGATCGACTTTAAGGATCAGTCCGTCACCGAGAACACCCGTGTCTCCTACCCCATCAACCACATCAACAACATTGTCAAGCCCGTTTCCGCAGCACCCGCTGCCAAGAACGTGATCTTCCTGTCCGCTGATGCTTTCGGCGTCCTGCCTCCCGTGTCCATCCTGACCCCCGAGCAGGCTCAGTACTACTTCCTGTCCGGCTTCACCGCTAAGCTGGCCGGCACCGAGCGCGGCATCACCGAGCCCACTCCCACCTTCTCCGCTTGCTTCGGCCAGGCTTTCCTGGAGCTGCATCCCACCAAGTACGCTGAGGAGCTGGTCAAGAAGATGGAAGCCAACGGCGCCAAGGCTTACCTGGTCAACACCGGCTGGAACGGCACCGGCAAGCGCATCACCATCAAGGATACCCGTGGCATCATCGACGCCATCCTGGACGGCTCCATCCTGAAGGCCGACACCAAGAAGATCCCCTACTTCGATTTCGAAGTCCCCACCGCTCTGCCCGGCGTCAACCCCGCCATCCTGGATCCCCGCGACACCTACGCTGACGTCGCTGAGTGGAACACCAAGGCTGAGGACCTGGCAGGCCGCTTCATCAAGAACTTCGTCAAGTACACCGGCAACGACGCAGGCAAGGCCCTGGTCGCCGCTGGCCCCAAGCTGTAATTGATAAGTACCTGATCCCATAACGAATTGCCCCCGGCGGAGAAGATCCGCCGGGGATTTTATGTTTCGATTTGAAAGGCCCCCATCCGGTTTCCCGGATGGGGGCCTGCTGTTCAGCTTAAACTGTCGAAATATTCTTCCATGGTCAGCCCCAGGCCGTGGAGCTCTTCGGCAAGCGCCGTACCCACGTAGCGGTAATGCCAGGGCTCGTAGATGATGCCGGTGATCTCGATTTTATCCTTGGGGTAGCGGAAAATGAAGCCGTAGCGCCAGGAATTTTCCATGAGCCATTGCTGGGCGGCGGTGTCCGCCTGGCCCTCGTCCAGCTTCCAGCGGCCGGTGTCGATGATATCCACCGCCAGACCCAGGTGGTGCTCGCTGGTGCCGGGAATGGCCACCACGGTGGCTGCCTCCCGCTCCGCGTCGGTGTGGCTGAGGCCCTGGGACACCAGATCCCGCACCTTCCGGTCATAGAGCTGCTGCTGATCCTCCAGGCTGCGGTAGGCCGACAGCACGTAGGCACGGGAGCCGGATTCTGCGTTGCAGGCGTCGATCATTTCCTCCAGCGCATCCAGGCAGCTGCTGTCGATCTGCAGATGGGCGTGGCCGTACTGCTCATCCATGGCCACCAGATCGGGGGTGTAGTCCTCCGGCACCGGATTCCAGGGATTCACCAGCAGAGTCTGGATACCGGTTGATGTGAAGAAAAAGACCTCGCCGTCCACCTCCGTCCGGCCTGTGGCCATGACGCCGTCTTCGTGGAAATAATACCGGTTTCCCTCCAGCTCCACCCAGCCGGTGCGGATCTGACCGTCGTCGCCCAGATAGTAGCGGTGTCCGTTGGCCTCCACCCAGCCCGTGGCGGGGGTGCCGTCGGCGTTGAGCCACCAGTTCCGGTCATACCCACTGCCGCCGGAAAGGGAAATACTGCCGGGGGACAGCTTGAGGGCATCGCCGGGAAGAAACTGGCAGGCAATGCCCACCGCCAGGCAGATCACGGCGGCGGCGAACAGCAGCCAGCCCAGGGTATCCGGTTTTTCGGGGGCTTCTCCCCGGCGGCGGAAGAGCCGGTAAGCCTGCAGCCCCGCCAGAATGGCTGCAGCCGGAAAAAGAAAAACAGACAGAATGTTCATGGTATGCCCCCGGTCGTTTGACATAATTCTGCAATTATAGCACGCCCCGCCGGGTTGCACAAGAGTTTTTATTCCCTGTGGAGAAAAAAGAAAGGCCGCACCGGAGGGTGCGGCCTGGGATGTTTTAACGAACGAAGGAGGTGGACAGGGTGCACGACCAGCTCTCGCCGGGCTCCAGGATGGCGGCGGCGGGCTTGGCGTTCCAGTCGGAGGAAGAAGCCTCCGCGCTGGGGATGGAGTGCCACGGCTCAATACAGACAAACTTCGGCATGCCGGGCTTGCTCCAGATCAGGGTGTAGGGGAACTCCTCGATATTGCAGACGACACCCCGGCCGGTGCCCTTCTCGTAAATACCCAGGGAGCCGGATTTCAGATTCACCATGCAGTGGCTGTCGTTGGCGAAGAGCTTCTCGTCGATGGGGATGGACTGGATGTTGCTGCCCAGGTAGTAAAGGTCGCCGTGGACCAGGCCCAGGGGCTGGCAGCCGATGCACAGGGGGCTTTCCGGCTCGCTAAAGCGCAGCTCGTAGTCGGTGGCAACGTGCTGCGCGTCAAAGGGAACGGTGAAGGCGGGATGGTAGCCGATGCCGAAGGGCAGCTTTTCCTCGTCGTAGTTTTCCACGGTCAGGGTGTGGTGCAGGGTGTCGCTCTCCAGGGTGAAGGTGGACACCAGGGCGAATTCGTAGGGGAATTTTGCATAGGTCTCGGGGGTGGCGCGCAGCTCCAGGACGATGGAATTTTCCGTCTGGCAGATGAATTCGTGCTCCATCAGCCGGGCAAAGCCGTGCTGGCCGGATTCGTACTTACCGCCCTTGGCTTCGATGATACCATCCACCACCTTGCCGGTGTGGGGGAAGAGGATGGGCGCGTGGTAGCCCCATACGGAATTGTCAGCCTGCCAGATGTGCTCCACGCCGTCGCACTTGCGGATGACGCTTTTGACCTGGGCGCCCCAGGTGGTGACGGTGAGCTTTAAGTATTCATTTTCAATGGTATATTCCATGGTGATTCCTCCGTGTGTTTCAAATATCATTTGTAGGGGGCACCGACCCCTACATAGGATTTCAGGCAATGATTCCCTTGATCAGGAAGTACAGCAGCACCACGGCGCCGAGACCGATGCGGTAGTAGCCAAAGGAGGCGAAGGAGTGCCTGCGGACGTATTCCATCAGCTTCTTGATGACGAAGAGGGAAACCACGAAGCTGACCACGCAGCCGATGATCAGTACCGCGATCTCCAGATCCGTGGCGCCCACGCCGGACATCAGGAATTTCAGGAACTTGATGGCGCTGGCGCCCAACATGGTGGGGATGGCCATGAAGAAGGAGAACTCCGCGCCGGCGCTGCGGCCCACGCCCAGCAGGATGGCGCCGAGAATGGTGGAGCCGGAACGGGATGTACCGGGGATCAGGCTCAGACACTGGAACGCGCCGATGAGCAGGGCGGTCTTCAGGTCGATGCCCCAGACGCTCTTGACTCTGGGGGTCAGCCCCTCGTTGCGGCGCTCCACAAAGATGAAGGCAACGCCGTAAATGATCAGCATCAGGGCCACCACGAAGCCGCCCCGCAGATGGTCCTCCATCCAGTCATCGAACAGAACGCCCACGATGCCGGAGGGGACGATGGCCGCGCAGACCTTGAACCACAGAGCCCAGGTCATGGTCTTCTGCTTCTCGGTCTTGGCCCTGTCGAAGGGGTTCAGCTTCTGGAAGAACAGGACGATGACGGCGATGATGGCACCCAGCTGGATCACCACATCGAACATGGACTTGAATTCCTCGGAGCCTTTCAGGTGGATGAACTCATCCAGCAGGATGATGTGGCCGGTGGAGGAGACAGGCAGCCACTCGGTGATGCCCTCCACAACGCCGAAGAGCACGGCCTTGAAGATTTCCATAATAATGTCGAACATAGGATTCTCCTTTCAGGTAAATTGTAGTTTATTGTTCCGTTAAACAACGCCAATGTAGGGCGGGGTCATGACCCCGCCGCCCCCGTATCGACGACGGATGTGTTGGATATTTTGTGATTGTAACGATTATACATAGGCTGTTGTCTAACCTGATCGGCGCGGTCATGACCGCGCCCTACAAATGGACTGTACGACAAACTACAATTTGAACATGATTTACCACTATCATACCCTGTCTTTCGCCCCATTGCAAGGAAAAAATCCGTGTTCACAAATTGGGGCGCAACTCTTCACAATTTCTTAACCCATAGGCGCCATTTTGCGGTATAATGGAGAAAAAGACTAACATAGGAGGTTACTGCTATGGCTGTTTCCGTTCTGGTCGTGGAAGACGACCGCAATATTGCTGAGCTTTTGCAGATGTATCTGGAGAAGGAGGGCTACGCCGTCACCGTCGCCGAAGACGGCGGCAAGGGCCTGGCCAAGTATCGCGCCATCAAGCCCGACCTGGTGCTGCTGGATGTGATGATGCCCGTCATGGACGGCTGGGGCGTCTGCAAGGCCATCCGTGCCGAAGCCCAGACCCCCATCATCATGCTCACCGCCAAGGGTGAGACCGACGACAAGGTGGCCGGCCTGAAATCCGGCGCCGACGACTATATCACCAAGCCCTTCGAGATGAAGGAGGTCCTGGCGAGGATCGAGGCCGTCCTGCGCCGCACCTCCGGCGTCACCGCCGAGAAGAAGGCAAGACGCCTGGTCTTTGACAGGCTGGTCATCGACATGGACGCCTTCGAGCTGCTGGTGGATGGCAGGAAGGTGGACACGCCCCCCAAGGAGATGGAGCTGCTGTACTACCTGGCCTCCTCCCCCAACCGGGTCTACACCCGCAACCAGCTCCTGGACGAGGTCTGGGGCTTCGACTACTTCGGCGACAGCCGCACCGTGGACGTCCATGTCAAGCGCCTGCGGGAAAAGCTGGAGAACGTGGAAGCGGGCTGGAGCCTGAAAACCGTCTGGGGCGTGGGCTATAAGTTCGAAGTATTATGAAAACGACCATCAGCCGCATCTTCTCCACCGCCGCGGTGATATTGCTGCTGGCGCTGGTGATGATCGGCACTTCCTTTCAGCTGCTGGTGAAGGAATACCTGACGGAAAACGCCATTGACTCCCTGAAGACCCAGGCTTCCTCCATTGCAGATCTGGCGTCGGCCTACTCCACCGGCAACGGCCTGGAGGACCGGGGGTTTCTGGTGAATCTGGATGTGCTGAACAAGGTCACCGGCACGGACGTCATTGTCTGCGACGCCGGCGGTGAGATCCGCATCTGCGTCCATTCCGGGGCAGAATGCGGCCATGTGAACCGGGCGTTCAGTCCGGATTTCGTGAAGCGGGTCATGTCCGGCGGCACCGTGACGGCCACCGGCAAGGTGCGCAACCTGTATGCGGAGAACCGGAATCTGGCAGCTATCATGATCCCGGACCCTGTCAGCGGTGAGAGCGTGGGCTTTGTCATGGTCTCCCGGCCGGTGGATTCCACCACCGTGGTCATGAGCAAGATCTCCAATATCTTCCTGATGGTGTCCATGATGGTCATTCTGGTGGCCATCGTGGCCATGGTGCTCTTCGCCCGGCAGCAGTCTGCGCCTCTGCGGCAGATGACCAAGACTGCCGTTGCCTTCGGCCACGGCGATCTGGATGCCCGGGTCAAAATCGACGAGGGTTATCCCCAGGATGTGGAGGATCTGGCCCGGGCGTTCAATAACATGGCCCAGGCCATCCAGCGCAGCGAGTACCAGCGCCAGGAATTCGTGGCCAATGTTTCCCACGAGCTGAAGACCCCCATGACCACCATTTCCGGCTATATCGACGGTATCATGGACGGTACCATCCCCCCGGAGCGCCAGCGGCACTATCTGCAGATCGTCTCCGACGAGACCAAGCGGCTCAGCCGCCTGGTGCGCAGTATGCTGGATATTTCCAGGCTCCAGGATCAGGGCGGCATCCCTGAGGAAAAGAAGATCCATTTCGATATGGAAGAATGCGCCGGTCAGGTGCTGATCACCTTTGAGCAGAAGATCACCGCCAAGGGCCTGGAGGTGGAGGTGGAGATGCCGGAGCATCCCGTCTATACCAATGCCGATATGGATTCCGTGACCCAGGTGATCTACAATCTCATCGACAACGCGGTGAAATTCTGCCCCGAAGGCGGCACCCTGGGGCTGAAGATCCTGGAGGGGGGCGGAAAGATCTATACCTCCGTCTCCAATTCCGGCGAGACCATCCCGCCGGAGGAGCTGCCCCTGGTCTTCGACCGGTTCCACAAGCTGGATAAGTCCCGCTCGAAGAACCGGGACGGCTGGGGTTTGGGGCTGTATATCGTCAAGACAATCGTATGCAGCCACGGGGAGGATATCTCCGTCACCAGCCAGAACGGCAAGACCACCTTCACATTTACGATGCCCCTGGTTAATTAAATTGTAGTTTCTCGTTCCGACAAACTACAATTTGAACCATTTATTCCATTCAAAACTGAGGTTTTATCATGGACGACCGATATGAATTTGACGATCCCTGGGCCACCGGGGTCTACGAGACCGGCAGGACCCGGCCGCCGAAGCGGCACACGGGCTGCGTTGCCGGGCTTCTGGTGGTGGTGATCCTGCTGACCGGCGTGGTCAGCCTGCTGGGGTTCCTGAATGTGCAGCTGGCGGCGGGACTTTCTTCCGACCAGCCGGAGGACGGCGACATCGCCCTGGAGATCAGCGAAACGGCGCCTGAGGAGACAGGCGGCGACCAACAGCCCATCCCCACGGAGGAAACCCTGCCCGGCGGCACCGAGCCCCGGGTGGAGCTGGAGACTTCTCCACAGTCCGTCCCCAATGTGCCCCAGGAGGGCGGCATGTCGTTGCAGGATATCTATGAAAAGAATATTCCCTCGGTGGTGAGCGTGATCTGCACCCTGTCCGGCGGCAGCTCCACCGGCACCGGTGTGGTCATGTCCGGTGACGGCTATATCATCACCAACGCCCATGTGGTGGAGGGCGCCGTTTCCATCCACGTGCTGCTGACCGACGGCGGTTATCACGAGGCCGCTCTGGTGGGCGCGGATTCCGTATCCGACCTGGCGGTGCTGCGCATTGAGGCGGCGGAGCTGATTCCTGCGGAGTTCGGTGATTCCACAGCCCTGAAGGTGGGCGACAGCGTGGCCGCCATCGGCGATCCCCTGGGTGTGGAGCTGCGGGGCACCATGACCAACGGCATCGTCTCCGCCATCAACCGGGACGTGGCCACCGGCGGCCGCACCCTGACGCTGATCCAGACCAACGCCGCCCTGAATTCCGGCAATTCCGGCGGCCCCCTCATCAACTGCTACGGCCAGGTGGTGGGTATCAACACCATGAAGATCGGCGTGTTCACCGATTCCTCCGGCGTGGAGGGCATCGGCTTCGCCATCCCCTCCACCACGGTGCAGGACATCGTCAACCAGCTCATCACCCAGGGCTACGTCTCCGGACGGCCCAGCCTGGGTCTGACGGGTCAGACCGTGTCCACCTTTGACCAGTATTATTTCCGCCTGCCCGCGGGTCTGTATATCGACGCGGTGGAGGCAGACAGCCCCGCCGAAGCCCTGGGCATCGAAGCCGGGGACGTGCTGGTCCGGGTGGGTGACACCCGCATCTCCGGCGCCGACGACCTGGAAGCTGCCCTCTACAGCTACGAGGTGGGGGACACCGTCACCATCGTCATCGTCCGCAACGGCCAGTACTACCAGGCGGACGTGGAGCTGACGGAAGCCAAGGGGTAAATTGTGGTTTATCGTTCCGTTAAACAACGCCAATGTAGGGCGGGGTCATGACCCCGCCGCCCCCGTATCGACGACGGATGTGTTGGATATTTTGTGATTGTAACGATATACCACAATATATACATAGGCTGTTGTCTAACCTGATCG
>JAFTVM010000059.1 GCA_017465745.1 Oscillospiraceae bacterium
GTGCGTTTGATATATGAGTTTTGTGAAGTATCGTTTGAAGGAAGTGGCCACCGATTTTGGTACCACCCCCAAGGAAATCGCGGATATTATCGCCAAGTATTATGACCGTCCCAAGTCCAACACCCAGGTCCTGAACGACAACGAGCTGAACGCCGTGTTCGATCACATGACCCGCAACAACCAGATCGCGGACATCGCCCAGGTCTTCGCCGTGGCTCCCACCAGGAAGCCCGAGCCCAAGGCTGAGGCGCCCCGTGCCCCCCGTCAGAACGAGGGCCGCGCCGAGAATCGCGACAACCGCCGCGACAACCGCGACAACCGGAACCAGAACCGGAATAACCAGCAGTCCCCCCGCCCTGCCCAGCAGCAGAGCGCTGCCCAGACCCCCAAGCAGCCCGAGCCTGAGCGCAAGCGCGAGCGCCGCGTGGTGGACACCTCTGCCGTCCAGGTCAATGCCAACCGTTTCGCTGACGTGGACAATCTGGTCTCTGAGAAGGTCCAGAACTATCAGGGCGGCAAGCAGCGCATCGGCGGCGGCAAGGGCAAGCAGCAGCAGAAGCAGAAGGGCAACTTCAAGGGCAGCAAGTCCCGCAACGAAGAGCAGGAGAAGATGCGCCGTCTGCAGATGGAGGTGGCCCGCAAGGCCCCCGTCACCGTCAAGATCCCCGATGAGATCACCGTCGGCGAGCTGGCTTCCCGCATGAAGAAGACCGCTGCCGAGGTCATCAAGTGCCTGATGCGCAACGGTGTCATCGCCGCCATCAACCAGACCATCGACTACGACACCGCCGAGTTCGTGGCCACCGAGCTGGGCTGCAAGGTGGAGAAGGAAGTCACCGTCACCATCGAAGAGCGCATCATCGACGACCACGTGGATACCGCCGAAGAGCTGGAGACCCGCGCACCCGTCGTCGTTGTCATGGGCCACGTCGACCACGGTAAGACCTCTACCCTGGACGCCATCCGCAAGACCTCCGTCACCAAGGGCGAGGCCGGCGGCATCACCCAGCACATCGGTGCTTACACCGTGGATGTGGACGGCCAGATGATTACCTTCCTGGATACCCCCGGCCACGCTGCCTTTACTTCCATGCGTGCCCGCGGCGCCAAGTCCACCGACATCGCCATCCTGGTGGTTGCTGCCGACGACGGCATCATGCCCCAGACCATCGAGTCCATCAACCACGCCAAGGCCGCCGAGGTGCCCCTGATCGTGGCCATCAACAAGATGGATAAGCCCACCGCCAACCCCGACAAGATCAAGGAGCAGCTGACCAAGTATGACCTGATCCCCGAGGAGTGGGGCGGCGACACCATCATCGTGCCCATCTCCGCCAAGACCGGCAAGGGTCTGGATGAGCTGCTGGAAATGGTCCTGCTCACCGCAGAAGTCCAGGAGCTGAAGGCCAACCCCAACCGCCGGGCCAAGGGCACCGTCATCGAGGCCCGTCTGGACAAGAACCGCGGTCCCATCGCCACGCTGCTGGTGCAGAACGGCACCCTGAAGCAGGGCGACATCGTCATTGCCGGCACCGCCGTGGGCCGTGTCCGCGTCATGACCAACGACAAGGGCCGTACCGTCAAGACCGCCGGTCCCTCCGTGCCTGTTGAGATCACCGGCCTGGCCGAGACGCCTGCCCCCGGCGATGAGTTCAACGCCGTCACCGACGAGCGTATGGCCCGTGAGCTGGTTGAACAGCGCAAGCAGGCCATGAAGGACGCCGCTGCCAAGGCCATGCAGAAGGTCACGCTGGATAACCTCTTCGCCAAGATGAAGGAAGGCGAGATGAAGGAGCTGCCCCTGATCGTCAAGGCCGACGTCCAGGGCTCCGCCGAAGCCGTCAAGGCTTCTCTGGAGAAGATCTCCAACGAGGAAGTCCGCGTCCGCGTCATCCACGCAGGCGTCGGCGCCATCAACGAGTCCGATATCCTGCTGGCTTCCACCTCCGGCGCCATCATCATCGGCTTCAACGTCCGTCCCGATGCAGCTGCCGCTGCCTCCGGCCACCGCTCCAATGTTGACATGCGGTTCTACCGGGTCATCTACGACGCCATCGACGAGATCGAGGCAGCCATGAAGGGTATGCTGGCGCCCAAGTACGAGGAAGTCGTGCTGGGTCACGCCGAGGTCCGTATGACCTACAAGGTCTCCGCCATCGGCACCGTCGCCGGCTGTATGGTCAAGGACGGCAAGGTCACCCGCGACGCCCAGGTCCGCGTTCTGCGCGACAATATCGTCATCCACGAGGGCGAGATCGGCTCCCTGCAGCGCTTCAAGGATGCTGCCAAGGAAGTCACCGCCGGCTTCGAGTGCGGTATGACCGTCGCCAAGTACAACGACATCAAGGAAGGCGACATCTTCGAGTGCTTCACCATGCAGGAAGTTAAGAGATAATTTTTACCCCAGCCGCACCGCATAAGCGGCGCGGCTGGGTTTGTTTCGCAATCCATTTCGTAGGGCGGGGTCATGACCCCGCCGACGCACTGAATTGACTAACCAGGCTGGTGTTTCAAAAAACTGTCCGTTTTTTGCCCGAAAATAGCCGGGAGATCATCGCAACCTGGTCGGCGGGGTCATGACCCCGCCCTACAATGTCTTTTAAGGAGGATGTAAAAATGGCATCCAATCGCATCAATCGCATCAATGAGGAGATCCAGAAGGAGCTTAGCAACCTGCTGCGGACCGTCAAGGACCCCCGGGTTGCCGACACCATGATCTCCATTACCCGTGTGGAAACCACCCCCGACCTGCGCTATACCAAGGTCTATGTTTCCTTCCTCCAGGCCGACCGGGCCGAGGGCGCCATGAAGGGTCTGCAGTCCGCCGGCGGCTTCCTGCGCCGTCAGCTGGGCAGCAACCTGAAGCTGCGCTACGCCCCCGAGATCGTCTGGGCCCTGGACGACTCCATCACCTACGGCGCCAGAATGCTGGAGCTGATCAACAATCTGCCCTATGGCGAGCACGATGACGCGGAATGAGTGTGCGGCGTGGCTGCTTCAGCATGACCATTACGTCATCCTGACCCACCGCCGCCCCGACGGCGACGCCATCGGCTCCGCCGTTGCTCTGTGCTTGGGATTGCGGCAGCTGGGCAAGACTGCCCACGTGCTGGAAAACCGGGAGACCTCCGCTGTGGTGGCCCGGATCCTGGGAGATACCACCAAGGCGGAAGCTGCGGCAGATGATACCATCATCTCCGTGGACACCGCTTCCGCCGCCATGCTGCCCGGTGAGGCGCTGCCTCTTGCGGCGCGCTGCGCCCTGCGCATCGACCACCACGGCACCGGCATTTCCTACACCCTCCGGGAATTAGTGGATTCCGGCGCGGCATCCTGCGGCGACATCGTCTATGATGTGCTGATGACCATGGGGGTGACCATGGACCGGGACATGGCGAAAGCCCTGTATGTGGCGGTGTCCACGGACACCGGCTGCTTCCGCTTCGCCAACACCAACGCCCACGCCTATCAGGTGGCGGCGGCCTGCGCGGCCACCGGCGCGGACCTGTATCCCCTGACCCAGGCCCTGTTCGACACCAATTCCCTGGGGAAGCTGAAGCTCCAGAGCTGGATGGTGGAAAACGCCCACATCTTCGCCCACGGCCGGGCGGCGGTCTGCGCCATCCCCAAAGCTGTGGAGGATACCGTCACCCGGGACGACCTGGAGGGCATCCCCGGCTTCCTGCGCTCCATCGAGGGCGTGAAGATCTCTGCCACCATCCGGGAGCTGGAGGACGGGGCGAAAATGTCTGTCCGTGCCGTTCCCGGCTATGACGCCACGGTCATCTGCGGCCCCTTCGGCGGCGGCGGCCACAAGGGCGCAGCCGGCGCCAGCACCAAGCTGGGTTTGAGAGAGCTGGAGAAAGCTGTCATCGAAGCGCTGGAAAGATATTTGACTGAGAACTGAAAGCTTCAATTTCAACGAAGGTGATACCATGAATGGAATCGTAATTGTAGACAAGCCCCAGGAATGGACCAGCCAGGACGTCACTGCCCGGCTGCGGCGGGTATTCCAGACCCGGCGCATCGGCCACGGCGGCACCCTGGACCCCATGGCCACCGGCGTGCTGCCGGTGTTCGTGGGCCGGGCCACCCGGGGTGTGGAATTTTTTGAACACGCCGAAAAGACCTACGAGGCCACGCTGCGCCTTGGCCTGCTGACGGACACCGAGGATACCTCCGGCACGGTGCTGGAAACCCGGGATGTTCACATTTCCGAAACGGAATTTCTGGAAATTCTGTCACAATTCCGTGGTAAGATCATGCAGGTGCCCCCCATGTACTCCGCACTGAAGATAAACGGCCAGAAGCTGTGCGACCTGGCCCGCAAGGGCCGGGAGGTGGAGCGCAAGCCCCGGGAAATTGAGATTTTTGAGCTGGAGTGCCTGGAATTTTCCGGCCTGACAGCCCGGCTGCGGGTTCGCTGCTCCAAGGGCACCTATATCCGCACCCTGTGCAAGGACATCGGCCTGGCCCTGGGCTGCGGCGGCTGCATGCAGGCGCTGCGCCGGGTCACCGCCGGCGCGTATACCATCGAGGAAGCCGTTCCCCTGGCCGAGCTGCTGGAAACGGAAACGCCGGAAAAATACCTGCGCCAGGTGGACACCATGTTCACTCAGTACCCCGCCGTGACCCTCAGCCAGAAGCAGGCGTGCCGGGTGCGCAACGGCAACAGCTTCTCCACCACCCTGGAGCCCGGCACCTACCGCAGCTATTCCGCGGAAGGTGAGTTCCTGGCCCTGAGCCGGGTGGAGGACGGAACCCTGTCCACCATCAAGAGCTTTTTTGAAGTTTAAGGAAAGATAAATTGTAGTTTATCGTTCCGATATGGTACACCAATGTAGGGGACGGGTTCCCCGTCCCGTGAACCTTCCGATTACGAATTCGCCGATACAAATGTCAATTCGCCAGGTTTTACCGCCGGGACGGGTGACCCGTCCCCTA
>JAFTVM010000060.1 GCA_017465745.1 Oscillospiraceae bacterium
ATGGTATACCAATGTAGGGGACGGGTTCCCCGTCCCGCGAACCTTCCGATTACGAATTCGCCGATACAAATGTCAATTCGCCAGGTTTTACCGCCGGGACGGGTGACCCGTCCCCTACAATTGAAAACGTTAAGTGTACGACAAACTACAATTTACAAAATCGTACCCAGTACGCCGTCTTTGCACACCCCGGTGATCTTCACATTGCGCACCTGGTTGTGCAGGTCCTCGCCCTGGGCGTAGACCTTGACGTAATTGGGGGCGTGGCCGGTGTAGCAGTCGCCGGAAGTCTCTTCAAAGAGGACGGCATGTACAGTACCCACCATGGCTTCCCGGTAGGCCCGGCTCATTTCCTCGGCCACGGCGATGGCGCCCCGGGAGCGGGACTCCTTGGTTTCATTGTTGTGCTGGCCGGGCATCTTGTCGGCGGGGGTGCCTGGGCGGCGGGAGTAGGGGAAGATGTGCATGTCCGCAAAGCCGCATTTGCGGATGAATTCCAGGCTCTGCTGATACTCTTCTTCCGTCTCCCCGGGGAATGCCACGATCATGTCCGTGGTAATGGCGCAGCCGGGGAAATATTCCTTGAGCAGGCGGACACTTTCATAATACCGGGCGGTGTCGTACTTGCGCTTCATCCGCTTCAGCACCGTGTCGCAGCCGGACTGCATGGACAGATGGAACTGGGGGCAGAGGTTGGGATAATGTTTCAGTCTTTCGCAGAATTCCCCGGTGACGATCCGGGGCTCCAGGCTGCCCAGGCGGACCCGCATGTCCGGCACTGCCTGGCACAGGGCGGCGATGAGATCAGAAACCGGGGGCTTGCCGGGCAGATCCACGCCCCAGGAGGCGATCTCGATGCCCGTCACCACGATCTCCCTGTAGCCCTGCCGGGCCAGTGCCTTCGTCTGCTCCACGGCCAGCTCCAGGGGGGCGGAGCGGACGGGGCCGCGGGTGTAGGGGATGATGCAGTAGGAGCAGAAATTGACGCAGCCGTCCTGGACCTTCACCATGGCCCGGGTGCGTTCCTCCAGACCGCCGGCGGGCAGTACCTCGAATTCCCGCCGCCGCAGGGCGTTGTCCAGATCCTCCAGGTACGTCCGGTCCTCCAGGGCGGCAAGGACCATGCCGATGAATTCCTGCCGCTTGGCGCTGCCGCCGATGACATCCACCCCCAGCTTTTTGACGGCCTCCGCGTCGTGCTGGGTATAGCAGCCACACACGCCGATGACGGCCTGGGGGTTGTCCCGGCGGCACCGGCGGATGACGGCACGGTTCTTCTTGTCGGCCACCGCCGTGACGGAGCAGGTGTTGACGATGTAGGCGTCGCAGGGCTCGTCAAAGGTGCCGATTTCATGACCGCGGTCGCGCAGCAGCTGCTCCATGGCCTGGGTCTCGTATTGGTTGGTTTTGCAGCCAAGGGTGTAAAAAGCAAATTTCATTGTGAATTCCACCAATTCAAAAGAATAAAATTTATAGAAATCATCCAATGCGCCTATTGCAAAAATTCAAACATTCCGCTATAATATGCGCAGTTGAGGTCAATCGTTGTAAATGTTCTTCTCCATTATACACGATAATTTTTTATTTGTATAGGGCAACAGGAGGGCTTTTCGCGATGGTTTTACGTATTCGGCTCCGTTCCTTCGAGGACGCGCGTGCCCTGGCCGACCTGGCGACGGCGAAGCCTTTCCGGGTCTGGATCAGCGATGGTCGCCAATGGGTGGACGCAAAAAGTCTGCTGTGCGTATTCAGCCTTGATCTCCGCGAACCTCTTACGCTGCGGGCAGACTGCAGCGGGGAGGAATTCGAAGCGCTCCGCAGCGCGCTGGAGCGGTTCGAAAAATAGATATGGCTCTTGTAGCACCGTCCCGGGAATACCTGGGGCGGGTTTTTTATTGTTCAAATTGCAACACCTTTCTCTGGACATAGAAATTTAATGATTTTAGGGGCAGACAATTTCCTTTTCCTGTGTTATACTAATAAAACCTATATGCTTGGATTCTGTAAGGAGGCGATTTCCTTTGAAATACTGGGCCGGTTATCTGACTGCCCTGATCCTGGGCGTCATTACCTGGGCGCTGGGTCAGCTGGCGGAGCGTTACACGGTGTTGGTGGACATGGTATACCCCTATGTTGACCGCACCATACAGGATGCCCTGGCCGCCTGGAGCGGCAGCGTGGAATTCTGTCTGTGGCAGCTTGCGGTGCTGCTGATCATCATTGTGGCCATTGCGGCGCTGGTGCTGATCATTACACTGCACTGGAACCCCGTCCGTCTGGTGGGCTGGGTGGCTGCGGGTATCAGCCTGCTGGTGCTGCTGCATACCGTGGTCTACGGTCTGAATTATCACGCCGGTTCCATTGCCGATGATATCCGCATGGACGTCTATGACTACACCGTGGACGAGATGGTGGACGCGGCGGAATACTACCGGGATCAGGCCAATGCCCTGGCTGTCCGGATGAACCGGGATGAAAACGGCGACCTGGTCTATTCTGAGTTCGAGGCCCTGGCTTCTCAGGCAGGTTCCGGCTTCCAGAGCCTGGTCCGCGACCGTTCCTTCTCTGTTTTTGCCGGTACCACCCTGCCGGTGAAGAAGCTGGGCTGGTCAAAGATCTACACCGCCATGGGCATCACCGGCATTACCGTGGGTCTCACCGGTGAGGCTGCCGTCAATCCTGATATCCCGGCGGTGAGCATTCCCTTCACCATGTGCCATGAGATGGCGCACCGGATGTGCATCGCCACCGAGGGCGACGCCAATTTTGCCGCGTTCCTGGCAGCCTCTGCCAATGAGAGCCTGGAATTCCAGTACTCCGCCTACTATATGGCCTACCGCTACTGCTATCTGGCGCTGAAAAATGCTGATACCTATGACGCGGTGGCGGCTGCGGATGCCATCAGCGCCGGCGTGTGCGCCGAGCTGCAGCACGATCTGGACGCCTACAGCAATTTCTTCAAGAAGCACCGGGACGAGACGGCCACCCGTCTGGCCAATACCGCCAACGACACCTATCTGAAGGCCAGCGGTGACGAGAAGGGTCTGAATTCCTATGGTTCCGTGTCCGACCTGCTGGTGAGCTGGCACTACCAGGAAGTGGTGCTGCCCACCATGATCGAGGAAGAGGTCGTATTCGATCCCAAGGACGAGGCCCAGGTGGATCTGACCACCTCCCAGGTTCCCCCTGAGACACAGGAGGCTGCCGGTGAATGAGATGAGAGTGGCCCTGGATCAGGGCCTGCCCCTGCTGGGGCTGGAGCTGGATGAAGCCACCCGGGAGAAGCTGTGTGCCTTCGGCGCTGCGATGGTAAAGCAGAATGAGGTCATGAACCTGACCGCCATCACCGCGCCCGACCAGGTGGCCAAGCTCCACCTGCTGGACTCCCTGACGGTGCTGTGCTGCGCAGATCTGAAGGGCAAGCAGATCGTGGACGTGGGCTGCGGCGCGGGATTTCCCGGCATGCCCCTGGCCATCGCCTGTCCCGAGGCCAAGATCACCCTGCTGGACTCCCTGGCCAAGCGGATGAACTGGCTGGATACGGTGCTGCCCCAGCTGGGCGTCACCAATGCAAGAACGCTGACCGCCCGGGCCGAAGAGGCTGTGGCCACCCGCCGGGAGAAGTTTGATTTCGCCACCTCCCGTGCCGTTGCCCGGCTGAACATTCTGCTGGAACTGTGTGCCCCTTACGTCCGGGTGGGCGGAAAGGTGCTGGCCATGAAGGGCGCAGCCGCCCGGGAAGAGCTGGCCGAGGCCAAAAACGCCATCAGGCGGCTGGGCCTGCAGCTGGAGGAAGTCCGCGACTTCCCCATCGACGGCACCAGCCACTCCGTCATCATCCTGAAAAAGGTGGCCCCCACGCCGGCGCAGTATCCCCGGCGGTACGCCAAGATCAAACAGTCCCCCCTGTAATACCGATCCCGGACATCGTCAGATGTCCGGGATTTCTTTATGGACAATAGTTGCCGAATTTGGTAGAATGGAGGAAACGAAAGAGGGTGACGGCGGATGCTGAAAAGCGAATCACGGCGCAAGGAGATCACTGCCCGGCTGAGTCTCTTAACTTACTATATCAAGCTCTGCAACAAGCAGGGATTGACAGATGCCAACAAGGAAGCAGAGGATTTCTTCTGCGGCCTGCTGAATCTGATTCTTGGTACGTCCCTGGGAAATATGAACCGTATTCAGCAGGATTATCCCGCCATTGATTTGGGTGATCCGGAGGAGGCGCTGGCGATCCAGGTGACCTCCACCAATAACCACAAGAAGATACAGCATACCCTGGATGAATTCTTTGCACACGACCAGGACCAGAGCTACAACCAGCTGATCGTGCTGATCATCGGTGAAAAGCTGCAATACCGCAAGAAGTTCCAGACGAAACGGCGTTTCCGTTTCGACCCCGACAAGGATATCTGGGACACGGCCATGCTCTGCGATGAGATCATGCAGCTGCCGGACGAGAAGCAGGAGGAAGTGATCCGGTATCTGGAAGCCAGGATGGTCATTCCGGAGACAGACGCCCGGCAGAGCGGACCGGAGCCGGTGGCCGGTGAAAAAAAGCTGAGAAACTATCTGCCCGACACCCTGGGCGCGGCGGGGTTTCTGGGGCGTGAGGAAGAGTTGGAGCAGCTGGCGCAGGCGCTTGGACGCCATGACAATCCCATCTTCATCACGGGCCTGGGCGGCATCGGCAAGACAGAGCTGGCCATCCGTTTCTGCCAGGAGCAGCAGGAAGCGTTCAAGGTGCATTTTGTCCGGTTTTCCGGCACCTTCCGGCAGACAGTATCCCTGGGCATCGCGCCGGGGGTCGAGAACCTGTGGCTCAGCGAATCCCGCCCGGAAGATCAGATCTACAATGAAGTGATGAAGGTGCTGGAGGACTGCGACAGCAAAACCATCCTCATCGTCGACAACGCCGACCCCGCTGACGGCAATTTCGATTCCCTGAAGGACGATACCTACCGGGCGCTGTGCCGGATGGATCTGCGGCTCATCATCACCACCCGCGCCATGGTCCGCGGCGGCGTGGAGGTCACGCCCATGGAGATGGATCAGCTGCTTGCCATCATGCATAAATACGGGCAGACCCGGGACGAGGAGCTGATACCCCTCATCGAGGCGGTCAACCGGCATACCCTGACCGTTGACCTGATGGCGCGGACACTGGACGAAAGCTGGGACGAGGTGACTCCCGCCATGCTGCTGGATGCCCTGCGGAACAGTACCCTGCCGGAAGCGGATTATCCGGAGGTGACCACGGATCACAACCGGGACGAGGGACAGCTTCGGATCTACGCCCACCTGCGCTCCCTGTTCAATGTGGTGCAGATGGATGAGGATTCCCGCATCGCCCTGGGCTGCGCCACATTGCTGCCGGAGGGCGGTATGGAGACATCTCTGTTCCGGCAGAATCTCCCCGCCGGGGCGCGCAATGCCGTCAGGACCCTGGATAAGCGCGGCTTCCTCCGCCGGGAGGCCAGGATCGTTACCATCCATCCTGTCATCCGCCTGGTTGCGCGGTACGAGCTGAAGCCATCGGATGAAAGCTGCCGGGAATTTCTGGAGACCCTGTGGGGGAAGTATGATAAAAAGAAGTATGACCATGACCAGTATACCCGCATGGCGGAGCTGTTTGCTGTGGCGACCCAGAGACTGGAGGACGCACAGGGCGACTGGGCGGATCACAGCAGAAAGCTGTGGCATGAGGTTGGACAATCTGCAACGGCTTTGACGCTGTGTGAAAAGGTGTTGAAGATCCGGGAAGAAAATCTGCCGTCCAATGATCCCAGGCTGGCCGCTGTCTATAATAATCTTGGACATATTCACAATGACCTGGGGCATCTCCAGTTATCCCTGCAGCTGCTGCAAAAGGCGCTTGAGATAAGGCAGGAAGTGCTGGATGAGGATGATCCCGATCTGGCCATGTCGTATAACAATGTGGGCTGCGCGTCCAGTGCGCTTGGCGATCACCGCAGGGCACTGGAATTCAAGGAAAAAGCAATGGGGATACGGGAAAGGGTGCTGCCTGCCGATGACCTGGATCTGGCCATGTCTTATAATAATGTGGGACTTTCCTACGGTAATTTGGGCGACCGGAAAAAGGAACTGGATTATCTGGAGAAAGCCATGATGATCCGCAAAAAGGTGCTGCCCGCCGACCACCCCGACCTGGCCATGTCCTACAATAATATAGGAAGTACCTACAGTGACCTGGGCGATCATAAGAAGGCCCTGGACTATTATCAGAAGGCGCTTGTGATCCGCGAAAAGGTACTGCCCGCCGACCATCCGGATCTGGCCACCTCCTATAACAATATGGGATTTACCTGCGGTAATATGGGTGATCACAAACAGCAGCTGGAATACCAGAAGAAAGCGATGCGGATTCGCGAAAAGGCACTGCCTGCTGACCATCCGGATATCGCCACCTCCTACAACAATGTGGGATTTGCCTACGACGGGCTTGGTAATAAACAGAAAGCCTTGGAATACTATGAAAAAGGCCTTGCGATCCGTGAAAGGATATTGCCGGCCAACCACCCGGATCTCGCCCGGTCCTACAACAATGTCGGCGGCGTTTATTTCGACCTTGCTGATTACAGGAAAGCGCTGGTATACCATGAGAAAGCGATAGAGATCCGCAAAAAGGCGCTGCCTGCAGATCATCCGGATCTGGCGACTTCCTATGAGTGGCTGGGCAGTATCTATGGCAGCCTGAAAAACTATTCTCTGGCAGTGGAATACCTGGTAAAGGCGTTGTGTATCCGTGAAGCGAGGCTGCCGCCGGGCCATCTGGATACGAAGAACACAAAAGATTGGCTGGCATACTATCACAGAAAACTCGACCAGACCAGGTGGATGGATCAGGTCAACCGGGCGCAGAAGCCGGAACAGGAGGAGCCATGATGCTGGACCTTAACAATTTGCAGCAATACCGGGAGGATAACCGCATCGAGGCCAAGCAGGCTTTGGGCGGTCTGCCGGAGAGTCTCTGGGAGACCTATTCTGCCTTCGCCAACGCAGACGGCGGTGTGATCCTGCTGGGGGTCGAGGAGCTGGAGGACAAGACCCTGCATGCCCTGGATCTGCTGGATCCCCAGTGGCTCATCGACGATTTCTGGGCGATCGTGAACGATCCTGCCCAGGTCAGCGAGAATATCCTGACCGAGGCGGATGTGCAGGTTCACCAGGTGGATGGAAAACACATCATCGCCATCACGGTCCCCCGCTCCCGGCGGCTGATCTATGTCGGCGGCGATCCCTGGCGGGGCAGCTACCGCCGCAGCGGCGAGGGCGACTGCCGGATCCCCCGGGAGGAAGTGGCGCAGCTGCTGCGGAAATAAAAAACCAAAAGACCGGCCCAGGGCCGGTCTTTTTGGCGTGTTCCACGTGAAACATTCCGCAAAAACCGGCCGGTATGGCCGGTTTTTTACAGGATGATCTTGTCCAGATTGTTCAGAGTGATGTCCAGGGCTTCGAACAGGCTGTATTCCGATCCGGAATCGGCAATGAAGCACTGCTCCTGGCCGCTGCCGGCGGTCATGGCGCACAGCCGGATCTCATCGCCGCTGACCACCAGGGTGATGGACAGGCTGTAGTGGGGCTGCGGCTGGCAGTACGCCCGGGCATAGATGTTGAACCAGGTAGGGGTGTAATCTTCATCCCATGCCTTCATCCATTCGGGGGGCTCGTCGGGCCGGACGAATTTTTTCTCCGCGTGCTGCTCGTAGACGATGAGGATGGTTTTGACGTCCTTTACGGTGGTCTCCCACCGGCCCCGCTTGTAGGTCAGGGCGCATTGGGAGACGATACCCATGTGGATCTTCTCTTCCAGGTTGGCCAGGTCGTAGGTCAGGGTCTTTTCCAGCTGGGGCATGGTTCAGTCCTCCTCTTTGGTGCCGATGGTGAAAATGCTGCGAATGACCGTCCACCCGCCGGCTGCGATCATGAGCCAGGGGATCAGCAAGAAGGGATTGAACCCGCTGCCGGTTTCAATCATGCTCAGGAAGCCAGCGGCGATGGCTACCATGATGCCGCCGGCCAGAAGGCCGGGGAGGTCGACTCTGGTATTCGGAAGCAGGCCCCTGGCGCTGCACTCCACAACAATGAAGAGCGTGGGAATCAGGATGAACATGGCGCCCAGCAGGATCAGCATGGAGGAGCCGCTGTTTCCGCCGGGGAAGGCGTTCTCCGGGTTGGCGGGATCATAGTAGATGGTACGCTCCGAACCCAGGGCGGGGACATTGCCGGTGGAATAATCCGTGGTGACGGTGTAGGGAACGTCATCTACAAAATAGGTATAGGTCAGAAAGTAGGTGGCGCTTTTGTGGCGGCGGCGGGCGGGATCATAGCTGTCAGGGGAATCGAGGGTGTAATCGGAAAGCTGACCCTCCACAGTATCATATTCTGCCTTCAGCCTGTTGTTTTCCAGGGTATCGCCGATGCCCATGGTCAGCAGCCAGATGCCGCAGGCTATGAATATCAGCATCAGAAAACCGGAAATGAAAATGGATGAGCAGTTTTTCAATGTATTTTTCCTTCCGTTCGGTGTGGTGAATTGCCGGGCCGCCGGGGCGGATTTTTCCGCCCCGGCGGTGTTGTTTAATTGTTGTTTTCGGTCATGTCGCTGACGATCTTGCCGCCCAGGGCGCCCATGAGCAGGCTCTTGATGTCGATGCCCATGCCGGCGCTGATGCCTTCGGTGATCTGGGTGGTGGAGTTGACGATGTCAGAAACCAGCTTGGAGGAATTGCCGTCACCATACATGGTGATCTTGTCCACCTTGCTCAGAGGCTCGGCAACATTCTTGGCGATCTCGGGCAGGGCGGCCATGATCATCTCCACCACGGCGGCTTCGCCGTACTTCTTCATGGCTTCGGCCTTCTTGTCGATACCCTCGGCCTCAGCCAGGGCCTTGGCCCGGATGGCCTCTGCTTCGGCACGGCCCACGGCGGCGATACCTTCGGCCTCCTGCTCCCGGGCGAAGCGCTGGGCTTCAGCGATGCGCATCTGGGCCGCGGCTTCCTGCTCCTGCTCGAAGCGCTTGGCCTCTGCGTCCTTCTGGCGCTTGAACAGCTGTGCCTGGGCCTCCTGCTCCTGGCGGTAGCGCTCGGCGTCGGCCTTGGCGCGGATCTCTGCGTCCAGGGTCTGCTTCTTGACTTCGACTTCCCGGGCCTTCAGCTCGGCTTCCCGCTCGGCCTTGGCGATATTGGCGTTGGCGGAGGTGACCTCGATGGTCTTGCGCTGCTCCTGCTCCTGGATGGAGTAGGCGGCGTCGGCCTCTGCCTTCTTCACGTCGGACTGCTGCTTCAGCTCGGCCTGACGGATGGCCAGGCTGGTCTGCTTCTCTGCGATCTCCATGTCGGCCTGGACCTTGGCGTCGTTGGCTTCCTTGGCGGCCTGGGCCTGGGAGATGGCGATGTCGCGGTCGGCCTGGGCCTTGGCGATGGCGGCGCCCTTCTTGATCTGGGAGATGTTGTCGATACCCAGGTCGTCGATGACGTTGTTCTGGTCGGAGAAGGACTGGACATTGAAGGAGATCATTTCCAGACCCATCTTCTCCAGGTCGGGGATGGCGTTCTCCTGGACCCGCTCGCCAAAGGCCTTGCGGTCGGTGACCATCTCTTCCAGGCGCATCTGGCCCACGATCTCACGCATATTGCCCTCCAGGGTATCCTGGACCCGGGAGATGATCATGGCTTCGGATTCGTTCAGGAAGAAGCGGGATGCCAGGGTCATCATTTCGTGGCTCTGGCCGATGCGGATCTTGACGGTGGCGTCGACCTTGACGTTGATGTACTCGGCGTTGGGGACATAGTCGGTGGTCTTGACGTCCACGGAGAACATTTTCAGGCTCAGCTTATCCAGGCGCTCCAGGAAGGGGATGCGGATGCCGGCCTTGCCGATGAGGATCCGGGGCTTCAGGAAGCCGGAGATGATGTAGGCGGTATCGGGGGGAGCCTTGACGTAGCCAACACAGAGGATGGCGATGACGGCAGCCGCGCCGATGAGCCAGGGGAGAATTTTGAACAGAATATCCATAGTTTGCCTCCTTATGTTATTGATTCTTCTCTTTATTGTAGGGGACGGGTCTCCCGTCCCGCTAACCTACGGGGTGCGATGATTTCTGGACGGGTGTAGGGGATGGCGCCCACGACATCCCGTCCGCTGTCAGGCGGCATGTTAGGGTGTGGGGCGTCGAGGGCGCCGCCCTCGACGCCATTGTCGGTGGATTTATCTGATCACCACAACCATTTCCGTTTCCCGGTTATAGGCGATGGTGAGGGGATTATTGATGTAGTCCTCCATGAGGGGCTGGACGATGCCGTGGGAATAGAAGATGGAGTGGGTATCCACAAAGAACTTGCTGCCATCGTCGGGATCCTCCAGCAGCACCGTGAAGTACATGGTGCTGCGCAGGGCGCCTGCATGGGGCTGGCTGGGGGTGGTGCGGCAGAAGATGTAGGCTTCCGGCTTGCGGAAGATCCGGTAAGTCCGGATGGCGGTAAATACAGCGATGGGAGCAATGAGAACGGCGGTGGTAAAACCGGCCAAGGCCCAGAAGAATCCGTCGAATTCATCGCCGATGGCGAAGATGACCAGCAGCACGGCGGTGGTCACCGCTACGATGATCAGATTCCGCCACATTACCTGCATCTCCAGAGAACGGCGGAGCCGCTCCCTGATCTGTTTGATTTCCATGGGATTCACCTTCTTTCTTTAGTCAGCATGTCATTGCGAGGAGCCACGAAGGGGCGATGTGGCAATCTCCCGGTATTACGTTGGAGTGTTCATCGCACTGCCGTGGATGCTGAGGGATTGTGCCGGGAGATTGCCACGGGCCTGTGGCCCTCGCAATGACGGTCTGAATCAGTTGGCGCCCATCAGGATCTGGGCCAGCTCGGAATTGGCATCCAGGATGACGGTCTTCTCGCTGCCGGTGAGGCTCTGCTTCAGGGCGTCCAGGGCCAGGGTGAATTCGTAGAATTCCTTCTTGTCGGCGGAGTCGTAGGCTTCCGCCAGCAATCTCATGTACTCAGCCTCGCCCTCTGCCACCAGCTGTGCGGCCTCGGCCTCGGCGTTGGAGACGGTGATGTTCACCTGCTTATCCACATCGTTGCGGATGATGGAGGCCTCATAGTTGCCGTCGGCGGTGTACTTCTCAGCGATCTGGTTGCGCTCGGAGATCATGCGGGAGTAAACGGCGTTCAGGTTGGAGTCCGGCAGATCGAACTGCTTGATCTTCACATCCTCCACCCGGATGCCGTAGGTCTGGGCCTGGCGGTCCACATCGGTGGCGATGGATTCGTAGATGTTGTTGCGCAGGGCGCCGTCGTCCATGTTGATGATGTCGGCCTGGGCCAGGGTGCCCATGACGGTCTTCAGCTCGTTGTAGGTCAGATTATCCAGGCGGTCCTCGGCCACGCCGGTGGTGCCCAGGGTCTGGTAGAAGAGCTTGGGATCGGAGATGCTCCACAGGATGTAGCAGTCAACGGTCATGTTCTGCTTGTCGGAGGTCAGCACCTCGGAAGGGGGGATGTCGTAGAGCTGGGTGGCCTTGGTGAAATACTTCACGGAGTCCAGGAAAGGAACCTTGAAGTGCAGGCCGGCTTCATCCTCGATGGCTTCGATCTTGGAGAAGCGGACGGTGCAGGCGTATTCATTTTCCGCCACGGTGTACATGGAATTTGCCAGCAGGATGACCAGGACGAAGGCCACGATGGCGATGATGATCTTTTTGTTCATATCAGTTACCTCCATTGTCGGAGACCAGGCTTTCCAGGGGCAGCAGCATCTGCACATCGTCGCCGGATGCGGAAGTGTTGATATACAGCTTCACATCGGGCAGGATCTCCTGGATGGCTTCGTAGTACATACGGGAGCGGGTGATCTCGGGGTTGCGGGCGTACTCGGCATACATGGCGGTGAACATGGCCACCTGCTCCTTTGCCTCGTTGACGCGCTTCTGCTTCAGGAATTCGGCGTTCTGGATCAGCTTGTCGGCCTCTGCCTGGGCCAGGGGCAGCTGGGCGTTCTGGTAGGCCTTGGCGTCGTTGACCACGGTCTCGGCCTGCTGCTTGGCGGTCTCCACGGCCTTGAAGGCCTCGACGACCTCCAGCGTGGGCGGCTCAGAGTCCTGGATCTTCACGTCCACCAGGGTCAGGCCGATGTCATACTCCGTCAGGATCCCGGCCACCAGATCCTTCACCTGCATCTGGATGTTCTCTTTGCCGTCGGTCAGGACCGCGTCGACGCTGGTGGAGCCCACCACGTTGCGGATCTGGCTCTGGATCAGGTTTTTCAGGATCAGCTCGGGATCGTTGGAGGAGTAGAGGTAGGCCACGGGGTCGGAGATCTTGTATTCCACGAAGAAATCCACGTTGACGATGTTGTAGTCGCCGGTGATCATGGTGCTCTCGCTCTGGGCGTTGGTGCTGCCATCGGAGGAGTAGCCCAGCTCGATCTTCTGGTAGACGTTGACGTCCACCTTCTCGACCTGCTGGATGCCGAAGGGCAGCTTGAAGTGGACGCCGGCGTCGGTGACGTCGGTGACACGGCCGAAGGTGGTGACCACAGCCTGCTGCTTGTCATCGACGGTGTAGAAGCAGGTCATGGCGGCCATGCCCACGGCGATGGCCAGCACCGCGATGAGGATGGTGGAGCCCAGCTTTTTGAAATTGGGCTTTGGCTTGCCGGCGCCGTCATTCTTGGGCGGCCAGCGGTAGGTGGTGTTTTCCATTTTCATATTCTCCTTTATATTATGTATTTTTGTTGCTGTGTCGGGTATTATGTGCGCTGGAAATCCAGGAACCGGGTTCCCTGGAAGGTGAGCCTGCCCCGGTCGCCCTCCACCATGAGGCCGAACTGATGGCCTGCCAGGCGCAGCTCCAACCGGTCGCCGCTGGCCACCTGGAAGGTGACGTAGTAGGTGGTGGAGGTGGAACTGTGGCCCACATGGCCGGTACCGTGGTGGTGGTGGCTGTGGGAAATGTTGGTGCGCTTGCTGACTACGGTGGCGTCCACCGTCAGCCGGGGGGAATTGTTGTTTTTGTTCCACTCGGCGATGCCCTTGACGGCCACGAACACAAACATGCACATGACCGCCAGGAACACCAGGGTGAACATGATCTGAAACAGGCCGAAGCCCAATCCGAATCCCATCATGGCTTATACCCCCTTTGCTGGGATTTCCAGCTGTCCCATCATTTTTTCGGCCTCCTGGGTCATCCGGGCGGCCACCCAGGCGGTGAGCATGATGCGCAGCACCTGGCTGATGCGCTGCCGGGCACCGGGGACAGGCTCTTCATAATCCGCCATGGTGGCGGCGATGGCCTGGTCCCACTGGTTGTGGGTGTCCAGCTCCCTGGCCCGGGCTGCCAGCCGCAGGAAGATGAAGTACAGCTCGGCGTCATCGATGATGTCGTCGGCTTCGTCATCCAGCCTGCCGTTGATATAGCTGAGCAGTCCGCAGATGCGCTCCATGGGCAGGACGCCCTTGAGCATGCTGATGGTGATGATCCGGCAAAGCTGGTTCAGAGAGTAGCGCTTCTGCTCGGGTTTCGCCAGGAAGCCCCGCTTCACCCAGTTCTGGATCATGTAGGGATCCAGTCCGGTGATGCTGGTGACCTGGCTCAGGGCAATGCCTCCCGCCAGAAACAGATTCTGAAACTGCTCCCGCATTTTTGCGGCGTCCTCCCGCGCTGCGGTGAGGGTCGTACCGGGGACGGTCCAATTCATTTTCAATTCTCCTTTCTGCTGTATCTGCTGTGATCCGAAAGAACGGGCGCTGTCACCTCTCTGCCCGGCTTTTTTGGATCGTTTTGTTGTATCCCCTTCTTGTATTATGATAATATCATATGGTCGCGTGATTGTCAAGTGGGGTCACGCAATCTTAAGAATTGAATTTCAAATTGTAGTTTGCCGTACACTTAACGTTTTTGATTGCAGGGGACGGGTGTACCATATCGGAATGAAAACCTACAATTTGAACAACGGACGCAATTCGTCGAAAAACCCTCTTTACCTTCCCTTGATTCTGGTGTACAATAATATAATCTATACAATGGGAGGGATAGCCATGAACTGCATGAAATGCGGCCGGGAGCTGAAAGAGGGGCAGGTATTCTGCGATACCTGTCTGGAAGGCATGGAGAAAGAACCCATCAAGATCGATACCACCGTGCTGATCCCTGCCCAGCCGAAGGAGTCGCCCGCCCATCGCCGGCCCATCGTCAATCCGGAGGAAGAGGTAAAGCGGCTGGAGAAGGTCAACCAGAACCTGATCCTGTTTCTGATCCTCACCAGTGTGGCCACAGTGCTGTTTGCCATGGGGCTGTTTCACCAGGAGGTTCTGGATGTGGTGGACGATCTGGGGCGGAACTATTCTGTTGTGGAAACGGTGACGCATGCCACCGGCGGCTGATGTTTCACGTGAAACATTGCAAAACCCATTTGTTTCACGTGAAACAAATAGGTACAGATGGGTTGATTTCGAAATAATGACCTGTTATAATAGGAAAGCTATAAAAGATAAAGGAGGCGTAATATGGGAAAGATCATTGCGGTGGTCAATCAGAAGGGCGGCGTCGGCAAGACCACGTCGGCTGTGAATTTGACGGCTGCCCTCCATGATCTGGGGCTGAAGGTCCTGCTGGTGGATTTTGATCCCCAGGCCAATGCCTCCTCCGGTCTCGGCGTGGACAAGCGGCGGGTGAAGCACTCTGTCTATGACGTCATCATCAACGGCGCCGATGCAGCGGCCGCCATTGTGCAGACGCCTTACGGCGATGTGCTGCCCTCCCATCCGGATCTGGCAGGCGCAGGTGTGGAGCTGTTGACACTGGGCAACCCTAACCACCGGCTGGCGGAGGCCCTGAAACAGGTGCGGGATCGATATGACCTGATCCTCGTTGACTGTCCCCCCTCCCTGGAACTGCTGACCCTGAACGGCCTCAGCGCCGCAGACGGGATCCTGGTTCCCGTCCAGTGCGAATACTACGCCCTGGAGGGTCTGAGCGATCTGATGTCCACCCTGCGGGCTGTCAAGCGCCGCATCAATCCCAAGCTGGAGATTTTCGGCGTGGCGCTGACCATGTTCGACGGCCGCACCAATTTCTCCAACCAGGTGGCGGAGGAAGTGCGCCGGCATTTCCCCGGCAAGGTCTTCGGCGCGGTGATCCCCCGGAATGTCCGCCTGGCGGAAGCCCCCAGTCACGGTCTGCCGGTGACGGCATACGACCGGTCCAGTCGGGGCGCAAAGGCATACAAAGCCATGGCGGAGGAGATCAAAGCAAAGCTTTGAAGTAATATGTAAAAGTGAATAGTGAACAGATGAGGAATGTGCCTCCGGCACATAACTTCCTCACTCTCACCATTACCTATTCCCTATCATTACGGAAGGAATGATACAATTGGCATCCAATAAGGGATTGGGCAGAGGCCTGGGGGCGCTGCTGGGGGATTTCGGAGACGAGCCTCAGGTCAGCAGCAGCCCTTACCGCACCCTGCCGATCTATAAAGTAGAGCCCAACCCGGGACAGCCCCGTCAGGATTTTGACGAGGAGGAGCTTCAGGCCCTGGCCGATTCCATTGCGGAACACGGCATCATCCAGCCCCTGACGGTCCGGGATCTGGACAACGGCTATTTCCAGATCATCGCCGGCGAACGCCGCTGGCGGGCTGCCAGAATGGCAAATCTCCAGGAGGTGCCCGTGGTAGTTGTCGAAGCCGACGACCGCAAGGCCATGGAGCTGGCCCTCATCGAGAACCTGCAGCGGCAGGATCTGAATCCCGTGGAAGAAGCCCTGGGCTATAAGAGCCTGATGGAGGATTTTGGCCTGACCCAGGACGAAGCTGCTCAGAAGGTGGGGCGTTCCCGTCCCGCCGTGGCCAACTCCCTGCGTCTGCTGGGCCTGTGCCCCGCGGTGCTGGAGCGGCTGCGAAAGGGCGAGCTGACCGCCGGTCACGCCCGGGCGGTGCTGACCATCAAGAGCGAAAAGAAGCAGCAGGAGACCGCCCAGAAGATCATCGCCCTGGGCCTGTCGGTCCGGCAGGCGGAGCTGCTGTGCCGCAACATGACCCGGGAGCCCCTCCCGGAAAAACCCATCACTTTGGCTGTGGATTACGTGGCCGAATGCGAGAAGAACCTGAGCAAATATTTAGGCCGCGGCGTCAAGATCGTCAGCGGCAAGCGCAAGGGCCGCTTCGAGCTGGAGTTCTACGGTCAGGAAGACCTGCAGAACCTGCTGGACGCCCTGATGCAGTTAAAAAAGTAAATTACCAATTTCTATAAGGAGAGTTTAGAAATGCTGGATATTAAGAAAATCAAAGAAAATCCCGACGCTGTCAAGGCCGGTCTGAAGGCCAAGGAAGTTGACTGCGACGCCATCGTGGACAAGATCCTGGAGCTGGACGTGCAGGTCCGCGCTCTGAAGACCTCCACCGAGACCAAGACTGCCCAGAAGAACAAGCTGGCAAAGGAGAACGGCAAGCTGTTCGGCCAGAAGAAGGGCATGGAGAAGCGCGGTGAGGACGTTTCCGCTATTGAGGCACAGATCGAGGCCAACAAGGCCGCTTCCATCGCCCTGGACGCAGAGGTGGCTGACGACGCCGCCAAGCTGAAGGAGCTGAACGTGGAGTTCCGCACCGCCATGCTGAGCCTGCCCAACCTGCCCGACGCCGACCTGCTGCCCGGCGGCAAGGAGAACAACGAGCCTCTGCGCTACATCGGCGAGAAGCACTCCTTTGACTTTGAGCCCAAGCATCACGTTGACCTGTGCCAGAATCTGGGCCTGATCGATTACGAGCGGGGCGTCAAGCTGGCCGGCTCCGGCAACTGGATGTACACCGGCATGGGCGCCCGTCTGGAGTGGGCGCTGCTGAACTACTTCATCGATACCCACACCGCCGACGGCTACGACTTCATCCTGCCCCCCCACATGCTGGAGTACATGTGCGGCGAGACCGCCGGCCAGTTCCCCAAGTTTGCTGACGAAGTCTTCAAGATCTCCAACCATCCCACCGAAGGCGGCACCTTCTACATGCTGCCCACCGCCGAGGCTGCTCTGGCTTCCATCTACCGTGACGAGATCCTGACCGAGGCTGACCTGCCCAAGAAGTTCTTCGCCTACACCCCCTGCTTCCGCCGGGAGGCCGGCTCCCACCGCGCCGACGAGCGCGGCATGGTCCGCGGCCACCAGTTCAACAAGGTGGAGATGTTCCAGTTCACCACCCCCGAGGGCTCCGACGCTGCCTTCGACGAGCTGGTCACCAAGGCTGAGAACCTGGTGGCCGGTCTGGGCCTGCACTTCCGTACCGTGAAGCTGGCCGCAGGCGACTGCTCCGCTTCCATGGCCCGCACCTACGACATCGAGATCCTGATCCCCTCCATGAACGGCTACAAGGAAGTCTCCTCCGTCTCCAACGCCCGTGACTACCAGGCCCGCCGCGGCAACTGCCGTTACCGCCGCGCCGACGGCAAGATCGATTTCGTTCACACCCTGAACGGCTCCGGTCTGGCCACCTCCCGGATCTTCCCTGCCATCGTCGAGCAGAACCAGCGCGCCGACGGCTCCGTGGTGGTTCCCGAGGTCCTGCGCAAGTACCTGGGCGGCATCGAGGTCATCGAGCCCAAGAAGTAAGGCGGCGGGGCTGCCGGCCAATGCGTGACGAACGGCATTATCCTCGTCACGCTGTCGGCTCGGTTCGTTGCGCATACCGCCATATATTAAGGTAATCAAGAAAGGAACATACTACTATGACCAACCCTGTCAAGAAGCCCTCCTGGTGGGATGAATTCATGGCATTTGCCGTCAAGGGCAACGCCATGGCACTGGCTGTCGGTACCATCATCGGCGCCGCCTTCTCCACCATCACCAAGTCCCTGACCGATGACATCATCATGCCCATCGTGTCCATCTTCCTGGGCGGCATCGATTTCAGCGAAATGAAGCTGGTCCTGCCCCGCCTGTTCGGTGATCCCGTCCTGGACGAGGCCGGCAACGAGATCCTGAACACCCTGAACTACGGCAACTTCATCTCCGCCGTCATCAACTTCTTCATCCTGGCTCTGGTTGTCTTTTTCATCGTCAAGATGCTCAACAAGATGGCTGATCTGACCAAGAAGAAGGAGGAAGAGGCCGCTGCCGCAGAGCCCCCCGCGCCTCCCGCTCCCAGCGCAGAGGAAGTCCTCCTCACCGAGATCCGCGACCTGCTGAAGAACAAGTAAGTACATATTGCTGTACCCCAACCCGGGCGGCCCAATGGCCGCCCGGGTTTTACGTTTTGCGGTTCAACTTGCAGTTTATGGTTCCGATATGGTACACCATTGCAGGGGACGGGTCGCCCGTCCCCTGCAATGGAACACGTTAAGTGTACGACAAAACGCAATTTACACCTCGGTGATTTATTACGTTATCCTCCGGCATACATTATTAAGAGGAATATTTATTATAAAATGCCTATTGCTTTTACTTGTATATATTGGTATAATATCATCGGTTTGAAATACTTCGGCGCTGTTGAAAGTGCTGAGAAAATCAATCAAAATCACACATAAGGAGTGAAAGATTATGTGCTGCAACCACGAAAGTGTGGACCTGTCTCTGATCAAGGACGTACTGGACAAGTACGCTGATGTGAAGGGCAGCCTCATTTCCATCCTCCAGAAGACCCAGGAGATCTACGGCTATATTCCCGTTGACGCCGTCTACTACATCTCCGAGCGCACCGGTCTGACCCCCGCGAAGATCATGGGCGTTGCCACCTTCTACGCACAGTTCCGTTTCACCGCTGTGGGTAAGTACCTGATCATGATCTGCAAGGGTACCGCCTGCTACGTCAACGGCGCCGACCGCATCGCTGACGCTGTTATGGAAGAGCTGGGCATCGGTGACAATGAGACCACCGCTGACGGCCTGTTCTCCCTGAGCCTGGTTTCCTGCCTGGGCTGCTGCTCCCTGGCGCCCGTCATGATGATCAACGAGGACACCTACGGCTCGCTGACTCCCGAGAAGGTCATTAAAATCCTGCGGGACATCAAGGCAAAGGAGGGTAAGTAATATGGCAAAGATCGTAGTCGGCCAGGGCTCCTGCGGCCTGGCTGCCGGTGCAGGTGCCGTTTACACCGCACTGGAAGAGAAGATGAACCCTCAGGTTGGCGCTGAGCTGACCATCACCGGCTGTGTCGGTATCTGCTATCTGGAGCCCATCGTTGACGTTTACGACGACGAAGGCAAGCTCTACCGCTGTGTCAAGGTTGCTCCCGAGCACGCTGAGACCATTGTCAACGCTGTGGCCACCAAGGATTACACCCTGCTCAGCGATATCGTCATCGAGCCCGATGACGAGTCCTTCCTGACCCAGCAGACCCGTATTGCCCTGCGGCACTGCGGCGTCATCAACCCCGAGAAGATCGAAGCCTACCTGGCAGACGACGGCTATCAGGCCCTGACCAAGGTCCTGACCACCATGACCCCCGAGGACGTCATCGAGGAGATCAAGGTAGCAGGTCTGGCCGGCCGCGGCGGCGCCGGCTTCCCCACCTGGTTCAAGTGGAACGCTGCCCGCCAGAGCAAGGGCGAAGAGAAGTACATGATCTGTAATGCCGACGAAGGCGACCCCGGTGCATTCATGGACCGTGCCGTCATCGAGTCCGATCCCCACAACCTGATCGAGGGTATGCTGATCGGTGCCTACGCCATCGGCGCCCAGGAGTGTATCGTCTACGTCCGTGCCGAATACCCCCTGGCCATCGTCCGTCTGACCAACGCCATCAACCAGGCCCGTGAGAAGGGCTACCTGGGCAAGAACATCCTGGGCACGGGCTTCTCCTGCGACATGCGCATCAAGGCCGGCGCCGGCGCCTTCGTCTGCGGCGAAGAGACCGCCCTGATCGAGTCCCTGGAAGGCTCCCGCGGTATGCCCCGCCTGAAGCCCCCCTTCCCCGCTCAGGCCGGTTACTGGCTGAAGCCCTCCAACATCAACAACGTTGAGACCTATGCCAACGTTTCCTGGATCATCAACAACGGCGGCGAAGCCTACGCCAAGATCGGCAACGAGAACGCCCACGGCACCAAGGTCTTTGCCGTCACCGGTAAAGTCAAGCGCTCCGGCCTGGTTGAGATCCCCATGGGCCTGACCCTGCGCCAGGTCATCTTTGACATCGCCGGCGGCATCCGCGGCGGTCATGAGTTCAAGGCTGTGCAGCTGGGCGGCCCCTCCGGCGGCTGTGTCCCCGCACACCTGCTGGACACCATCATCGACTACAAGAACCTGAACGCCACCGGCGCCATCATGGGTTCCGGCGGTATGGTCGTCATGGACGAGACCACCTGCATGGTGGGCATCGCCAAGTTCTTCCTGGACTTCACCACCCGTGAATCCTGCGGCAAGTGCGTCCACTGCCGTATCGGCTGTAAGCGTCTTTCCGAGCTGCTGGACCGCATCGTTGCCGGCAAGGGCAAGGAAGGCGATATCGAGCTGCTGGAGGAGCTGTGCAACACCATCAAGGACGGTGCCCTGTGCGGCCTGGGCCAGACTGCGCCCAACCCCGTCCTGACCACCATCCGTTACTTCCGCAACGAGTACGTCGATCACATCGAGAACAAGAAGTGCACCGCCAAGCAGTGCCCCGCCCTGCTGACCTACTCCATCGATCCCGAGAAGTGCATCGGCTGCTCCCTGTGCGCCAAGAAGTGCCCCGTGGGCGCCATCTCCGGCGAGCTGAAGAAGACCTTTGCCATCGATCCCGACAAGTGCATCCGCTGCGGCCAGTGTATCAACTCCTGCCGTAAGGGCGCAGTCGTCGTGGAATAAGGAGGGCTTACGAAATGAGCGAAATTAAGATTATTGTCAATGGTGTGGAATGTGTCGGCCAGCAGGGTGAGACCATCCTGCAGATCGCAGAGCGCGGCGGCATCCACATCCCCACCCTGTGCCATAACGAGAACGTCAAGCACTACGGCGCCTGCGGCGTCTGTGTTGTCGAGGCTGAGAAGAGCCCCAAGCTGCTGCGTTCCTGCTCCACCCTGGCCTCCGACGGCATGGTCATCAACACCGAGTCCAAGCGTGTTGTCCAGGCCCGTAAGGTGGCTCTGGAGCTGCTGATGAGCGACCACGACGGCGACTGCCGCGGTCCCTGCGTCCTCAACTGCCCCGCCGGCACCGACTGCCAGCTCTACGTCAAGCAGATCGCCCTGGGCGATTACCATGGCGCCGTTGAGACCATCAAGGAGAAGCTGCCTCTGCCCGCTTCCATCGGCCGCGTCTGTCCGCACCCCTGTGAGACTGCCTGCCGCCGCAAGATGGTGGAAGAGCCCATCTCCATCGCCTTCCTGAAGGCCTTCGCCGGCGATAAGGACCTGGCTTCCGCCAATCCCTTCAAGCCCGAGATCGCTGCCGACACCGGCAAGAGCGTCGGCATCATCGGCGGCGGCCCCGCCGGTCTGACCGCAGCCTACTTCCTGCGCAAGAACGGCCACGCCGTCACCATTTACGAAGCAATGCCCAAGCTGGGCGGCATGCTGCGCTACGGCATCCCCGAGTACCGTCTGCCCAAGGCAGTCCTGGACGCTGAGATCCAGGCCATCGCCGACATGGGCGTCGAGATGAAGGCAGACTTCCGCATCGGCGTTGACGCCACCTTCGAAGACATCCGTGCCAAGCACGACGCCACCGTCGTGGCCATCGGCGCATGGAAGTCCATGGGCACCGGCGTTGCCGGTGAGGACCTGGAAGGCGTCTGGGGCGGCATCAACCTGCTGGAGAAGATCGCCCTGGGCGAGCGTCCCTACCTGGGCGAGAAGGTCGCCGTGGTCGGCGGCGGCAACACCGCCATGGATGCCTGCCGCTCCGCCGTCCGTCTGGGCGCCAAGGAAGTCTCCATCATCTACCGCCGTACCGTGGACGAGATGCCCGCTGAAAAGATCGAGATCCAGGAGGCCATGGAGGAAGGCGTCAACTTCCGCATCCTGCGCAATCCTGCCGAGATCATCGGCGAGAACGGCAAGGTCACCGCTATGAAGCTGCAGGTCATGGAGCTGGGTGAGCCCGATGCTTCCGGCCGCCGCTCCCCCAGAGCTGTGGAAGGCCAGTTCGAGATCCTGCCCGTTGACACCGTCATCAACGCCATCGGCCAGAAGGTCATGCCCGTTGGTTTCGAGGCCCTGGAGCTGAACAAGAAGGGCATCATCGCTGCCGACGAGACCACCTTCCGCACCAACCTGCCCGACGTCTTTGCAGTGGGCGATGCCACCAACCGCGGCGCTGACATTGCCATCGCCGCCATCGGTGAGGCCAACAAGGCTGCTGCCGTTATCGACTCCTACCTGAAGGGCGCCATTGTCGGTTACCGCAAGCCCTACCTGTCCGAGCGTGAAGTCACGCCCGAGATGCTGACTGCCTACCAGAAGCAGGCCCGGGCCAAGATGCCTCACAAGGCTCCCGCCGAGCGCATCAAGGACTTCAACGAGATGAACTACGGCTTCACCGAGGAGCAGGCTCAGGCCGAGGCCAAGCGCTGCCTGGAGTGCGGCTGCCATGACTACTACAACTGCACCCTGATCAAGCACGTGGGCAAGTACGACGTCCATCCCGAGCGTTTTGTCGGTGAGAAGCGTATGACCACCTCCGACGAGAGCCTGGTCTGCATCGAGCGCAACGAGGGCAAGTGCATCCTGTGCGGCCTGTGCGTGCGTACCTGTGACGAGGTCGCCGGCAAGGGCATCCTGGGCCTCATCGGCCGCGGCTTCACCACCGTGGTCAAGTCCGAGTTCCGTGATCCCGCCGTCATCGCTGACTGCATCAACTGCCGCAAGTGCGCCGAGGCATGTCCCACCGGCGCCATGAAGATCCTGAAGTAAGGGTTTTTAGGCACTACATACCCCCGCGCCCCGCACCCCAAAAAGGTGCGGGGCGTTTTTGCGCCGGAAAGACATCTGTATTTCACAGCGCAATAACCAGAAAAATCCACCTGAACCTGGGTAATTTGTGAAGAATTCTTTCAAAAAGCACTTGCAAATCCCAGTGCATAGTGGTATAATGCGTATGTACGATAGTAGGACTTAGAAGAGAGGGGCGCGCCCCTCTCTTTCTTGTTACTGTTTTTAAGTTGAGAAAGGTGTGTTTGCATGAAAGTAACCGACATCGTTACCAAGATCGCACAGCCCGTTGTGGAGGCTCACGGATGCTCTCTGTGGGATGTGGAATACGTCCGCGAGGGTGACCAGCGGTTCCTGCGGCTGTACCTGGACAAGGAGGGCGGCGTGGATATCACCGACTGCGAGGCCATCTCCCGGGCCGTGGACCCCCTTCTCGATGAAGCCGATCCCATTCCCGACAGCTACCATTTCGAGGTCTGCTCCGCCGGTCTGGAGCGGGCACTGAAGCGTCCCGGCGATTTCGAGCGCTTCATGGGCAGCGCCGTCACGGTGAAGCTCTACCGCCCCCGGAACGGTCTGAAGGAGATCCCCTGCGTTCTCACCGGCTACGAAGACGGCAGGATCACCGTGGAAGCCGGTAAGGAGACCATTACCTTTGAAAAATCCCAGGTCGCACTGGTGCGACTGAGAGTCGAATTCTAATATTGTTTTTGTTGTAAATCAAAGATTTTCAACAAAAAGGCATTGCTTACAGGCACTGCCGATTCTGGAATTTTGGGAAAGAAAATTCCGGAATCCCGTCTCATTATGATCGTCATATAATAAACTCCAATTCTGCCAATTGCAGTTTATTATTGAGTATCACTATAAAAACTGAATATACTTTTAGGAGGAAATAAAAATGGCTAGAAATACCAAGGCCAAGAAGCAGCCCGAGGCCCACAAGATCGATGGCGCCGAGATTTTTGCCGCTCTGAAGGAGCTGGAAAAGACCCAGGGCATTCCTATGGATTATATGATGGAGCGTCTGAAGCAGGCGCTGACCAATGCATACCGCAAGGACCGTGAAGACCACCGCGACGTCCCCGCCGAGAATGTGGTGGTGGATATCACCGAGCAGGGCATCTTCATGCGTCAGATCAAGACCGTGGTGGACGACCTGTGGGACACCGCCCTGGAGATCCACATCGACGCTGCCAAGGTCATCGACCCCGACATCCAGCTGGGCGACACCGTCTCCATCCCTGTGGATGTGGAGAAGTTCGGCCGCATCGCTGCCCAGACCGCCAAGCAGGTGGTCATCCAGGGCATCCGCGAGGCACAGCGGGGCGTGGCTTACGAGAGCTACTCTTCCAAGGCCCAGGAGCTGCTGACCGGCACCGTCCTGCGTCTGGATCCCACCGGCGACATCTTCGTCCAGATCGGCCAGGGCGGCGACAAGCAGGATGCCGTCCTGCGCACCTCCGAGCAGATCCCCGGCGAGAAGTACGAGCCCGGCGACCTGATCCGTGTTTACGTTCTGGAGGTCCACCGCGCCACCCGCGGTCCCCTGGTTCACGTTTCCCGTACCCATCCCAACCTGGTCCGCCGCCTGTTCGAGCTGGAGACCCCCGAAATCGCTTCCGGTGAGGTGGAGGTCCGCAACATCGCCCGTGAGGCCGGCTCCCGCTCCAAGATGGCTGTCCGTGCCACCGCAGAGGGCGTGGATCCTGTGGGCGCCTGCGTCGGCCCCCGCGGCGGCCGTGTCGGCGCCGTTGTGGATGAGCTGTGCGGCGAGAAGATCGACATCGTGGTCTGGTCCGAGGATCCCTGCGAGTACGTCAAGGCTGCCCTCAGCCCCGCCGACGTGATCTCCGTCACCCTGGTGCCCGGCCAGAAGGCCTGCCGCGTCATCGTGCCCGATGACCAGCTGTCCCTGGCAATCGGCAAGGAGGGCCAGAACGCCCGTCTGGCTGCCCGCCTCACCGGCTACAAGATCGACATCAAGCCCGCTTCTCAGGCAGAAGTGGAGGAATAATGCTGAATGATGAATGCTGAATGCTAAATTGAGGTATCGCTTCGCGATGATCTGAAATTCAGCATTGTGCATTATGAATTCAGCATTCAATAAAGGAGGTAGTCCTTATGCAGAAAAAGATCCCCCAGCGGCAGTGTATGGGCTGCCGGGAACGGAAGGCAAAGCGGGAGCTGATCCGCGTCGTCCGGGGTACCGACGGCAATGTCAGCCTGGATTTCGGCGGAAAGATGAACGGCCGCGGCGCCTACATCTGCCCCGACCCCGAATGCCTGAAGAAGGTACGCAAGTCCAAGGCCCTGGACCGCAGTCTGGAAGTGACCATTCCCGATGCCGTCTATGAGCGCCTGACCCGTGAAATGGAGGGCAGCGTCAATGGATAAAGCGTTAAATTATCTGGCCCTGGCAAAAAAGGGCCGTCTCATCGAGCTGGGCGAGGAGCCCGTGGGCGCCGTTACCAGAGCCGTCAAGGGCCGTCTGGTGGTGGTGGCCTCCGACGCCTCCGACCACACCTGGCGCCGGGCCAAGAGCTTCGTGGCCGGCACTGAGCAGCAGGTTCTCCGGGTGCCTTTCACCAAGGAGGAGCTGGGCTTCGTGGTGGGCCGCACCAGTTTGGCCATCGCCGCCTTTACCGATGCCGCCCTGGCCCTGGCCTTCGTCAAGGCCCTCCCCGACCAGGAAAAGGTCAGGGACGTCCGGGAAGCCCTGGACATCAAGGCAAAAAAGCTGCGCCAGCGCGCGGATGAGGCAAAGGCCCACCAGCGGAACGTCCGCTTTGGCAAGAAGAAGTAAGTTAAAACCTACATTCAGGTTTGAGATGCGAAGGAACTTCGCCTTGGCTCCCTCTCTGAGGGAGCTGTCACGGCGTAAGCCGTGACTGAGGGAGTGTCCTGTGTTACAGGAGCTTCGGAAAGACACTCCCTCCGAGCCGCCTTGCGGCGGCCCACCTCCCTCAGAGAGGGAGGCGAGGGGCTTCGCCCACCGAACCGAAGCATTTATGGAGGTGCGTTTGATATATGAGTTTTGTGAAGTATCGTTTGAAGGAAGTGGCCACCGATTTTGGTACCACCCCCAAGGAAATCGCGGATATTATCGCCAAGTATTATGACCGTCCCAAGTCCAACACCCAGGTCCTGAACGACAA